>JANNRP010000233.1:0-1981 GCA_031401535.1 Hyphomicrobiaceae bacterium | reverse complement strand
TAGGTTCTCAACCGACCGCCCCATAATCAGCTCAGCCGTCTCCCGGCAGCGGCACCATGTGCTGGTGTAGACGGCATCGAAGGTGAGCCCCTTGCTCTTGAACAACGTGCCAATGCGCGCAGCATCTGCTCGACCCTTGGCATCGAGATTGCGTTGCGTTTCGCAGGGTCCGAGCGTCTCGGCGGTAATTTCCTGCCCGCGCGGTGCGCCCTCGAACGGCGCCCACGCATGGCGCATGAACGCGATGTGGCCCGGTTGTTTCATCAAGGCGATGACGTCATCGGCGGCGACGGCAGCCGTCCGAGGGAGCAGCGCCAGCATAGCGATAGCGGTACACAGAATGAAACGGCAGTTGCGCCACCCGTTCAAGCTCGGCGTTGGCATCGGTTTCTCCTGTCCCGTCGCATTCCACCATCATTGCTGCGCGATCGATCGCGCCTGCGTAAACTAAACTTCTCGTGTGGGTTTCGTGATAACCGGAAGATCGCCGTGCTATCATCCGGTTGGGTCGTCGTCGCGGCAACCAGACAAGGAGCACGTGTCAGCCCATGTTCCGCACGCTCGATTCAGCCAAGATCGTCCAGTCGCTCGACCAGTTGACTCGGCGGATCGACGAGCGGTTCCCTGGTGCTGGTCTTGCGAAAGTCGCATCGGAGTTGACGGGCATCGCGCAGGACACCAGCGCGCGTTCGGAGAAAATTGCAAGGCCGGCCCTGTTCACCCGTCTGCTGGTGACCCTGGTGATGCTGGCTGGCATTGCCCTCCTTGCCTTTGTGGGGTTCAGTCTGCTGGCCCAGACCAAGGCTTCCGACGATCTGTTCGGCACCATCCAGGGGATTGATGCAGGCTTCAATATCGTGGTGCTGATGGGTGCGACGATGTTTTTCATGTTCAGCATCGAGGAACGGCGCAAACGCAAGCGAGCACTGGCGGCGCTGAACGAGTTGCGGTCGATCATTCACGTCATCGACATGCACCAGTTAACCAAGGACCCGAGTGCGGCGGCGAGCGTCACGCAAGCAACACCATCATCGCCGAAACGCACGCTGTCGCCGTTTGAGCTGACGCGCTATCTCGACTACTGCTCCGAGATGTTGTCGCTGACTGCCAAAGTGGCGGTACTGTACGCCCAGAGTTTCCCTGACGCAGTTGTCACCGATACCGTCAACGACATCGAGCGGACGGCCGCCAGCTTATCGCAGAAGATCTGGCAGAAGATCATGATCATAGAGGCCGACATGCGGCACGGTGAACTCATGCAAGCTTTACCGGCACCGCTGGTCGCCAAGGCGTCACTGTCGCCGAACGCCATCCTCCCGCCCGTTATCGGTCAGCGCCCCTCTGGCGATTAGTATTGTGCCACCAGCTCGCACGGGTCAGAAGTAGGTCCGAGGCCAAAATGCCCCTCCAAAATCGCGTCACACCCTCGGGCGAGATCATCGCCGTGACGGTGCGCGGCACGATGATGGGCAATCGCGGCGGTTTGTTCCATCGCGACAACCAAACTTTGTTGCAAAAGCATTGGCATTCGTCGCAATGGATCTGCTGCGTGCTTGCTTTCAAGGGCCGCCGACGCCGCGTAATGCAGCCACGCCGCTACACCGAGCTATTCTTCCTCGACGAAGCAACTGCGCTGAGCGCAGGGCATCGGCCATGCTTCGAATGCCGACGCGATGCTGCCCTGCAATTTGCCACACTTTGGAACCGCGTGCGTGGGCTCGATGGACGTGCTGCGGCCCCAGACATGGACCGCGTTCTGCACGCCGAGCGTTTGGGCCCCCGCCAGTCATATGACTTGGCCGAGGTGCCCGTCAACGCCTTCATCCGTTGGCAAGGGCAGTCTTGGAAGGTCAGTGCGCTTGGACTGCAAGCGTGGTCGCCGGAGGGCTACGCGCCCGCCAGCCTGCGTCCCTCTTGCGCCACAGTGGAGGTGCTGACGCCACCGTCGATCCTGGCTGTGCTTGGCGCGGGCTATGTCCCC
>JANNRP010000232.1:0-13585 GCA_031401535.1 Hyphomicrobiaceae bacterium | reverse complement strand
TGCAACCGGGCCACGACCCTCTGGCGACATCAGTTTGGAGCAGGCTTGGCGCATGATCTTCGCGCTTTCCCGCATCTCCTGCATGCGCAGACAATAGCGGTCGTAGCAATCACCGTTCTTGCCGATCGGGATGTCGAAATCCATCTCCGCGTAGCACTCGTAGGGTTGCGACTTGCGCAGATCCCAAGCAGCGCCCGAGCCGCGCACCATGACGCCGGAGAAGCCCCAAGCAAAGCACTCTTCCAGCGATACGACGCCGATATCGACATTGCGCTGCTTGAAGATGCGGTTCTCGGTCAGCAGCGTCTCGATGTCATCGCAGACCTTCAGGAACGGATCGATCCAATTGGCGATATCGATCACGAGTTGTTCGGGCAGGTCCTGATGCACGCCGCCAATACGAAAATACTTCGCGTGCATGCGGCTGCCCGACGCACGCTCGTAGAACACCATCAGCTTTTCGCGTTCCTCGAAACCCCAAAGCGGCGGCGTCAGCGCGCCGACGTCCATCGCCTGGGTGGTGACGTTGAGCAGGTGCGAGAGGATGCGGCCGATCTCCGAGAACAGCACGCGTATCAGCTGCGCCCGGTAGGGGATGTCGAGGCCGATCAGCTTTTCAGCGGCGAGGCAGAACGCGTGCTCCTGGTTCATCGGTGCCACGTAATCGAGACGGTCGAAATAGCCGATCGCCTGCAGGTAGGTCTTGTGCTCGATCAGCTTCTCGGTGCCGCGATGCAGTAACCCGATGTGCGGGTCGACGCGCTCGACGACCTCGCCATCGAGTTCGAGGACAAGCCGCAACACCCCATGAGCTGCTGGATGCTGCGGACCGAAGTTGATGTTGAATGGACGAATTTCGGTTTCAGGCACCGGGGATACCTATCAGTTGTTCTGCGATGCCTCGGTAGACCGCCTGGAGCGGGATCGCAAGCCCGAGTGCCGCGACATTGATGACTGCATCGAGGCCAGCGAACCGTACGCCTTCCGTCGGGAAAGCGTTGGTGGCGGGGTCGCGCAACCAGACCAGGCAGGCTGGTTCATCCTGGCTCGCGACGATGTAGGCCTGAAGAGACCTCAGGCTGAGGTATTCGGCGGGTTTGACGTCAAGATCCCGATCGGCCGAGGTTGGCGACAACACTTCGACAATCAGTGCCGGTGCAGTCGTCGCCAAACTCGTTGGGTCTGCACCGATGGCCTCTATCGTCACATCCGCATATCGAACGGTTTCCGGCGTATCGATCGCCCGGTCAGGGCCGCTTACGATCCAGCGTTCACTGTCGATGGCATTTGTCAAAATTACGAAAAATCGTCCGCCGATCTGTGAATGCTTTAGCGTTCCGCCCGCCATCTGCTGCATGATGCGCCCCCGCACGTACTCGAAGCGGCCTTCAGCCTGGGCCGCGACGAACTTAAAGAACGTGGCTTTCTCGACCTTGATGAAAGTGCTGGAGTTCATGACCCGAGAGTCCTTGGTTCGGAATCGTCAAGACTAGCATCTCAAACAGCTTTTCACCACCGCTCGACTGACCACTCACGTTCCCTATTGCTTCGCAGCCTTCTCGTCTCCCGGCAGCACGTAGCGGGCAGCCTCCCAGGGGCTCTCGAAGTCGAAAGAGCGAAAATCCTGCGTCAGCTTCACCGGTTCGTAGACGACGCGCTTGGCCTCGTCATCATAGCGGACTTCGACGTGACCGGTCAGCGGAAAGTCCTTGCGCAATGGGTGCCCCTGGAAGCCGTAGTCGGTGAGAAGGCGGCGCAGATCGGGGTGGCCAGAGAACAAGATGCCGTACATGTCGTAGGCTTCGCGCTCGAACCAGTTGGCGGCAGGAAACACCGGGATCGTGCTGGGAACGGGGTCGCTTTCGTTGGTCTCGAGTTTGACGCGGATGCGTTGATTGAGCCGTGGCGACAGCAGGTGATAGACCACATCGAAGCGGTTAGGCCGCGCCGGATAGTCGACGCCGCAGATGTCGATCAGGATTTCGAATTTGCAGGCCGGGTCGTCGCGCAGCTTGGTCAGCACATCGACAATGCCGTCACGGCCAACAGTAAGAGTTAGTTCGCCACAGGCGATACGGCTGGCTTCAATCGACGCGCCGAGTGCGCTGGTCACGTGAGTGTCGAGTTCGGTGATGTTACCGGCCATGGTGCGGCGTCCTCAATCGACGATGAAAAGTTTGGCGCCGCCCTTGGTGTGGGAGCGGTGCGGTTCGGCGCCGTCGGCGACCTGATAGCTCATGCCGGGCGTCAAAACGAATGTGCGGCCATCTTCGAGTTCGGTGGTCAACTCACCTTCGAGGCACAGCAGAATATGACCTTTGCTGCACCAGTGGTCGGCCTGGTAATCCGGCGTGTAGGTAACCATGCGGACACGCACAACACCGAAGTTACGCGTGCGCCACGTAGCTGAGCCGGTTGTGCCGGTATGGTGTGTTACCGGCACCGCTGACCAGTCGGTGGTGCCGAACGGGATTTCGGTCATCAGCATTCGAGGTACAACCTCACCGCTCGATCGTTCCGGTACGCCGGATCTTGCGCTGCAGCAGCAACACGCCATAAAGCAACGCTTCGGCGGTTGGCGGGCAGCCCGGCACGTAGATGTCGACCGGCACGATGCGGTCGCAGCCTCGAACCACGGCATAGGAATAATGGTAGTAACCGCCACCGTAGGCGCAAGAGCCCATGGAGATGACATAGCGTGGCTCGGGCATCTGGTCGTAGACCTTGCGAAGCGCTGGCGCCATCTTGTTGGTCAATGTGCCGGCCACGATCATCACGTCGGACTGCCGCGGTGAGGCACGGGGAGCGAAGCCGAACCGTTCGAGGTCATAGCGCGGCATCGAGGCTTGCATCATCTCGACGGCGCAGCAGGCGAGCCCGAACGTCATCCACATCAACGAGCCGGTGCGCGCCCAGTTGATCAGATCATCCGTCGTGGTGACGAGGAAACCCTTATCGGCAAGTTCGTTCGAGATGCCGGTAAAAAATACATCGTCGGGGCGCGATTGGGTGCCAGCACCTTCAGCGAGTTTGTCGAAAACGGGTTGTGGCGGAACGATCAATCCCATTCGAGCGCTCCTTTTTTCCATTCGTAAATGAAGCCGATGGTGAGAACGCCGAGGAACGCCATCATCGACCAGAAGCCAAAGGCGCCGACGTCTTTGAAGGCGGCGGCCCAGGGAAACAAAAACGCCACTTCGAGATCGAAAATGATGAACAGGATAGCTACGAGATAGAACCTGACATCGAACTTCATGCGGGCGTCGTCAAATGCGTTGAACCCACATTCGTAGGCGGAGACTTTTTCGGGGTCAGGGTTACGCACCGCGATCAGAAACGGCACGACCATCAGGGCGGCGCCGATGGCGAGTGCCACGCCCAAGAAAATCACGATCGGCAGATAGTCGCGCAACAAGAGCGCGTCATTGAGTGTCGGGGTCATAGGTCGTCCCAGCTAGCCACGCCGCAACGCTTCGCGTTTGAGGTTGTGGGTAGCCCAGCCGATGCTGTGATGCAACCGCCTGGGCTCATAAATACCGATCGGCTGCGACGCACGCAGCGTCGCAGCGCCGGGCCTATCGGATTGGCGGCGCATACTGTAGTCCGCCCTTGGTCCAGAGATTGTTTGGGCCGCGATCGAGCCCGATGCGGGTGGCGGGTCCCAAATGGCGATCGAAGCTCTCGCCGTAATTGCCGATATGCTTCACGATGCGCACGACCCAGTCTTTCGACAGCCCAAACTGCTCACCTGTGTTTCCCTCCAGCCCGAGCAGACGCCGCACCTCAGGATTAGGCGATTTCAGCATCTCATCGACATTGGCTTTCGTGACGCCAAGCTCTTCGGCATTGATCATCGCGAACAGCGTCCAGCGCACCAGCGTAAACCACTGTTCGTCACCGCGCCTGACCCATGGGCCCAGCGGCTCTTTCGAGATGACATCTGGCAGCAGCATGTGCTCGTTCGGATCCTTGAACTTCAAGCGATTGGCGACAAGTTGCGAGCGGTCGGTCGTGTAGACGTCGCAGCGACCAGAATCGTAGGCCTTGCCGGTTTCGTTGGTGTCGGAGAATGTTAGCAGCGTCAGCTTGATCCCGTTGGTGCGGGCAAAGTCGGCGAGATTCAACTCGTTCGTGGTGCCCTGGCTGACACAAGCGGTGGCGCCATTGAGGTCTTTGCCCGTCGTGATTTTCGATGATTTGCGAACCAGGAAGCCCTGACCGTCATAGAAATTGACGGCGGTGAAGATGACGCCTTGGCCCGAATCACGTCCTGACGACCACGTTGTTGTGCGTGACAGAACGTCGATTTCGCCGGATTGCAGCGCGATCAGGCGGTCTTTCGACGACAGCGAGACGTACTTGGTCTTATCTGGGTCATCGAAGATTGCCGCTGCAAGGGCGCGGCACATGTCGGTGTCGAAGCCGGTCCAGGCGCCTTTGTCATCAGGTGCGGAAAATCCGGGGACGCCCTGACTGGTGCCGCAGATCAAGTTGCCCCGCGCCTTTAGTGCCGCGAGGGTCGCCTGGGCCGATGCGACCGTCGTCAATGCTACCAACGCGGCAAATGCGCCAGCCAAAATCCGCTTCATTCGTTGGTTCTCCATTGTGCGACGTGGGGCGCGCGCCCCGAACGTGACGGCGGGCGCGAGCGCTGCCACTATCTACCAGCGGGGGCGACCTTGTCACGGCCTCATGCTACTGTCCTGGTCCACACATGGCGGGGACGGGCGGTCTCGGGCACGACGAGTGACGTAGGGAGCACCAAGTGCCCCTGGCTCATTTGCAGAGTAACTGACAAAATGTGAAGTGGGCGGCGTCGGAGCAGTCACACGGATCACGCCATGACTGAATTACCAATCCTGACGAATGGCGTTGCCAACGGCCCATTGGCGATCGTGGCCGGCGGCAATGGCTTGGTTGGGCGTGCAATTATCCGGCACCTGACCGACGCGGGGAACTGGCAGATCGTCTCGCTATCCAGACGTCCCACTGACCTTGGATTGTCGACACGAAGCGTCTCAGTCGATCTCGCGGATAAGGTCGATTGCGCGGAGAAGTTGAAGCACCTGGGTGCAGCCACTCACGTTTTTTACGCCGCCTATGCGGCAGATGGCGACTTGGGCCGCGAAGCCGATCGCAATGCGCGAATGCTGGTCAATCTCGTCGAGACGCTCGAACCGCTCGCCCCACGATTGCAGCACATTCAACTAATGCAGGGCAGCAAGTGGTACGGGAACCATCTAGGTCCTTATCGGACGCCCGCACGAGAGGACGATCCCCGTCATGGTCATCCGTGTTTCTACTATGCCCAGCAAGACTGGCTGAGCGCTCGTCAAAAGGGGCGGAACTGGACATGGTCGGCATTGCGGCCCCACGGCGTGTTGGGCTTGGCCATTGGCTCATCAATGAACCAACTGACGGCCTTAGCCCTATACGCTGTGATCTCGAAGGAGTTGGGCAATAAATTATGCTGGCCCGGCTCCGAGGCGGCGTTCAATTCAGTTTACCAGTTCACGGAAGCCGCCTACCTCGCACGCGGCGCGGAATGGGTTGCTACATCGTCAAAAGTGGCGCAGCAAGCGTTCAACTTCACCAATGGCGACCTTGTACGGTGGTGTCACCTATGGCCCGCAATCGCGAACGCATTCGGCATGGAACCGGGGCCCGTGCAGCCTATTTCGCTGGCGCTGGAAATGGCCGACAAGGAACCGGTCTGGGCCGATATATGCAAACGCCATGATCTAAAAAGACATCGGCTCACGGATCTCACGAACTGGGGGTTCGCTGATTTCGTGTTTAGTTGCGGATATGACCAAATTTCGGATCTGACGCGTTTGCATAATGCGGGATGGGCAGGTGCAAATCCGTCCGAGGCGATGTATCTTCGCTTGATCAATGAACTGCGCGCCGCCCGCATCATCCCATGATAGATGAGGTTGCAAAATTGAGCCGCTATGTGGTCGTTGCAGAATTTCTGGTGCAGGATGAATTCGTAGCTTCATTCGCGTCGCTCATGATGCGGCACGCCCGACTCTCTCTCGGCGAACCAGGATGCGACGCTTTCGAGGTCTGTCAGGACGTAGTGGATCCGCGAAAGTTTATGCTGTTCGAGCGCTATCGCGATGAAGAGGCCTACACGGCGCATCGGGCGACCGCATACTACGCGCGCTTTCGTGACGTCGCTCCGGCCATGCTTGTGCATGCCAACGGTGAGATGTTCCATCGGCGCAGCGTGCTCCGATCGATTGTGTGAGTGCGCCGACTTTGTTGGGAGCGGTACGCACTTGATCGTTTGTGGCGCTTAGCAATATCGCCAAGAATGTTGTTCGCGGCTGATCGACAAAACTGAGTGGAGTTCTCGTGCGACAATGTATACACTGATATCAGCGGCGCCGATCAGTTGAGATGATCTGATTGGTCAACGGGCCGAAAGAGCCACGCTGCCGAGTTTGGAAACGCCAACCCAAGAATTCCCAGGGAGGGAGTCGATGACCAAGATTCACAGACGTAAATTTTTGAAAACAACCGGCGGTATGGCGGCTATTCTTGCCACCGGCAGAGCGCCTGCCTATGCGCAGGTCAGTGAAGTTCATTGGCTGCGCTGGAACGATTTCGTGCCGGCCTGCGACACGCTGCTCAAGACTAAACTGTTGCCGGAAGCCGAGAAGGCGCTCGGCATCAAGGTTAAGTATGAAACAGTGAACGGCAACGATCTTCAACCTCGCATCACGTCAGGCATTCAGTCGGGCGCTGGTCCTGATCTGATCATGCTTTTCAACAATCACCCGCATCTCTACAAGGCGAGCCTCGTTGACATGTCCGATGTCGCCGAGGAGATCGGTAAGGCTCAGGGCGGGTGGTACAAGATCTCGACTGCCAACTGCGGATCTGGCGGCAAGTTCTTTTCGATGCCGATGGCGCTGATCGGCGGGATGACGGCCTATCGCACGTCCATGTTCCCGAACGGTGCCCCCAAAACGTGGGACGAGTATCGTGCAGCCGGCAAAGCGCTCAAGGCCAAGGGTACGCCCATCGGCCAGTCATTCGGCCAGTCGTTTGGCGACCCACCTACATTTGCCTATCCGCTGTTGTGGTCGTTCGGCGGCGCCGAAATCGATGACAAGGGCAAGGTCGTGTTGAACTCAAAGGAGACAGTCGAAGCCGTTAAGTGGATGGCCGCGGCGTGGAAGGACTCCTTTGATGAGGGCGGTCTTGCCTGGGACGATGCGTCGAACAATCGCGCGTTTCTCTCCGGCACGATTTGCTCGACGCTCAATGGCGCCTCAATTTATATCGAGGCGTCGCGCAAGCCCGACCAGTATAAGACGGCCGACGGGAAGCCGCTGAAAGACGATATTTTCCACGGTCCCCTGCCGGCTGGGCCAAAGGGCCAGTTTGGTATGCACACCTTCACCAGCCATGTGATGCCAAGCTACTCGAAGAACCAGAAGGCGACGAAGGAACTGCTCCGCTTCATCCACAAAAGTGAGAACTATGCTCAGTGGTTCTCGGCAGGGCTTGGCTTCTATTCGCCGGGCACCACGGTATGGGAATCGCACGAATTGTGGAAGAAAGATCCAGTAATGGCGCCGTTTGCCGTGGCCGGTAAATCTGGGGCCACACCTGGCCATCCCGGCGAGCCGAATGCCAAAGCGGCCGAGGTGCTGACCAAGTATCTGATTGGCAATATGTTCGCTGGAGCGATGAAGGGCCAGTCCGCGGAGGATGCGGTTAAGGCCTGCGAAGCTCAGTTGAAGGCTATCTACGGCGCTTGAACCACGTCGACAAATGACGCGCCCCCGGATGCACATCCGGGGGTTGGCGTCTTCGTCGATATAACATTGTCAATCGCGTTCGTGGCTGCCGGTTCGTTTGGAAGTGCCGCTGCGGTCTCTCGTAGAAGACAGATCTCCGGTGCTATGGGAAAGCGCAGCCCGTCTGGTGTTGCGGACGCGGTCATGCCGGGATCGAATTTGAGATATGGGGAGGTGGTGGCATGACCGCCGATGCCGTTGTTGTCACGAAAACTGCCGATATCATTGTGCCGACGCCGAAATGGCGCCCGCTCGAGAACGAAGGCAATTTGGCGCTGCTGCTGCTGCTGCCGACGCTCGCCCTGCTTAGTCTCTTTATCGCTTACCCGTTTTTACGCGGCATCATGCTCTCGGTTACCAACACGCGGGTCGGAATTCCCGGAGATTTCGTCGGTTTCGAGAACTTCGCCCGGCTTGCGACCGACCCAATTTTTCACGCTGTGGTATGGAATACGACGCTCTACACTCTCGTGACGACCATCTTCAAATTGGTGCTTGGCCTGTGGCTCGCGCTGCTCTTGAACCGAGAGTTCAAGTTCAAAGCGTTCACCCGCGCTTTCATCCTGCTGCCGTTTATCGTGCCCACGGTGCTCGCATGCTTCGCCTGGAAATGGATGTTCGACCCGACGTTCAGCGTGATCAATTGGATCCTTTATAAGCTGGGACTGATTACGGGCGCGATCAACTGGCTGGGCGACGGCGACCTCGCCATGCTGTCGATCATCGTCGTCAACGTCTGGCGCGGTGTGCCGTTCTTTGCCATTTCGCTGATGGCCGGCTTGCAGACGATCAGCCCTGATTTGCAGGAGGCTGCCGCCATAGATGGCGCCAAGCCGTTGCAGCGCTTCTGGTACATTACTTGGCCGCTGCTGCTGCCGGTGACGATGGTAGTCGTGCTGTTTTCGGTGATCCAGACGTTTGCCGATTTCCAGATCGTCTACGTGCTGACCGGAGGCGGACCTGCGAACGCGACGCACTTGTTCGCAACGTATGCCTATCAGTTGGGCGTTGGTACCGGCCTCCTCAGCCAGGGCGCAGCGGTGTCGCTGGCGATGTTCCCGATCCTGTTCGGCATCGTCATCTTCCAGCTCATGTATATCCGCCGGGTGGAGACGCGCTGATGAAAAACCGTGTGGAGACCCATCGATGATCGAAGGCGCAGCCTGGCGGCGGTGGGTTTATTTCAGAATTCCAACCGGAATTTTCCTGATCTTCCTACTGTTTCCATTCTACTGGATGATCATCACCACGTTCCGACCGGACGGGGAGCTGTATCGCCCCTGGCGGGCGGCCAACTACACGCCGTTCTGGACATGGAATCCGACAACGGTGCATCTGAAGTACCTGTTCGGCGAGACCACGTTCATGATCTGGATGTGGAACACGATGTTCATCGCGGTGGTGGCGACTGCCATATCTTTGGTTTGCGGTGTGCTGGCCGGTTACGCGCTGTCGCGACTCAACTTCAAATTCGCGGGGCTCCTCGGCACCACGATCTTCGTTACCTATCTGGTGCCGCAGACGCTGCTGTTCATTCCGTTGTCGGAGATCATCCGCACTTACAGGCTCGGTGATACGCCGTGGTCGCTGATTTTGACGTACCCGACATTCCTGATCCCGTTCTGCACGTGGCTGATGATGGGATATTTCAAGGCGATCCCCAAGGAGCTGGAGGAGTGCGCGCGTATCGATGGCGCCTCGCGTTGGCAAGCCATGCTCTACATCATCATTCCTGTGGCGGTGCCGGGCATCCTCTCCGCGATGATCTTTGCCTTCACACTGTCGTGGAATGAGTTCATTTATGCGCTGGTGTTCCTGTCGAGCCCGGAACAGAAGACGGTGCCAGTCGGTGTCGTATCCGAATTGATCCGCGGCGACGTATTCTTCTGGGGCCCGCTGATGGCTGGCGCGTTGCTCGGGTCTATCCCGGTTGCGATCGTCTACTCTTTCTTTGTTGAACACTACGTGTCGGGATTGACCGGCTCCGTTAAAGGATAATCGAATGGCGAACGTATCCATCCGCAATATACACAAGCACTATGCCGATTTTCATGCGGTTAAAGGGGTGTCGCTTGAGATCAATGACAAGGAGTTCATGGTTCTTGTTGGCCCCTCGGGCTGCGGGAAGACCACAACACTGCGCATGGTCGCGGGCCTCGAGGCGATCACGGAAGGCCAGATCCTGATTGGGCCGCAGGTTGTCAATGAACTGCCGCCGATGGATCGTGACATCGCCATGGTGTTCCAGAACTACGCGCTCTATCCGCATATGACGGTCTACGACAACATGGCCTTCGGCTTGAAGATGCGAAAGTTCGATAAGGCCGAGATCGCCAAGCGGGTCAATAACGCCGCCGATATTCTCGACATCAAGGATCATCTCAACCGCAAGCCGCGCATGCTTTCGGGTGGCCAGCGGCAACGCGTTGCGCTCGGGCGCGCCATAGTACGCAATCCGCAGGTTTTCCTGTTCGACGAGCCGCTGTCCAACCTCGATGCCAAGCTGCGCGTGCAGATGCGCGTCGAACTCAAGAAGCTGCACCAGCGGTTGGCCACAACCTCGATTTACGTCACCCATGATCAGGTCGAGGCCATGACGCTCGGCGACCGTGTTGTGGTCATGAAGGACGGGTTGATCCAGCAGGTGGGTGAGCCGCTCGAGCTCTATAACAACCCGGCGAACAAGTATGTTGCGGGCTTCATCGGATCACCGGCGATGAATTTTGCCAGTACGACGATCGAGGAGGTGGGGGGCGTTTTCTATGCCACCAATCCGACGATGAAAATTCGTTTGCCAGATCACATCGCAGCGCGCATGGGCCCGCACCGAGGTAAGCCTGCGACGCTGGGTATCCGCCCTGAAGACCTGCACATGGCCAATGGGTCGGATCCAGCCGACATGTCGTTCGAGGGCGTGGTGGAGGTTGCGGAGCAGCTTGGCTCGGAGATCATTCTCGATCTGAAGGCGGGCGGCAGTGCCATGGTCGCCAGCGTGGAACCAACCGTGAAGGTGAAGCCTCAAGAGAAAATTCGTCTCGGCATCAATCCAGTCGGCTTACGCTTTTTCGACGCAACGACCGAAGCTGCGATCTAAGAGGTCACCACGGACGAGAGCGCCATGCACGTTCCAATCTACGATGATCTGCCGATCGTCGATGCCCATCATCACCTTTGGGATCTGGAGGGCGCGCTAAAATACCCTTGGATGACCAGCGGCGAACATGCCTATCAAGGTGACAATTCGGCGTTCCGGCGGACCTACCTGCCGACGGAGTACCGACGCGATACGGCCTTGCACAACGTCATCGCCACCGTGCATGTCGAGGCCGAGTGCGATCGTAGCCGACAGGTCATGGAAACGACGTGGCTGACCGAGATCGCCACCACGCACGGCATGCCAAATGCAATCGTCGCGCACGCCTGGGTTGATACTCCGGACAGCGAAGAGATTATTCTGCGGCAGAAGGCATTTCCGTTGGTGCGCGGTATTCGCACCAAGCCGATTATCTCCGCCGGACCCGATGATAGCGTGCGGGGCCAGCCGCGCAGTATGCAGGATCCAAAATGGCTGCGTGGCTTGGGTCTGCTTGAGAAGCACGATCTATCGTGGGATCTGCGCGTGACATGGTGGCATCTCACTGAGGCAGCCGAAGTTGCACGCGAACATCCGAATTTGAGGATTGCGCTCAATCACACGGGCTATCCGCTGGATCGCTCGCCGGAAGCACTTGCCGTCTGGCGACGGGGCATGCAGGCACTTGCTGCGTGCAGCAACGTGCACTGTAAAATCTCAGGACTGACAGTTCAAGGCGAGCCGTGGACGCTCGCTGCCAACAAGCCAATTATTCGGGACGCAATCAGTATCTTTGGTGTCGATCGGTGCATGTTCGCGTCGAACATTCCGGTGGATGGCCTGAAAGGCAGTTGGGACTACATCTATTCGTGCTTCAAGACGTCCGTTGCCGATCTGCCATTTGACGACAGGCGTAAGCTGTTCAGCAGCAATGCTCTCAAATTCTACAGGATCGACGTCGGCTGATTGATGGCATCCACAGCAGGCTTGAACGCGGATCGCCGGTCATGAGCTAAATCCGGCATTGATCAGGGAGGCGAGGGGACATGGCGGCAAAAACGAAAAGCCTGCGCGAGCGCGCGATTGCCGGTGAGATTGTCAACGGCGCGATGGTCTTCGAGTGTTTTACGCCGGGCATCGCGCAGATCATGAAGAATGCCAACTGCGATTTCGTACTCTACGACATGGAGCACGCGGGCCTCAGCATAGAGACGCTCAAGATGCTGTGCGCCACCTGCCGGGGTATCGAGATCGAGCCTATGGTGCGTGTTCCACGGGGGGAGTACCATTTCATTGCACGAGCGCTGGACGTTGGTGCACGCGGAGTAATGGTCCCGATGGTCGAAAGCAAGGTGCAGGCCGAAGCAATCGTGGATGCGATGCGCTATCCGCCACTGGGGCGACGTGGTGCTGCGTTCGGATTTGCGCACGACGGCTACGTATCGGGCGATGTGCTGGATACGATGAAGAATGCCGATGCCCGTAATCTGGCGATTGCCCAGATCGAGACGGAGCACGGATTAGACGCTGTCGACGAAATCGCCGCAGTTAACGGCATTGACGTTCTATGGGTCGGGCATTTTGACCTGACCAATTTCCTTGGTATTCCAGGAGAGTTCGATAACCCTGCATATATCGCAGCCTTGAAGCGCATCGTCGCCGCGGCACAGCGAAATAAAAAAGGGTTGGGCTTCATGCCGGCAAGTGCTGCATGGGCCACGCAGTACCGGGCGCTTGGTTTCAATGTGTTCGGTGCCGGTACCGACCAGGGCATTCTGATAAGTGGCGTCAAGTCAATTCTCGCCCCGCTGCGGGAGTAGATGCGATGTTCAAGGTCGGAATATCACGTGATTTGCTGAATGCGTCTGGCGCGCCGATTTTTGGGTCAAAGGCGTTGCAGCTATTGGATGCAGCCCCTGAGATCGAATGGGAGTACACGCCTGAACTGGTTCCGGAGGTTACTCCGGAGATGGCGGCGAGGTACGATGCACTGCACGTCAATCTGGCAAGGGTCACGCGGAAATCGGTCGAGCGATCCGACTGTCGGCTGAAGATCATTGCCCGTAATGGTGTTGGTTTCGATTCTGTGGATGTCGCAGCGCTCCATGCGCGCGGCATCATTCTGACCAACACCCCGCTGGCGGTACGTAGGCCGGTGGCCGTGGCGACCTTGACCATGATCTTCGCTCTCGCGGGCCGGTTGTTCCAGAAAGACCGTCTGGTTCGCGAAGGCCGCTGGGATGCCCGCAACGATCACATGGGGCAGGGGCTCACCAGCCGTACCATTGGCTTGGTTGGAGCCGGTGGCATCGGCCAAGAAATCATGCGCGTGTCACGGCCGTTCTTCAAACGGATGGTGGCGGCCGATCCTTATGCAAATGAGGCAACGCTTGCGGACCTCGGCTGCGAACGTGTGTCACTCGATCATCTCTTATCGGCGTCTGATTTCGTCGTTGTGTGCTGCCAACTGACGCCGGAGACGCGGCACCTCGTTGGTGCTGAGCAGTTTGCGAAGATGAAGAACGACGCGTATCTTATAAACATGGCGCGCGGACCGGTCGTCGACGAGGCGGCGCTCATTCAAGCGCTGCATGCCAAATCAATAGCTGGAGCGGGCCTCGATGTGTTTGAGCTGGAGCCAACGCCCAACGACAATCCTCTGCTCAAGATGGACAATGTCGTGTTGACACCACATGCG
>JANNRP010000231.1:0-30294 GCA_031401535.1 Hyphomicrobiaceae bacterium | reverse complement strand
GGCGGCATGATGCGACGGCATTGCCGCTACACCAGAGCCCTATCCATGCAACACCCGGGCGGCGCGTGCGAGCTTCTCGATCACCGATTTGTAAAGTGCCTGGCTCGCCTTGTCCTTGAGGTGGCCGTTGTCTTCGAACGCATCTCCAGCCTTGGCGATGCTAATCTGGTCGGGCAGCACAAGCGCGCCTAGTCCGAGTTCCAACACCTGACGTGTCGCGATCAGCCCGCGCAGTCCGCCCATACCACCAGGGGACGCCGCGCCGAGCGCAAACACGCGTGATTTGTAGACATGCAGCGGGGCTTCGCCCTCGGCTTTGATCCGACTGATCCAGTCGAGTGTGTTTTTCAGCAGTGGCGTGATCGAGGCGTTATACTCGGGCGCCGCAATAAATACGCCCGCATGGATCATCATCAAGGATTTCAGTTTCAGCGCGTTGTCCGGCACCCCGGCCGTCGCTTCCAGATCGCCATCGTAGAGTGGCATGGGATAATCGCCGAGGTCGGCAAAAGTCGCGTGAATACCGTTTGCATTCGCAATTTCACAGCCTAGGTGTGCGAGCTTCTTATTGAACGACCCCTCGCGCGCCGAGCCAGCGATAAATAGTAGCTTGGTCGATTGCGGCATAACAAATTGCTCCTTCACTCACGGCGACAGCCCAGGATACCGGTATTGTTACTGGCCCGGACCTGAGAATATTTCCTTCATTTTTGCAAAGAAGCCGACGCTTTCCGGCGACGTATCTTTGTGACTTTCTTTTTCGAACTCCGCGAGCAGGTCGCGCTGACGCTTGGTCAGGTTTTTCGGTGTCTCGACGTCAACCTGGATGTACATGTCGCCCTGGGTCTTCGAGCGCAGCACCGGCATTCCCTTGCCCTTAAGCCGGAACTGCTTGCCCGTTTCGGTGCCTTCGGGAACCTTCACGCGTGTCATCGCGCCTTCGACGGTCGGGACGTCGATCTGGCCGCCAAGGGCCGCTGTGATCATTGAGATGGGTACCCGGCAAAAAATGTCGGCGCCGTCGCGTTGGAACAATTCGTGCGGCTTGATCGATAGGAAGATGTAGAGATCACCGGTTGGCCCGCCGCGCACACCGGCCTCACCTTCACCGGCCAGTCGGATGCGCGTACCATCCTCTACTCCGGCCGGGATGTTGACCGACAGCGTGCGGTCTTTCATCACGCGGCCAGCGCCTGAACACGACGCGCACGGATCGGAAATAATCTCGCCGCGCCCCTGGCAGGTCGGGCAGGTCCGCTCGATTGTGAAGAAGCCTTGTGCCGCCCGGACTTTGCCGTGACCGCCGCAGGTATGGCAGCTTACCGGTTTGGAGCCGGGCTTGGCACCCGATCCCTTGCAGCTTTCACAACCGACGCTTGTCGGCACGCGGATCTGCGCGGTTTTCCCAGCGAATGCATCGCCAAGCGCGATTTCCATGTTATAACGCAGATCCGAGCCGCGCTCGCGGCCGGTGCCGCGGCCCTGTGGACCACCGCCACGGCGGCCGCCCATGAACTCGCCGAACAAGTCGTCGAAGATGTCGGACATCGACGATGCGAAGTCTGGCCCGAAGCCGGCCTGGCCTCCGCGTCCGCCGTTTTCGAAAGCGGCATGGCCGAACTGATCGTAGGCGGCGCGCTTTTGCGGGTCCTTCAAAGCCTCGTAGGCTTCACCCAGTTCCTTGAATTTCTGCTCGGATACCTTGTCGCCGGGATTCTTATCGGGATGATGCTCTTTGGCAAGACGGCGAAAAGCGGATTTGAGGTCTGCCTCGCTAACCCCGCGCTGCACGCCCAGAACTTCGTAGTAATCGCGTTTCGCCATTGGTTCAGCCGATCATGGGACGGACGTCCGTTCGGTCGTCGATCGTGCGGGAATTACACTGTGAACTGACGCCTATCGCCTTGATATACGTTCCCCCTCGCACGGAAGGCCCGCGCATCAGTCCCTGGCGGAACTGGCGCGCGTCACAACCTTGATTGTCGCGCGAGGGCTATCGTTAAAACTCAATACGCTTGTTCGCCAGTTAATCAAATTGATCCTCAGGCGCTCTTCTTCTTGCCCTTGTCGTCCTTCACTTCTTCGAAGTCGGCATCGACGACGTTGTCGCCACCAGCGGGCTTGGCCCCGGCGGTGTCGGTCGATCCAGGTTCGTCACCGACATCTGGCTGGCCGCTGTAGACCGCCTCGCCAATTTTCATGGCAGCGGTGGCAAGGGTTCCTGTTGCGGTCTTCATCTTCTCGACATCGTCAGAACCAGCCAGTTCCTTGGCAGCGGTGATGGCTGCCTCTACTTCTGCCTTGACCGCCGCAACCTTCGGGTTCGCCGCATTTTCCTTCAGCGACTTTTCGGTCGAATGCACCAAACCCTCGAGGCTGTTGCGTGCCTCGACAACCTCGCGGCTCTTCTTGTCTTCCTCGGCGTGTGCTTCGGCTTCCTTGACCATTCGCTCGATGTCTGCATCCGACAGGCCGCCCGAAGCCTGAATCCGGATCGACTGCTCCTTGTTCGTCGCCTTGTCCTTGGCGGACACATTAACGATGCCGTTGGCGTCGATGTCGAACGTCACTTCGACCTGCGGAATGCCGCGTGGCGCGGGCGGGATGCCGACGAGGTCAAATGTGCCGAGGTGCTTGTTGTGCTGCGCCATCTCGCGCTCACCTTGGTAGACCTTGATCGTCACTGCGGTCTGGCCGTCGTCGGCGGTCGAGAACACCTGGCTTTTCTTGGTCGGGATCGTCGTATTGCGATCGATCAGCCGCGTGAATACGCCGCCAAGCGTCTCGATGCCGAGCGACAATGGCGTCACGTCGAGCAGCAACACGTCTTTGACTTCACCCTTGAGCACGCCGCCCTGGATGGCTGCGCCAATGGCAACCACTTCGTCCGGATTGACACCCTTATGGGGTTCCTTGCCGAACAACTCCTTGACGATCTGCTGCACTTTCGGCATCCGCGTCATACCGCCGACGAGCACTACTTCATCGATTTCGGCTGCTGTCAGGCCAGCATCCTTGAGGGCTGCCTTGCATGGTGCGACGGTCTTCTCGATCAGATCACCGACGAGGCTTTCGAGCTTCGAGCGCGACAGCTTCATCGTCAAATGCTTCGGACCAGACTGGTCCGCCGTGATGAACGGCAGGTTGATCTCCGTCTGCGCCGCCGATGACAGTTCGATCTTGGCTTTTTCGGCAGCTTCCTTGAGACGCTGCAACGCGAGCTTGTCGTTGCGCAGGTCGATCTGGTTTTCCTTCTTGAACTCATCGGCCAGATACGACACGAGGCGCATGTCGAAGTCTTCGCCGCCGAGGAAAGTGTCACCGTTCGTCGACTTCACCTCGAATACGCCATCGCCGATCTCCAGCACCGACACGTCGAACGTGCCGCCGCCAAGGTCGTAAACTGCGATGGTTTTCGACTCTTTTTTCTTATCGAGACCATAGGCAAGCGCGGCCGCCGTCGGCTCGTTGATGATGCGCAGCACTTCAAGACCAGCGATCTTACCGGCGTCTTTGGTTGCCTGCCGCTGGGCGTCGTTGAAGTAGGCCGGAACGGTGATGACGGCTTGACTGACGCTGTGGCCCAGATAAGCCTCTGCCGTCTCCTTCATCTTCTGCAGAATAAAGGCCGAGATTTCCTGCGGGCTGTACTGCTTGTCCTTGACCGTGACCCAGGCATCGCCATTCGGCCCTTGGGTGATGGCGTAAGGGACGAGCTTCTTGTCCTTCTCAACCAGCGGATCGCCGTACCGGCGGCCAATCAAACGCTTGATCGCGAAAAATGTGTTGGTCGGGTTGGTCACGCCCTGGCGCTTGGCCGGCAGACCGACGAGCTTCTCGCCATCGTCAGTGAATGCGACGATCGAGGGAGTGGTGTTCATGCCCTCTGCATTGACAATGACCTTGGGCACGCCACCTTCCATGACCGATACGCAGGAATTGGTGGTGCCGAGGTCGATCCCGATAACTTTTGACATCTGTTGAATTCCTTGTGTTTACAGCGGCAGATCGCCCAGGCCCGAACGAGACCGGCACCCGGGATGACGGTCACGCGACTTGTGTGCGATCGTCACGACCCCCTGGAGCATAGTGTTGCGATGAGGCGTATATAGGCGGGGGTGCGCGGCCCTGCAACGGCGCAGTCACACTACGCTGTGTTGAATTTTTCACACCACGCCACTTTGGAGTTAACGGCTGCATGAGCACTTTGCCTTCCGGCTGCTGCCATTTACCTGGATTTTTTGACGAAAATGCCCAGGCGGCGCTGTTGACCACGTTGCGGGACGTCGTCGCGGTGGCACCCCTGTTCAAGCCCACTATGCCGCGCACCGGTAAGCCGTTTTCCGTGGATATGACCAACTGTGGACCGCTCGGCTGGGTGTCGGACAAGGAGCGGGGGTATCGCTACCAAGCGACGCACCCTGTTACCGGCCAGCCCTGGCCCGCCATACCGGCGCAGCTTTTGGAGCTCTGGCGCGGTTTGTCGAGCTACGCCCACCCGCCCGAGGCATGCCTCGTCAACTACTACGCGGCAGGGTGCAAAATGGGCAGTCACGCCGATATCGATGAAAAGGATTTTTCGGCACCCGTGATCTCAGTCTCGTTGGGCGACGACGCTGTGTTCCACGTCGGCGGCTTGAAACGGGGCGATGCGAAAGTGCGTGTGACGCTTGGATCTGGTGACGTTTTCATCCTCGGCGGGCCGTCGCGCAAAGCTTATCATGGCGTCGACCGGGTTTTGGCCGGGTCTAGCTGCCTGTTGCCGAAAGGAGGGCGGATCAACCTGACGCTCAGACGGGTGACGATCGGGTGAGAGAACGTTGAAGAGCCAACTATAACCTCACTCAAGCAAATCCTGCAGTGCTGCAAGGACTTCATCAACCACGCCTTCGGGAGCACCTGAATTTATAGTGCAAGAACTGCGTCATTCCGCTTGCGTCCAGAACCCAGGCGCATGGCCTCAGTGCTTGCAGGAGTGATCGCCCGCCTGCAAAGTATGAGCTGAGAAAAATTTCGGGGATGGCTGAATGAGCGGAACTGATCGGCGCAGCGTAGCGACCATGCTGGCAGCCAGCGCAATGCTGCCTGCCGTGTCGATAAAAGCCCATGCGCAGGCGCCAGCGCTGTCACTGATGACGGCGGGACAGGGCAGCGCGTTCCTCCCCTACGGTCAAGGTATCGCCAAAGTTGTGGCTGCGGCGGGTGCGGCTATCCTCGAAGTCAAGGAATCGAAGGGGTCGATCGAAAACCTTGGCGCGGTTGATGGTGCGGCAACGATGCTCGGCACGGCATTCCTGGGATCGGTTTACGACGCGATCAACGGTACCGGCTTTGCGGCTGGCCGAAAGCACACGAATGTGCGCGCCCTGTTTCCGATGTATGAGACCGCGTTCATGACGGCTACGCTCAAGGCGCGTAATCTCACCAACCTGAAGTCGCTCGACGGCCATAAAGTCGGCTGTGGTCCGGCAGGCGGGCCAGCCGAGGGTTACTTCCGCGCCGTCGCTGAACACATCGGCATCAAACCGGTGATTGTCCCCGGCACACCGGCCGACCAGGGGCGTCAACTGATTGCTGGTGACATCGATGCATTCTGGCAAGGAGCCGTGGTGCCGATCCCCTCGCTGATCGCGGTCGCGAACGTGGCGGATTGCGTCGTTTTCGGTTTGGACGACGGGGAGCTGTCTGCCATGCTCAAACGCTTTCCGTTTATGGCCGAAGTAACTGTGCCGTCGGCGACCTATCGTGGACAGGCAGCCGCCTTGAAAAGCGTTGCGGCCTGGAATGTCATCATTGCTCACAAGGATTTGTCCGACAGCACCGCATACCTGATAACGAAAGCCGTGCTTTCCGCCAAAGATCTGGTTCAGGCCGTCGGCGCTGCAGCGGGCTCAACTAAAGCCCAGAACGCTGGTGTCAACAAAGTCGCGCCCTATCATCCAGGAGCCGCAAAGGCGCTGGCCGAGATGGGTGTGAAGGTCGAGTGATCTCCCGACTGCTGACGGGGAAAATTGATTTGGCTCAAACTATGCTCCCACTCGTTGTGGTTTTGAGAAGGACTTCAAATGCGCTTCGATCGATCGCCATTTGCGTTAGTCTTCATTGGTTTGGCCTGCGCAGGGTTTAGTTTCTCACCACACGTAGCGGCACAAACTATCGGCGCTGCCAACAGCGCAACGATCGATACTCAAACTGGAAAAGTTCGAGGACGGCGTGCGGACAATGGCGTGTTTGCGTTCAAGGGTATTCCCTATGCCGCGCCACCCGTCGGCAATCTACGTTGGCGGGAACCCCAGGCGCCAGCGCCTTGGGACGGCGTGCGCGAGGCGAGCACCTATGGCAATTCCTGCATCCAGACGAGTGAGGTTTCGGGCGACATCAGCCAGGGCGATCCGGGGCCGCTGCGGGAGGATTGCCTTTATCTGAATATCTGGACCACGCGCGCCAATCCCGTCGCGAAAAAGCCCGTGATGGTTTGGATTCACGGTGGCGCATTCGTAATCGGCACGGGTGGCTTGCCCCTGACCGAAGGCGGTCCATTGGCGAAAAAAGGGGTAGTTGTTGTCACGCTCAACTATCGGCTCGGTCAGTTAGGGTTCTTTGCCCATCCAGCGCTTGAGAAAGAAAATCCAGGCGGCGTCGCGAACTTTGGTCTGCTCGACCAGATCGCCGCTCTGAAATGGGTGAAACAGAATATCGCCAAATTCGGTGGCGACCCCGACAACGTCACCATCTTTGGTCAGTCGGCCGGCGGCAAAAGCGTGCTGGCGCTTTATGCGTCGCCGTTGGCGCAGGGCTTGTTCCACAAGGGCATCGTCCAAAGCTCATATATCATTCCCGACATGACGCGCCCGAAAGCGATCGAGATGGGTGCCAAAGTCGCTACCGCGGTGGGCTTGCCGGGCGGCGATGCGACCGCTGCAGCATTGCGCAGTATCGATGCCCAGGTGTTTGGTGCGCTCAAAGGGCAAGGCTTATCGACAGCACCGGTGTCTATCAGCGGTGATCCTGTGTTGCCAGTGTCGATCGAGGACATGTTCGAGGCGGGCAAAGAAGCGGCCCTCCCCCTCATCATCGGCAACACAAGTGACGATGCAAGCGTGGCCTCGGCTTTTGGGATTAATCCGGTTGACGTGCTGAAGAAACTGGGTGCCGCAGGGTTCGTCGTGCGGGTGCTCTATCCAGGTATCAGCGACGAAAGCCAGCGCGCACGCCAAGTGGCACGGGATCTCGTCTTCACAATGCCGGTGCGTTGGATTGCCGACCGTCATGCGAAGCGGGCGAAGACGTGGCGGTACTATTTCGACTACACCGCCGTCAAACTTCGCAAAAAATATCCCAACGGCGTGCCGCACGGAGACGACGTCGTTTTCGCGTTCAATACGGGCGATATTCACGCTGGCACCAAGAATATATTCACCGCCGAGGATCGTGCATTTTCTCGCCTCATCAGCGACTATTGGGTCGAATTTGCCCGCACCGGCGAGCCGAGCTCGGACAACGGCCCGGAGTGGCCAAACGACCGGCCATTCCGAGACCGCACGATGATGTTTGGCGAGGACACGACGGTTCGGTCAAATTTTCTGCGCGCTCGATTGAATGCTCTCATTGGCTTGACAAGGATCATCGACGCCGTTGCGGGCCCCAAATAATGCGCCGTTAGTCAAACCGTGGCCAGTTCCTATCCTTCAACCCCATCGGTATCTTGCACTGGCGGCATCGGGTCGCCAGCGGTTGGTGTTTCGTCCGGCTTCACCGCAACCGGCTTCATCGGCTTGAAACCGCCAGTCGACACGACCACCATGGCCGACCGCAGCACGCGATCCTCGATCATGTAGCCGGCCTGAAACACTTGCAGCACCGTACCGGCCGGCACATCACGATCTTCCTGCTCCATCACGGCTTGATGGAAGTTCGGGTTAAAGGCCTCACCCTTTGGATCAACCCGGTTCACGCCATGGCGCTCAAGCACGCTCAGGAACTCGCGTTCGGTAAGCATGACGCCGTCGAGCAGGCTTTTCAGTGCCGGATCGCTGTCGGCAGCGCCTGCTGGCACCGCCGAGATCGCACGCTGGAAGTTGTCACCCATGCCGACGATGTCGTTGGCGAATTTTGTGATCGCATACTTGATTGTATCGGCCTTCTCGCGCTCGGTGCGCTTGCGGATATTGTCCATTTCGGCGGCTGTGCGCAGCAGCCGGTCGGTTAGATCCTTGATCTGCACGTCCTGGGCGATCACCTTGGCTTCGAGCGCGATGCTCGGATCGACGTAGGACGTGGCGTGCGCTGTCGCCCCTGCCGCATTGGCTGATGCGGTGCTGGCAGCGGCTGCCGTTGCCTCTGCACTGGGTACGGTCGTGGCTTTGGTCTCGTCGGCTTTGGGCTCTGAGTTCATTGGACTCTGGGGACCTCGGTCGTTATTCGTGGGGATACTGTTGCGCTGCACCACAATGCGATCGCGTTCGACGCATATCAGCCCTTGGCCCGAAAAAATCAAGTCAGCAGGCGGCTCACGAGCTTGGCGGTGTAGTCGACCATGGGGATGATGCGTGCGTAATTAAGTCGCGTCGGACCGATGACGCCGAGTACGCCGACGACCTTGCGGCTCTGGTCCTGGAATGGCGCCACGATCAGCGACGAGCCCGAAAGCGAGAATAGGTTGTTTTCCGAGCCGATGAATATACGCACGCCGTCGGCTTTCTCGGCCAAGCCCAGCAACTGCACGAGGTCGCGTTTGGTTTCAAGATCGTCGAACAGTTGCCGGATGCGCGTCATATCCTCGATTGCGCTGAGGTCTTTCAACAAGTTCGCCTGCCCGCGCACGATCAGGCTTTTGCGGTCGCCCATTGTGCCCGACCATTCGGCAAGCCCGGCCATTACGACCTTCTGGGTCAGGCTGTCGAGTTCGGCCTTGGCCGATGTAAGGTCAACCTCGATTCGACTGCGCGCCTCGCCAATCGTCTGGCCCCTGATCCTTGCGTTCATGTAGTTGCTGGCTTCGACCAGCGCCGACGGCGGCAGGCCGGGTGGCACTGCAATGACGCGGTTCTCAACGTTCTGATCGTCACCGACGAGCACCACCAGCGCCCGACCGGGCTCCAGCGCCACGAACTCGATGTGCTTCAACCGGCTGATTTGTTTGTCGGCCAGTACGACACCGGCGCAATGCGACAATCCGGAGATCATCTCCGACGCTTCGGTGAGCGCCTGATCGATCGACAGTTCGCGCTTGACCTTGAGCTGTGCCTCGAGTTGCCCACGTTCATCGGTTGTCAGATTGCCAAGCTCCAGCAGCCCGTCGACGAACAATCGCAGCCCGAGTTGGGTCGGTAGGCGGCCGGCCGAGGTATGCGGCGCATAGATCAGCCCCAGATGCTCCAGGTCCGACATCACATTGCGGATTGACGCTGGCGACAATGTCAACGGCATCGGCAGAGCGCGCGATAGGTTGCGCGATCCCACCGGTTCGCCGGTCGCGATATATGTCTCGACGATCGAGCGGAAGATTGCGCGCGTGCGTTCGTTGAGCGCGAGGGGATCGGAAGCGGGGGCTGTCATCGTGCCGATCTATGTCGTGGTACGTCTGTTTCAGTTAGAAACTTAGGTATCACGAGGGCTTACGTCAAACATGGGGCGTCAGGCCTTTGATTACGGCTTGGCAGTCCCTCCCTTAACCGCCCTACCATCGAGCTTACCCATCACGTCGCCGCGGAACCCGTAAACCTCGCGTTTGCCGCCGAGCGGCACTAGCGTGACGTCACGCGTTTGCCCCGGCTCAAACCGGACGGCGGTGCCGGCGGGAATATCAAGACGCTGTCCGCGTGCGGCTGGGCGATCGAACTGCAGGCCGGGGTTGGTCTCGAAGAAATGGTAGTGACTGCCGACCTGGATCGGTCGATCACCGATGTTGGCAACCGAAATCGTCACCCGTACGGCGTCGGCGTTGAGCGTGATGTCGCCATCCGCCGTTATGATCTCGCCGGGCACGACTTTTGGTTTTGGCGCGCCACGGATTGGGTTGTGCACGGTGACGAGCTTGGTGCCATCGGGGAATGTCGCTTCCACCTGCACGTCGGGGATCATTTCGGCGATGCCGTCCATCAATTGGTCGGGCGTCAGCACATGCGCGCCCGCTTCCATCAGGTCAGCGACGGTGCGGCCATCGCGTGCGCCCTCAATCACCGTGTCGGTGATCAGCGCCACGGCCTCTGGAAAGTTGAGTTTGACGCCGCGCTCGAGCCGCCGCCGTGCCACCATGGCCGCCATCGAAATCAGCAGCTTGTCCTTTTCCCGTGGGGAGAGGTTCATGGTCGGCGTCCTTCTCTACTAACAAGACCAGATGCGCGAGGTGGCGCCCGGCACCAGCTGCGTGAGCGCCACACCCGTTGCCGCACGCACGGCCTCAGGTGATGCGCCTGCGATCCGCACGACAAGCATGCCGTTCCAGGCGCTGACACCGGCATCACAAGCGGATGCGTCGGAGGATATCGTATCCAACGCATCGCGCAGGCTGACAAGATGCCGCTCGGCATCCAAGGCAGCATGCACGATCGTTGAGATGGCGCAGGCGCCGTTCCCCAGGGCTGGCCGCCCGAGCTGATCGGCAATCGCACCCTGCAGGCGCACATCCTCCGCGAGGATCAGTCGACTGTCACGGCGGATGCGCCAACGGTCGTGGAACTGCCCGCTGGCCAGCCGTTCACCGCGTGCTGTGCGACCGAAGACGACGGCTTCCTTGAGGGTCAGCACGGCGCTAGCTGCCATATCCACATCGAGCGTGCGGAGAAACTTTGCGCCGTTAAATAAAATCGTTTCCTGCGGCAGCCAAGCCAATTTCGCATCGGAGCCGAGTGCCAAACTGGTGTCGATCTCGGCGGCCGTACTGTCGGCGCGATAGACCTTTTCGGCTGCCTGGCTGGTGATCGTCGCGTGCGCCCGCTCGGCCAGCGTGAAGTGCAGCATCTGATGATCGCCGCCCGCAATGCCGCCCGCGGTGTTGAGCAGAATGCCTTCGCAGACCCCGGTGGTGCGTGGAAACCGCAACCGCAGCCCGCCTGACTCGCGCAAGCCATGCGCGGCTGTCACATTGTCTACGCACGCAAGCCTCACCCGCACCACGCTTTGCGTGCGCATGAAGGTCGGGATGCGTTGCTGATGTGGTACCGGTTCGTCGGTCAGAGGGGGATCGCGATACATGAGATGTTGAGCAGTTGGGTGTCGGCGTGACGATACCGGCTCCCTGATCAACGGCAAGTAATTATCCGCCTGTACGATTGCCGCCAGCCTCTTGACCGGAACCCAAGGCTGGGACACGTCCATTGTTATACAACAAAGGACCTTTAACCCATGATGACCGTCGAGGAAGCCATTGTCGGCCGCCAGAGCATTCGCGGCTATCTCGACAAGCCCGTGCCGCGAGCCGTGCTTGAGCGCGTGTTGACGACCGGCGGCCGCGCGCCGTCAGGCTCGAATATTCAGCCATGGCGCGTCTATGTGCTCGAAGGCGTCGTCAAGGATGAGCTTTGTGCCGATCTGGTCGCCCGACAGCTCGCGGGCGACGACGGCAAACGCGACTACAACTATTATCCCGTTAAATGGCGCGACCCCTATCTGGCACGGCGTCGACAGACGGGATGGGGCCTCTACGGGTTGCTCGGGATCGGCCGCGAGGATAAATCCCGGATGGCCGAACAGCATCGGCAGAATTTCACGTTCTTCGGCGCCCCGGTAGGCCTGATCTTCACAATCGACCGCGATATGGAGTTGGGCTCCTGGCTCGATACGGGCATGTTCATCCAATCGGTGATGATCGCCGCCCGCGGCGAAGGACTGGAAACCTGTCCACAAGCAGCCTTCTGTCAGTATCATGATGTCATTCAAAAGCGGCTTGGCATTCCAGCCGACCAGCAGTTGGTGTGTGGAATGGCGGTCGGCTACGGTGATCCTCGCGCCAAAATCAACGCCTTCCGAACGGAGCGGATTCCGTTATCAGAGTTTGTCACCTGGGTAGGTGCCTAAAGTTTCTCTATCATACAGATTGGGCGTCCCTGGGTAGCCACCGGGGGGACAGCAGCCGGGGACCTCGTCCTACGATCCTATCTCGATGGATCGAGGTGGGTCATGTGGCAACAGCCGACCGTGCAGCCAAAGTCTGAGTTCAGGGCGCCGCCATTCAATGAGGCAGCACTCGCGGCCATGGGGCTGAGTGTTCCCTTCACGGGCGACGCAGGGCGCACGGTGGTGATCGGCTTTGTCGACTACGGTTTCGATCTGTTGCATCCCTGCCTGCTCGATCAGAGCAGCAAGGTCTCGCGCTTTGCATACCTTTGGGATCAGAATGTAACGCCTGATGCCGCGCGCACAAGCGGACTTGATGTCAGTCAGGTTGCCGATTGGGATGCGAAGCGTCTCAATGGCTATATCGCAGAGGCTCAGGCGTCAGGGTCGCGTCGGGCGCTTGATGCGCTCTATGATCCGCATGCAAACAACTGCGGTCGCCATGGCACACAGGGTGGTGCGCACGGCTCGATGATGGCGTCGATCGCTGCAGGAACTCCGTTCGCTGGATTTCGTGGTGCGGCTCCCGCCGCAATATTGATCGGCGTGCAGTTGGCCTTGCTCGATTGCGACTGGAAGGAGGAAGATGCGCGCGGTCGGCCGACATGGCTCGACTGGTGTGCTGAGGAACATCCAGTGTGGGACGGTTGGCGGGCCTACGATGAGGCAGCGCAGATCGTCAATGCCGTGCGTTACGTCTACGACCGGGCTTGTCGACTTGGCGCCGATGCGGTGGTTATCAACCTGAGCATCGGGGCATGGGCCGGCGCACACGATGGTCAATCGCCAGTCGAACGCGGTATCGCCGATTTGATTTTGGTTGCTGATGATAGGGCAGCGCATGGGTGCGGCCCGTTAACCACTGTTGTCGTTGGTTCTGGCAATGCGGGTGTCGACGAAGGGCACTTTTCCGGGTGCGTGACGGCTGCTAGCCCAGTGTTTTTTGAGTGGCGGAAAAACAGCGAGAATCCAGCACAAAACAAGCTGGAAATCTGGTACCAGAACAACAGTAGTATCGAGGCTCCGCTCGACGTTCGAATCGCCACTCCCGGTCCGTCGAACGTCAGCATTGCAATCGTGCCGGGACGCACATGCGAGATTGTGGTTCGCGGCGTACGGGTCGGCATCGCCGACCATGTTCCCAAGGTTCGCGGCGATTTGGGGCGTGTGCGCGTTCTGCTGTACGCGCCGCTGTTTCCCGAGGCGCTGTTCGAGACCGGCGATGACCGGACAAGCCGGTGGGGGATCACCGCTGCCGTGCCTGCTGGCACGGTTCCGCCGCCAATGCAGCTCCATGCCTGGGTCGAGCGAGATGATGGGATAGTCGAGCGCTCTACGTTGATGCCCAGTCATCCCGAAACCACGTTGTGCTGCCTGGCAACGGTTCAGGGTGCTCTCGTGGTGGCAGGGTATGATCACCATCAGGATATATGCGGTGTGATGCCGGTCTCAAGCCTTGGTCCAGGGGCGTGGACCGCGTGCCAGATACCCCACGTCGCTGCACCCGGACACCGGATATGGGGCGCACGGTCTAAATCGCGCGGATTTGCTGAGACAACTGGAACCAGTGCCGCGGTGGCATTGACCTCAGGCGTCCTTGCAGCCGCTCTACAAAAAAATGATTCGACATCAGTCAAAAAAGTATTGCAATGGTTAAAATCAAGTAATACCATGTTCAGTAGTCATATAATATATCGAAAAACAAGTAATATTCCAAAAAAATGGAATGCTAGATCTGGTTTTGGTGTTGTATCCGTGTAGTTATACTTTAGAGGTGGTGTGTGAACGAGTTCGTGCGACTAAATATATCTGAGTTTCCATCGCGTACGGCGCCTAAGCTTGAAAAACCGTTCAAGCTAACAATTTGCGTCAATCAGACCTGCAGCATGGACTGCAAGCTTTGTTATGCCGATTGCGGATCTTCGAAGCGGCCAGAACTGACGACGGCGCAGTGGAAGACCTTCATCGACGAACTGATCGCAGAGGGCTTCCTTCATATATTCTTTGAGGGCGGCGAGCCGTTCCATCGACCCGACTTTGAGGAGTTGCTCGCCTATTGCCAACGAAAACTCTATGTGGCCGTGCGTACACACGCGACCCTCATCGACGGGGGGCGTGCGAGGCGACTCAAAGCCTTCGGTATTGGTCGGCTGTATGTCGACTTATTTGCCGCCATTCCCGAAGTTCAAGATGAGTTGACGTGCCAGCCTGGTAGCTATGATGCCGTCGTCAGTGGCATTCGGCACGCACGGGCGGCAGGCTTGAAGGTTACAATCCTCGGAATCTTGTCGGCAAAAAATGCACCACACCTTCAGCGCTATCTCGACCTCGCCAAGGAGTTGGATTGTGATCAGGTCGGTGTTTTGCGGCTTTATCCTTTGGGACGCGCCCGCAAGAACTGGAGCGAACTATCGTTGACGCTGCCTGAGATGATGGCAGCCCTCGATAGTTTGAAAGTGCCGCCCGGAATCCAGCTCATGCAATCCTGGCACCCGAAGGATGGCAACTGCTGTTGGCAGAATGCCTGTGTCACGCCGCAGGGCGACAGTGTCGGCTGTCCCTACATGCGCGAATACGTCAACTACGGCAACATCACGGAAACGTCGCTGCTGGAGACCTGGGATAACCCGCTCTACCGGCAACTGCGCGCCAACGATGTCGAGGAGAGTTGTCCCGACTGCTCGGCGACACAAGGCACCCATGGTGGTTGCCGCTCAACGGCTTACGCGTTTACCGGCCGCTTCACCGCGCCCGATCCCTACTGCACCCACCATAACAAAGGAGCGGACCTGCGTGTACTCCCGGAACGGCTCTTACGCGAAGACACCTGACGTCGTCATCCGCGGCTTCGAGGAGTGGGGGCATGCCTACGCCTTTACGCCAGACGAACCCGATATACACGACCTCAACACAAGTGCGTGGTTCATTCTCGACCTGTGCAATGGCCGCCCATTTGCGCAGATTGAGGCGGACTATGTGAAGGCGGTAGCGCCAAAAATGGGACCAGACATTGCTCGCGCACAATTCCACCAAGGCTTCGATCTTCTGTTAGAGCGCAACATCATTTCAATCGCCGACTGATGTGTGGCGAATCTGGCCGGTAGTCACGTTGGGCCAGTGAGGGCAATACCAAGAATCTGCCCCACCATGGGGTGGTTGACGTCGGCGACTGAGCGCGTCGGCGGACGACGAGTCGCGCGTCTAGAGGTCGCGACAGGGAAGGCCGCGCCAGCAAGCCCGCAGGCCGGTGCATCATGAGGAGTGAAGGCATGTCGCACGAAATTATCGCAAGACACGCAGGCCGCATCTCAGCTGCCGCGTTCATCGAAGGCCCAACCGTTGAGGCGGTCAATCAACAGGTCCGCACGAGCATGAGTGTGCCATTTCAGAGGCACATGCTCGGAGCTATGCTGACAGCTGAGCAATTCGAGGCACCGTCGGTCGACGTTGTGAATCAGCAGGTCCGCACCAGCATGAGTGTTCCGTTCGCGACTTATATGCGCGGAATGCCAGCCGGTGAGGCGCCGTCGGTCGACGCTGTGAATCAGCAGGTGCGCACCAGCATGAGCGTGCCTTTCAATCCCTATATGATGGGTGCGCACGCCGAAGAACTCCTCAAGAAGCGCATCATGATCTCACCGGTGCTGGTTGTCTGGCAGTACAAGGTTGCCAGCACCGATGCCTTTACCAACTGGCTCGGTACTCGTGAGATTTTGATGAGCGAGGGGCGGATGTCGGGTGACGCTGAGATCAAAGGGGTACGCTACGGCGGGACCTACCGCGTCGGTGCAGATCGGGCCGGTGTCGGCGGTACCTATAAGACGGTGTGGGGTTACACGAGCGAAAGCGCCATGCATGCGATGCAGCGTTTGTGCTCAGACGACTCCGTCTCGGCAACGATTGTCCAACTTGAGTTGATCGATTTCGTGAAGGGATTGAAGCGCTTCATCGCGACCGCTGGACAGGCGCATTTTGCTGAGGAGATTCTGATTTCGACGGCAGCAGGCTGACCCTGCTTTCAATACACTCCGAGAGCTATTCGTCTGCAAGCCAACTTTACGTCACGCTGTGGACGTTAGGTCTACAACTTGTGGTTCTCGGAGTGGTTCGGCGGCGCGCTGTATTGTTGGTTGAGAAATGGCACGTCTGCCTCAGATATGACGACCCGCAGTAATTGGAGCCGCATGTGGCCACGACAACTTCACCGAGCTCCACAAGAACTGCACTTGGTTCGACATTCGTACTGGGCATGCTGGCTGGACTGGCAGCAGCCTTGTTATGGGGCGGCGGCTCGGTCGTGTCGCGTCATCTCGTATCACAAAAACTCGATCCGATGGATCTGGCGCTGCTCCGCTATATCGGGTGTTTCCCCATTGCGGCGGTTGCCTTGTATTTTTTTCGCGACCGCGTGCGTCTCGATATCTCGTGGTTTCGATTAGGTGTTCTGCTGCTGCTAGCCGGCCCGCCCTATCATGTATTCGTAATTGGCGGCTACGCACACGCGACTGCAGGTGCTGGCGCACTCATTATCACCGGCCTGATGCAAGTGTTCAGCTTAGCCGTGCCATTGCTGTTGGTCGGCACGCGACCGGGGCTCGCCCCTGTCATTGGCGCGACCCTCGCAATTCTCGGCCTCGGCGTGTTTTCGACGGACATGGCATCGGGATTTTCATTCACGCCCGTAGGGCTTGCGATTTTTTCGGTCGCGGCCCTCGGCTGGGCGCTGCTCACCTACTATGTGAAGCTCTGGAAAATCGATCCACTACAGCTGACCAACGCCTTGGCGCTTTGGTCGCCGCTTTTCCTGCCTCTGTATTTACTCTTGCGTCCAAATCCTGATTTCAGCGGTCCAATCAGTGAAACGCTGCTGCAATTGGTCTATCATGGCATGCTCGTGGCCTACGGCGCGACATTGCTGTTCTTTGTGGCAGTTCGGCATTTGGGGATTTCGACCGCGGCCGTCATTCAGGCTTTGGCACCGGGTCTTGCCGCGTGCATGGGAGCGATGCTGCTGGGCGAAGTCTTGTCGGTGACACGCACGATCGGAATGTTGATCGTAATCGCGGGAATTATCGTAACATCGGTCGGCGGCCAAGTGTGGATGCAGTGGCGTAGCCGAATAAAGTTGTCTGCATGATGTGATTTGGCGATGCTAACGCCAATATAGCCGGTTCCCACTGGTGTTCCTGGGAAATCGGCCTCCCGCTGACCCTGCCATAAATCGGTCGCCACAATCTTTAGCCATAATTTTCGTGTGTTTCGAAGCGCGTGGTCAGGCTGCGCGTATCTGCAACCATGGGAGGCGTTACTGATTGCGAAGCGCCTTGCATCCGCGCCGCGGTTCGCCGTGGTGACCAGTGCATATTCACAGGGTTCGAATTCCCGGCAGCGCAGCGGTTCCTGGCAGCGCCGATGACCCATGTTCTTGCACTGCCATCTGGCACCGAATTGGTCGGCGATTTCCGGATTGGCCGGGTGCTTGGAGCGGGCGGGTTTGGCATCACGTATCTCGCCGATGAAATCGCTTTGGCGCGTTCGGTAACGATCAAGGAGTATTTCCCTACTGATTTCGCAGCGCGCGATCAGGATCATGCTGCCGTGCCAAGGTCCAGTGATTGTGCGGGGGACTATCGTTGGGGACTCGATCGCTTTATCGAAGAAGCGCAGACACTAGCGCGCTTTGACCATCGCAATATCTGCCGCGTTTACCGCTATTTCCGCGCCAATAACACCGGCTATATGGTTTTGCACTTCGAAGAGGGTGCAAGCCTGAAGGGTTGGCTCCAGGGTTTGGGTAGAGCGCCACGGCAGGCTGAGATCGATCGGATCGTCGGGCCGCTGCTCGATGCACTGGAGATTATTCACAAGGCCGACTTCCTGCATCGGGATATCGCACCCGACAACATCATGATCCGCAAAGATGGATCGCCGGTGCTGATCGATTTTGGGTCCGCTCGGGGCGATATCGCACGCCATTCGCGCACAGTCAGCGCATTGGTCAAGCCAGGTTACAGTCCTTACGAACAATACGCCGAGACAGGCAGTCAGCAAGGGCCGTGGACCGATATATATGCGTTGGGCGCGACACTTTATCATGCAATCACGGGCAAGCGACCACCTGACAGTCCCTCCCGGATCGTCAACGACGACTTCGTGCGGGCCCGCGATGCAGCGCTCAGCACCTATCGTCCGCGCTTTTTGGCGGCGATCGACCGGGCGCTGGATCTCGATATCAAGCGACGCCCGCAAACAATCGCGGCGTGGCGCGGCGATTTGTTGGCGCCAGAACCTGAGAAAGCCAAGGCGGGCTGGCTTCAGCGTGGCGATGCAGCAAAGGCGGATCAGGCCGCGCTATTGAAGGCAAATCAGAAGCTCGGGGCTGTGGCTGCCAATCTGCCGGTGCCGGATGCGCCGGGCGGGCGTGGAAGCATCCTGGATTTCTTCGACGGTCTGAAGAAGAAAGAAATGCCCGCCGCGGCGGTCAATCTCAGTCCGCCGCCGCCTCCACCATCTGTGCATTTGCGGACACAAGTGTCGGACCTTGGTGCACTGGCCCGACCGTTGACGAAACCGTTACCGCAAAGGTCCGAACCAAAACCGCCGCCTCCCGTGCGAACCCCGCGGCCACGCCGCGTTTCATCGTATGGAAGCACCAAATGGCGCCGTCGAATGGCGGCCTTATTGGTGCTTGTCGGCATTGCCAGCGCAGGCATCGGGCTGCGTGATCACATCACATCGAGCACGTTGCCCGGCAGCGCCGTCAAAGGGGCTGGCGGCGTTAACGGGGGCAAATCCGACGCGCGAATGCTCGCTCAACTCAAGGGCCATGCGGGTGGCACGCAGGCCGTGATGTTCACTGGCGATGGGACCGAGTTGGTCACTGTCGGCAGCGATGCCAGTTTGAAAGTCTGGACCGTCCCGGCAGGGGGGCTAGTGCGGACCATTTCGCTCAGCAATGGCAATGCTAAAAGTCTGGCAGTGCAGGGGCGGCAGGCCTTGACCGCTCACCAGGACGGGACTGTCGTGCTCTGGGACATAGATCGCGGTGAACGGCTTGCCAGCTTCAAGCGCAACGAAGCCAGCATATGGTCAATCGCTTTTGCAGGCGGTCCTGGTCAATTTGTAACGGCTGCCCACGATTGGTCGGTCGCGTTGTGGGACGTCGGCAACACCAGTGCTGCGAAGTTCGTTTTCGAGGGCCACGAAAACCCGGCGCAAGCGGTCGCCTATAGTGGCCGCGGGCCGTATCTGGCATCGGGCGCGGCGGACAAGCAGGTAAAGCTCTGGAGCACCGAGACGATGAGCCTCCTGCGCACCTATCGTGGTCATAAAGATTTCATCACAAGTGTCGATTTTTCGGCAGACGGGCGCATGTTGGCCTCAGCGAGCATGGATGGGGGACTGCGCGTGTGGTCGACCTCTTCCAGTCGACTTGTTGTGTCGCTGCCCGGGCATCGCGGGCGCATCAACAGTGTTGCGTTTGCTCCCAGTGGCGAGTTGCTGGCGACCGCTGGCGACGACGGATCGGCGCGCATGTGGGACGTGCGCCGGGGGCGTTCCGTCGCATCGTTCGAAAGTACCGTTGGTGGTGTGAATGCGATTGCATTCTCCTCAGATGGTCAGCGACTGGCCGCCGCTGCAGCGGATGGTTCGGTTCGAATTTGGAACGCAAACATAGTTCGGGCATCAACGGCAGAGTCGCGCGAATGACACTTGAAGCTCGGCGTGCAGGGGCGAGGCAGCCCGACGATCATTTGCCGTGGGTTGCCCCTCTGCTTGCCCAAGGGCTTGTTATCCGCGAACGGCGGGGGTCTTCAGATGGGCGTCGATCTGCGCTGATAACTCTTGGTGCTCGATGCAGGACGTCCCGCAGCGTGATGCGATTTCATCGAGTTGTTCGCGGGCTTTGGCGACGTTGCCCGTTTCGAGAAAAGCTTCTCCAAGATAGGCGCGAGCAATCACGAAGTTAGGATTATTGGCCAGAGCGCGGTTATAGAACGTCATTGCTGTCGCGCTGTCGCCGAGCTTGCGCGTAGCAAACCCGATGTAGGTCAGGAACCGCGGATCATCGGGATTGCGGGCTTGTCGCAGGTAGCTGAGGGCTTCGTCGTATTTGCCTGCCCGTGCCAGCCAATAGCCAGCGTAGTAGAGCTGGTCGTCACCCGCGTCCTCGCGGTTCTTTTTGCATTCAGGCTTGGACTTGTTGGCTTTCTTGCTGCAATCGACGGGCTCGCCTTTGGCGAAGGCCGGAGCCGACGGCAGGGTGGATACAGCGAACGAAACGAGGACTGTCGCCGTCACTGCAATCACACGTCGTGAAAGGGTCAGCATACCTGGCTCCTGTGTGTGAAAAGTCTACAAGCGTAAGTAGACTAGCATACGCACTATCGGTTGCGAACGGATTTGCGGCCCCGTCGATCGGTGCCCCAGCGGCGCCATCTTTGGCGTACACATTTAGACACAATTCGAGTCGGTCGCCGGACGGCTGAACGGCGACAGTGGCGCTGCGAGGAGGCAGAGACAGTATGTTTGGCTGGGGCCGTAAGACCGACGGATTTGAGTGGCACAAGTACGTGCGTACCACCATTCGTCTGAAACGCGAAGACCGGCGTATCCGCGTCGAAGGCGTGAAGCTGGCGGCTCTCGATGGCCTGAAGGATGCCGGGCGCGAGAGTGCTCGTGCTGGTGTATCAGGCCTCGCGGTATTGTGGAGTGGCGTCTGGAGCGTGGTCCGTTGGACCGTAGAGGCGACAACTACAGGAGTACGAGCCATGGCGCGCGCGACGGCTAAGACGGCAATACCGGCGGCTGGTCGACTATTGGCGTCGCTTGATCCTCTGGGCAAGCGCTTGGCACACGGCGGCCTCGCCGCAGTTTTGGCAATTGCCGGCCTCGTTGCGCTACTTGCAGCGACGGCACGAACGCGTGGCGCGTGGTACACAGGTGACGCCGCGCTGCCCGCAATCATTGCGATCTTGGCGTTGGCGGCAAGCCTGATACCACTGTTGACCGGCCATCTCCGCATTAAATGGCTATCCAGTGTGGACCGGGCAGCGTCACGCCTGAAAATGCGTGCGCCATCGTTGGCGAAGTTATCCCTTGGTCAATCTAGAGGCCTTGTGCTCGGGGCGGCTGTATTGGTTGCACTTGGCGTTGGCTACTGGAGTTTGCGCGGCCGCACGGCTTTACCTCAGTTGGCAAGCTTTACGCCGTTCGCTGCAAAACCGCTTGAGGGCAAGGCGTCAGTCGTGACGGGTGATGTAGTTCGGATCGGGACGACAAATGTGCGGTTGTCTGGAATCGAAGCGCCCGATGCGGAGCAGAAATGCCTCAACAGTGCAAAAAAGCGCTGGCCATGCGGAGAAGCGGCGCAGGCGTCGCTCGGTAAGCTGGTGCGTGGCAAAACAGTGCGCTGTGAACTCTCGGGCACGGACGACGAGGGACGTGCGCGCGGTACATGTAGCACCGTCAATGTAGGAACGCCGCAGGATGTTGCTGCCGCACTCGTCAAGGAGGGCGCCGTATTTTCAAGCGGTGGCTTGTGGAGTGGCTACGGCGGGTTAGAGAGCGAGGCCAAGGCACGTAAGATTGGCCTGTGGCGCGGCGAGGCTGATCGGCCGTCGGAGTACCGCTCAAAGTTATGGGAACAAGCCAAGAGGTCGGCGCCGGAAGGCTGTCCCATCAAGGGGCAGGTGGCTGGCGATAATCGCACGTACGTGCTGCCGTGGTCGTCTGACTACAGCAACGTGAAGGTGCGCACTGGTAGAGGTGAGCGCTGGTTCTGTTCGGAAGCGGAGGCTAAGGCCGCCGGCTGGAAAACCGCATCGCGTTGAAACGCGCAGTTAGCGCATTGATACGTGGAGGCGGCGTATCACTGGCACGGCTGGGTCTTGCCGGTGTGCGTATTTTTGTCTGCATGCAATCGGCACGTCGAGGCCGACGCTGTGAAGTTTTTGAACCTTTTGTTGGAGTGGCGCGACAGACTGGTGGTGCCGTAGGGCCCACAAGGACATCAACCCCCCGCAATGCCAGCAAACGGAGCATCCCGATGTTTACAACCAAACTGTGTCTCGCAACTGTTGCAGTAGCACTTCTGTCTGTCTCATCGGCCGGTGGTGCATCAGCAGCGAGCAGTGGCTACAAGGCCTTCTGCTTTGCAGGATCACCCACGCCGAAGCATATCTGCAATACTCTGAAGGCGGCCGACGCGGCCAAGCCCAAGACCGTGCAATCGGCGCGCAGACTTGCCGCGCGTTGAGCCGTTGGCACAGTGCAAATTGCTGTTCAACGATCGTTAGTCAGCTAACGTTTCATTTTGTGATCTGCGCCGCCCCAAACGTCAATTGCTGGGGCGGCGCAGCGCTGATGATCCCGACGCCGCTCAACTAGAACGTAAAGTCTGAGCTATCAAACGTCGTGATCAGTCGGTCGAAGGAGACGGCGAAGTCTGCATTGCCATCACCCGTAATGTCGGCGCTGAAGTAGGAGCGTCCATCGGCCAGCGTGTTGACCATGACTTCGCCGACTTCGAATGCGCGGTTGTCGCCGTCATTGAAGAATAAATGCGCGCCGCTGTCGGTGCGAATGGCGTTCAAGTCGATCTTGTCCTGTCCGAATGCGTCGTCCTGGAAGTCCGCAATCCGCTCAAGAGCGAGGATGCCGTTGGTAAACGTCGGCATCTCACTCGCAGCTTGAAACAAGAAGATGTCGCTGCCGCTGCCACCAAACATCGTGTCGACGCCCTGGCCACCGATCAGGAGATCTTCGCCACCTTCGCCGCGCAAGGTGTCATTGCCGCCATTTCCGATAAGGAGGTTGGTCTCGCCATTGCCGCGGATCGTCTCGGCGAAGTTCGAGCCGGTCACATTCTCTATCGAAAACATTTGATCGGTTTCAGTCGTCGTGCCAGTGATCCGGCCATTCGCAAACAGTAAGTTTGTGTGTGTTGCGGTGCCGTTCGTCAGATCGATATTGACGGTCGGGGCGAAGACAAGTCCGCTCGGATTGTGCGACTGGAAGGTTACGGTATCGACGCCGGTACCGCCAATTAGAATGTCGTTACCGAAACCGCCATCAAGAACATCTCGGTCGCCACGCCCGTTCAAGGTATTGGCGTTGCTATCGCCGATCAGGAGATCGCTGGCGTTTGTCGCGGTGATGTTCTCGACGTTGGTCAGCACGTCGCCGAGGGCATCGCCGCGCTGCTGGGTCGTGCGGGTCAGGTCGACCGACACGCCTCCGATTGATGAGGCGTATGTTACTTCGTCAATCCCAGTGCCGCCATCGATGACATCGGCCCCGCCGCGGCCATCGAGAATGTCGTCGCCACCACGGCCCAGGATGCTGTTGGCTTCGGCATTGCCGAATAGTGCGTCGCCGTTCTGGGAGCCGCGAATGTTCTCGATCGAGGTATAGGTGTCGCCTTGTGCATCGCCGCCAAAGCCGGTGCCGCGCACGAGATCGACGTTCACGAGTTCGAGGCTGGAGCCGAATTCGATGGTGTCGTTTTCGCTGCCGCCGTTGATGATGTCAGCGCCGCCTTTGCCTTCGATCACGTCGTTGCCGCCAAAGCCATTGATCGTGTCAGCCGTACTGTCGCCTTCGAAGTAGTCACCGAAGTTGGTGAGATTGTACTGCTCGATGCTTGTGAAGCTGGCAGTGCTCGTACCCATGGTTTGGCCGACAAACGTGCCGTCGCTGTAGAAGTTCTCCGACGATGCCGATCCAGCGCCACGCGAGATTGCTACGCCAGCGTTCAGATCCATGCGAAGTCCCTGGTCGGTATTGGTGCCGAGGCCTTCTAGGCGCACACCGTCCTGGAAGGAGACGACCCGGACCAGCGTGGAGCCTTGGAATGTATCGGTGCCGGTGCCACCGATGTACGCATCGGCGCCGGAAAAGTGCAGGATGTCGTCGCCAGCCCCACCATCGATCGTGTCAAAACCGTCGTCGAGAAAGTTGCCGAAGATGCGACCGTCGCCACCGGCCAATTCGTCGTCGCCGTCGCCGCCAAACAGGACGTCGGCACCTTGCTCGCCGAGCAGGAGGTCGTTGTCGCCTTGGCCCAGCAGGAGATCATCGCCGAAGCTGCCGAAAATCTGATCGTCACCGTCGCCGCCACGGAATTCCTCGTCCGTTCCGTCGCCCTTGAGTACGTTGTTGTCCCAGTGGTTCCAGGCGTAGCGTAAGGTCTTGGCCATTGTCGTAACTCCCGAGGGGCAGCAGTGCTGCGGTTGGTCCTGGAGTGACTATGGCGATGAGGTAGGTGCAGCGCTGTGCTGCGCAGCACACCGCTTGACGGCTGGGAGGTGATGTCGTTTCGTTAGCTCAATATCGGTGGAATACCCGCCCTTCAGAATGTTTCAGGAGACGTCGCCATGCAGGATACACCCGCCAAACTCAAATCATTCCAGACCTATATCGACGGCAAGTGGTGCAACTCAGCTTCGGGTAAAACCTTCCAGACCTACGATCCGTATTCGGGCGAAGCCTGGGCTGAGGTTCCTGAGTGCGATGCGAGCGACGTCGATCGTGCTTGCAACGCGGCGTCGAAAGCCTTCGAGACCGGCCCTTGGCCTGCCATGACCCAGACTGCGCGTGGTCGTCTGCTGCGCAAGATCGCGGGGCTGATCGAGCAGCACGGCGATTATCTCGCGCAAGTTGAAGTGCGTGACAACGGCAAGCTCATTTCGGAGATGCAAGCGCAACTGCGCTACATGCCCGAGTGGTATTACTACTACGCGGGCCTCGCCGACAAAGTTCAGGGCGCGGTGGTGCCGGTCGATAAGCCTGACCACTTCGCCTACATTTTGAAAGAGCCGGTTGGCGTTTGCGCCATGATCATTCCATGGAATTCGCCGTTATTGCTCGTTGCCTGGAAGCTCGCGCCAGCGCTTGCGGCGGGCTGCACTGCGGTGATCAAACCTTCAGAATACACCTCCGCGTCGTTGCTTGAGTTTATGCGACTGGTGATCGAGCCTGCGGGTGTGCCAGCCGGCGTTGTCAACGTCGTGACGGGCTATGGCGCTGCCACCGGCGAGCCACTCGTCACGCATGCCAAAGTCGCCAAGGTCGCGTTTACCGGTGGCTCGGTAACGGGTGCCCGCGTCGCCTCTCTCGCCGGTCAGTCGTTCAAGAAATGCTCATTGGAGTTGGGTGGTAAATCGCCGAACATTGTGTTCGACGATTGCATCATCGACGATGCTGTTAACGGGGCGATCTCGGGTATTTTCGCCGCAACCGGTCAGACGTGCGTCGCCGGATCAAGATTGCTCGTGCAAGAGAGCATTCATGACCAATTCGTCGAAAAGCTACTGGCTGTTGCGAAAACCGCCAAGCTCGGCAATCCGCAGAGTTTTGACACGCAAGTTGGGCCGGTGACGACGCCGCCGCAGTACAACAAGATCCTCGGCTACATCGATATCGCCAAAGGCGAGGGCGCGAACTGCATCATGGGTGGCGGTCCGGCGACGGCGGCTGAAGGCGGCGGCAAATACTTTGTCAAGCCGACGATCTTCACGGGCGTCAACAACCGGATGCGAATTGCTCAGGAAGAGGTATTCGGCCCGGTGTTGTCGGTCATCAAATTCAAGGATGAAGCCCACGCCGTTGAGATCGCCAACGATGTGATCTACGGGCTCGGATCCGGGGTTTGGACGCAAAACATCAATCGGGCGCTGAGTATGGCGAAGAAAATCCGTGCTGGCACCGTTTGGGTTAACACCTATCGCGCGGTGAGCTTCACGATGCCATTTGGCGGCTACAAGTCTTCAGGATTGGGTCGCGAAAACGGACAGGACGCCATTAACGAATACCTGCATACCAAGAGCGTGTGGGTGAACACTGCGACTGGCAACAGCGGCAATCCGTTCGTGATGAAGACATCGGCGCCGACCTGATTGTCGAAAATCAAGCATCGCGCCTGTTGTTACTAAAAAACTGAAGCCCGCAGCCGGGGGGGAGGGCTGCGGGCGGTAATAGTGGCGTGTCGTGGGGGGGAGATGGGGACGACGCCACACTTAACAGTGTACTCCATAACTGGCAGATTGCAAGATATTTTTGAACAATACTTATTCTTCCATGGAGTAATTCTGCAAGCTGTTTACGTTTAGGAACATTGCTGCTTCTTGCTCGCGCCCTCACTTCGAAACCGACTGGCGAAGTACGGCCAGTCGATTGCGACGAAGCTACATTTTGAAACGGATAGATGCGAATGAACGACGACGTGCTGATACGGCGGCAAGGGTCGGCTGGACGGATTACGCTGAACAGGCCGAAGGCTATCAATGCGCTGACTGCGTCGATGGTAACGGTGATCACGCACGCGCTCGACGAGTGGGTCGCCGACCCCGGCATAACGCATGTGGTGCTCGATGGTGCTGGAGATCGCGGTCTGTGTGCTGGTGGTGATGTGCTGTCGCTTTATGAAAGCCGCACACAAGGTTCTGAATTTGCTCGCTCGTTCTGGTCTCACGAGTATCGGCTCAATTCGAAGATCAAGCGCTATCCGAAACCGTTCGTGGCACTGATGGATGGTGTCGTGATGGGGGGTGGTATCGGCCTTGCAGGGCATGCCTCGCACCGTATCGTTACCGAACGCTCGATGCTGGCTATGCCCGAAACCGGCATCGGCCTGATCCCTGACGTTGGCGGAACGTGGCTGTTGGCACGTGCTCCCGGCGAGGTCGGCACCTATCTGGCCCTGACAGGCAGCCGGATGATCGGTGCAGACGCAATCTTCGCTGGGTTTGCCGATCACTTTGTCGCTGCTGGACAGTTGCCGACGTTGATCGAGGCGCTGACCGAAGTGGCACCAGGGGGCGTCGATCAGGCGATCTCGACGGTCTCGACCGAGCCGCCTGCAAGCGCTTTGGCATCCCTGCAGCCCCAGATTGACGCGGTATTCTGCGGCCGTGATGTGAGGGGTATCATGGTCGCATTGCAGCATCTGCCCAGTGATTGGGCCGCGAACACCTGGAAAGGTTTGCAGACCAAATCACCAAAGGCTCTATGCTTGACACTTGCTGCGCTCCGGCAGGCGGCGTTCCTGCCCGACCTTGATGCGGCACTCGTCGTAGAGTATCGGCTGGTGACACGTTTGTTCGAGGACGGTGAATTCGTCGAGGGCGTCCGCGCGTTGCTGGTCGATAAAGACAAAGCCCCGAAGTGGCAGCCGACAATCTTGGATCAAGTGGCGGTTGACTTGGTCGCCGCCTACCTTGGACCTCTGGCCAATAGGCTGGATTTGGTTCTAGCGAGCTAAACCGACACCACCACGAGTACGATGCCGTTGGTGCCGCTGACCTTCACCGTTGCGCCGACGGCAGCATCGGCTCCTTCGGCGGCCCATAAAGTGTCCCCGACGCGCACCTTGCCTCGGCCTCCGCTGATCGCATCTTCGACGATCACTGTGCGGCCAACGTATTGTTGGCCACGTGCGTTGAGATCGGGTTCATCGCTGATGACCTGGTCCGGACGCGCGTACTGGCGCATCCAGTATACCACGCCAAGCGAAACCACCGCGAACGTGATGAGTTGCCAACCCCACGGCATGTCCGTTGCGAACGTGAGTGCGCCCACTGCAGCTGCTGCTGCGCCGAACCAGATAAAATGAATGCCCGGTACCAGGAACTCGAGACTGAACAGCACAACGGCTGCGATGAACCACGCCCAAGGGCCAAGCGTGAAGAATGTATTAACGACTGCCGACACAGGTATTGCTCCGGTTAACAGGGGGATCAATCACTGCGTAGTACCACGACACCGGTTAATAGCGCTCAAATCCGCGCATCAGCTCCCAATCGGTAATCCGGCGGTCGTACTCGAATTGCTCCCAACGGGCGGTGTGGACGTAATGATCGATCACCGCGTCGCCAAGGGCCGTTCGCATGAACTCTGATTTATCCAGTGCAGCCGTCGCTTCACGCAAGGTCTTCGGCACTTCGGGCAGCGCGGCGCCACCATAGGCATCACCGGAATGTGGCGCCGACAGTGACAGTTTTTCATCAATCCCGGCAAGGCCCGATGCGATTAATGCGGCGAATGCCAGATAGGGGTTGAGATCGGCGCCGCCGATCCGGCATTCGATGCGGATCGCTTTGGTACCGTCGCCGCAAAGCCTGAAGCCGGCCGTCCGGTTGTCGCGACTCCATACGGTCTTCGTCGGGGCGAATGTGCCTGCCTGAAAGCGCTTGTAGGAATTGATGTAGGGCGCAAGGAAATAGGTCATATCGGGCGCGTACTTGATCTGACCTGCAACGAAGCTGCGCATCAGGTCGGACATGCCGTGCTCGGCTTTGGTGTCGAGAAACAGCGGTGTCTTGCCGCTCGCATCCCATAGCGACGCATGGACATGTGCCGATGAGCCCGCCAGGTCATAGCGCCACTTGGACATGAAGGTGACTGCCTTGCCCTGCCCCCAGGCGATCTCTTTTATACCGTTCTTGATGATGACGTGGCGATCCGCCATGTCGAGCGCATCGGCATAACGGACGTTGATTTCTTCCTGACCCGGCCCCCATTCGCCCTTGGAGTTCTCGACCGGAATGCCTGCCCCCTGCAGCCCCTTGCGGACGGCACGCATGATGCCTTCCTCCTTGGTTGTCTGCAGGATGTTGTAGTCCTGGATATACGACCCCGTCGTTTTGAGGCCGTGGAAGCGTTTCTCGGCAGCACTCTCGAAGGTTTCGTTGAACAAGTAGAATTCCAGCTCCGAGGCGAGATAGGCACGCATCCCGCGGTCGGTGAGGCGCTTGATTTGGCGTTTAAGCATTTGTCGGGGTGAATGGGCGAGATCGTGGTGATGATGGTCAAGCACGTCGCACAGAACCAGCGCGGTGCCCTCGAGCCAAGGTGTACGGGTCAGCGTCGTCAGGTCGGGCTTCATAATAAAGTCGCCATAACCCTTAGCCCAGCTCGCCGCCGCGTACCCCGGCACCGGCTCCATGTCGATGTCGTTGGCCATCAGGTAATCGCAGGCGTGGGTCTCTTCGTGCGCGCCGCCACAGAAAAACTCGGCTTGGAACCGCTTGCCGATCAAACGCCCCTGCATGTCAGCGAAGGCAACGACCACGGTGTCGATCTCGCCAGCTTTGACGGCAGATTTAAGGGCGTCGAAAGTTAGGTTTCCGGCCATGGGGATCCTCTTGAAGCGCGTGTGTGCGAGAGGTGCCCAGTGTGAAACGCGGCGGCGGCGATGTCGAGCGGGGAGGTGAGGGTGTGGCTCGAGCAGGAGTTACCTGCATCATGCCGCCCGGAACAACCACCGCCCCAACACCGCGCCCGCCATCGCACCGACAAACTGCGCTACAATGAATGCCGGAACGTGCAGCGGATGGATGCCAGCGAACGTGTCGGTGAGCGCACGGGCGATAGTCACGGCTGGGTTTGCGAACGAGGTCGAGGCCGTGAACCAGTAGGCGGCGGTGATGTAAAGCCCGACGGCGGTTGCGATGAAATCCGGCTTTGCCCGGACACAACCGATGATCGTCAACAGCAACCCGAATGCCGCGATGAATTCGGCGAACCACTGGGCAGGCCCTGTGCGCAGCGTTGATGACAATTGAAGAATGGGCATATCGAACATCATGTGGGCGGCAAATGTACCGAGGCAACCGCCGACAATCTGCGCGGCCCCATAGGCAGCAAGTTGGTTGGCCGCAAGTTCGCCGCGCATCGCCATCACGAGGCTGACAGCCGGGTTAAAATGTGCGCCCGACACCGGCCCCAGAATGGTAATCAGCACGACCAGCATCGCGCCCGTTGGGATCGTGTTGCCCAACAGCGCGATCGCCATGTTTCCTCCGGCGAGCTTGGCGGCCATGATGCCGGAGCCGACGACGGTGGCCACCAGCAGGCCGGTCCCAAGGGTTTCGGCTGCGACACGCCGTGATAGGTTTATTGTCATTGGGCTATCGCAGCCTCGCGCCGTTGGCGTCTAGCACCGTTTCGCCGTCTTTCTTGTGAAATGCGCCTTATTGCGGCACTGGCAGAATGTCGAGCACAACTTCCGAGGGGCGGCACAACCCGACGCCGAGCGGCGTTACGACGATTGGCCGGTTGATCAGGATTGGATGCGCCAGCATCGCATCGATCAGCTGGTCGTTGCTGAGCAGGGTGTTGTCCAGCCCAAGTTCCGCATAGGGCGTGCCCTTCTCGCGCAGCAATGCGCGGGGCTCGATCGTCATGCGCGAAATTAGCGCGACCAGCATGGCTCTATTCAGCGGGCTTTTCAGATAT
>JANNRP010000230.1:0-3353 GCA_031401535.1 Hyphomicrobiaceae bacterium | reverse complement strand
ACTCGAAACGCAGTTCCCGGCTTTCGTCAGCGCCGACAGTCCGTCGGGCAAGGTCGGTGCGGCACCGGCCGATGGGTTTGGCAAGGTGCGCCATGCGGTCCCGATGCTCTCGCTCGGTAACGCTTTTTCGGATGCCGATGTCACTGATTTCGTAGATCGCGTGCGGCGCTTTCTGAATACGCCTACTTCTGAAACGCTGGAAATCATCGCCGAGCCGAAGATCGACGGATTGTCGATCTCGCTGCGCTATGAACAGGGCGCACTCGTGCAGGCGGCCACGCGCGGCGACGGTGCCGAGGGCGAAAACGTCACCGCCAACGTCATGACGATCGCCGAGATCCCGTGCCGGTTGAATACGAAGAGTGCGGCCGTCGTGCCGAAAGTCATCGAAGTGCGGGGTGAAATCTATCTTGGTCACGTGGATTTCGCCCGTTTGAACGAGACGCAGGCGGTACAAGGCCTGAAGACGTTCGCCAATCCGCGCAACGCTGCGGCTGGTTCGCTGCGCCAGCTCGACCAGACCATCACAGCTAGCCGCCCGTTGCGCTTTTTTGCCTATACGTGGGGACAGGCATCCAGCCTGCCCGCCTCGACACAAACCGGCATGATCGACGCTTTCAAGTCCTGGGGGCTGCCGGTCAACCCGTTGATGCTGCGCTGCGGTTCACCAAATGACCTGCTCGGCTATTATGCCGATGTCGGCGCCAAACGCTCGAGCCTCGGATACGATATCGATGGCGTGGTCTACAAGGTCGACCGGCTCGACTTGCAGGAGCGGCTCGGCTTCGTCAGCCGCGCGCCACGCTGGGCGATAGCCCATAAGTTCCCAGCCGAACAGGCAACGACAACGTTGCTGACGATCGACATTCAAGTGGGCCGCACTGGTGCGTTGACGCCGGTCGCCAAGTTGCAGCCAGTGACGGTCGGTGGTGTCGTGGTGTCGAACGCGACGCTGCACAACGAGGATGAGATCGCGCGCAAGGATGTTCGCGTCGGCGACACGGTCATCGTGCAGCGGGCGGGAGACGTCATCCCGCAGGTCGTCAGTCCAGTGCTGGAGAAGCGTCCCGCCGATGCCGTGGCATACGAATTCCCGCAGCAATGTCCAGCGTGCGGGTCGGCGGCGACGCGCGAGATCGACGAGCGCACCGGCACAGCAGACGTCGTGCGGCGCTGCACCGGTGGTTTGATCTGTCCCGCGCAGGCAAAGGAGCGCTTAAAACACTTCGTGTCGCGCAATGCACTCGACATCGAGGGGCTTGGCGACAAGCAGATCGAGGCGTTTTACGACGATGGTCGCGTGATGCGGCCTGCCGACATCTTCACGCTTGCCGAGCGCGACAGCCGAAGCCTGAAAAAGCTCGCTGGGCAAAAAGGCTTCGGGCAAAAGTCGGTCGACAAGCTATGGGCGGCAATCGACGCGCGCCGTACCGTGCCACTCGATCGGTTCATCTTCGCGTTAGGCGTTCGGCATATCGGTGAAGGCACGGCGCGCGATCTGGCCAAAGCCTATGGCACGTTCGAGGCGTTGCGCGCAGCGGTCGTTGCGGCCGTTGCAGGCGGGCACGATAGCGATGCCTATCGCGACATCGACAACATTGAAGGCATCGGCGAGACCGTGGTCGACGCGCTGGTGGCATTCTTCAGCCAGCCGCACAACGTCGAGGCCGTCGACGATTTGTTGCAGCACATGCGGATCGAGCCGTTCGTGCGTGCTGCCGCCGTCGATACCGTCGTGACCGGCAAGACCGTCGTATTCACCGGCACCCTGACGCGCATCACCCGGGCCGAGGCCAAGGCGCAAGCCGAGCGGCTGGGAGCCAAGGTTGCCGGTTCGGTGTCGAAGAAAACCGACTACGTCGTCGCGGGCGAGGATGCCGGCTCGAAGCTGACAAAAGCGCGAGAGCTCGGACTGAACGTTGTCACTGAAGAGGAATGGCTCGCCCTTGTTGGTGCTACTTGATCGCGATCGACCAGCCAAGCGCGTCGGCGAGCAGGCCCGCAAGCACCCCTGCCGCCACTGGCACGAATCCCGATGCAGCGATCCGCAAGGCGACGAAGCGCCAACCCATGATCGGACCTTCGAAGGCGATGATCCGGTGGAACGCGTAGACCGACCAGCCTGAGATCAGGGCGATCACTTGTGGCCCACCAGCGCCCTCGCGGGCCAGCAGGATGGCGATCGGGAACGATACGATCGGCCCGCCCGGCAGCAGTCCGCCAAACAACGCCGCGGCAATAATGCCAAAAATCCCGGTACTGGGTCCGAGCATCGATACGATCATCCGGTCGGGGATCAATTCGGCCAGACACGAGGCAGCAATCAGCGAGAATGGCAGCCGCAGCGCCAGTCTCAGCCCTTCGTCCGCTGTGAAGCGCGTGGCACGCGTCACATGTGCCGGATCGATTCGCCACGCATAGATCGCCGTGGCCAGCGTCACCAGGGCAAGAATGATGAGCGACCCGGTCATGTGGATTCGCGTTCCGGGCGCACGATGGCAAGTGGTCCGCGCGCGATAATGCGGGCCAGGGCACCGGCGATAACCGGCAATGGCAGACTACTGAGTACGCGCACGATCACGAATTCATGGCCCAGCAGCGGCCACTCCCAGATGATAACGCGGTGGACGCCGATCACCGACCATGCCGTGACATAGGCGATGACGGCGCCAACGTCAGCGCCGGCCAGGAACAGCGCATAGACGATCGGGAAGGCAGCGAACGGACCGCCCGGCGTGATTGCGCCGAGCGCTGTTGCCAGAACGAGGCCGTTCCAGCCGGATTGCACGCCCAGGATCGGCGCAATGCGTTTCGGGTCGGCCAGCTCGCGCGCAAGCCCGCCGAGCAGGATGCCAAGTGCAATCAGCGGTACGATCGTGGCCAGCAGTGTCAGCGACTGCGCCAACGCTTTGTTCAGTGACGTCGGCCCGCGATAGACATAGACCAGAACTGCCGACAGCACTGCCAGCACAATAAAAAAGATCATGCTGCCGTCGATCAACGATCGCTGGCCGGTCTTGGGCTCTTTCGATGACGTGGGTGTTGACATGGGGTCGATGCATTCGTGGCGGCGTGTCGCGTGGACGACTGCCACAGTCGGCTGCAGGTGTCATCCGCGCAAGCGCCGCAATGCTGCCCGAGTGCATAGCTGACGGTCGGTAGGGGGCCGACAGCATGGACCCGAGGAAGGAACGCCACGCGTGCTGATTTCCTACGATCTAACAATGAGGATAGATACGCTTCGGCTCAATCAGGCCGTCGTGGACTATCTGCTTGCGCCGGTACCGGGCGAAGGTGTTGGTCGTGTTGCGAGCCTGATCGGCCCGATCAGCCTCGGCTCATAGAGGCGCACG
>JANNRP010000229.1:0-2850 GCA_031401535.1 Hyphomicrobiaceae bacterium | reverse complement strand
CGTTAGGGCAGTATCCACGGCGACTGCCTCTACTGGTGACCCGCCGTCCAAGCTAGAAAAAGTTTACTCGGAAATCCGTCGAATCCACACGGACTACCTGGATCGCATCCCCGCCGGTTCGAAGTGGGTCACCGGGACGTTGTACGCACGATACTCGACGCGACATCAGGACTCCATACCCGATCAGGTGCGTGCACTGCTGTTTGAGGCTGCCATGACAACGCCCTCGTATTTAGGCCGGTACAGGAATCCATTCAGCCTGCTCGCAGGCTGGAAGTCGGTCGTTGCATTACTTTATCTGGTAGGACGGCGCTTCGGAATGATGAGATTGGGCTGGCGTGCTCGCAACCAAGAGTGTTTCTCTTTTGCGATCTGCTTGAGCCGACCGAGTTCGTCCTTGTCCGCCCAGACGATCAGGTGTTTTCCCGAGGGCGTGCGGCGAGAATGGATCCATCTCTGTTCGACCCAGTAATGGATCTTCTGCGGGATGACACCCAGCTCGCTCGCCAAGTCGGGAATCCGCCATTCGTTTTTTTGGAGCATGTCGTCCCGAAAACACTCTCCGACTAAACCCAATTCCCGCATCAAGGCGCCGACTCCCAATTCGGTAAAGCCACCACGGCGGCGTGGTGGAACGAAGCCTTCGGCATTGAGTTTGTCGGCGATCGGCCCGCGGTGAAGTCCTTCCCGCTGAAGCTCCTTCAGCCGGTCAGTGAGGCGTTGGTAGTCGCTCAATTGCTCGTAACTGCCGACCGGACGAGCCACCTGATGCTGGGTTGTTAGCCCGCCTTTCCAGACCATCGTCACGTCGTTGAGTTCGCTCGATTTGTCAGTCGTGACAACCACGCGTTCGACCAGACAGCGCACGATCTGCTTGCGATCCGTGGCCGTCGTTTCGACGGCGTTCCAGAGCGACGGAACGTTTTGCGAAAGGGCTTGGATCCGTTCCCGGTCTTTGGTGCTGAGCATCGTCGGCAGCTTGGCCAAGAAGCGATGATACTCCTCTTCCACCTCGCGCTGCTTCTTTAGGGCTTCCTCCCAACGTGCCTCCAGTGTTCGTGCCACTAACCGATTCTCGGGCTCGATGGCCTGATATTGTCGCTCGGCCCTGCTAACTTCGTGCTGCACGCGTTCGAGCTTCTGACGCCAGTGATCGTGCAGGCGCTTGCGCTCCTGCTCGACGTTCTCGATGGCGCGCAGGCTGAGTTCCAAGGCAGCCGGTTCCAAGGCGCGCAGTAACTCCTGGACGACCAGATCATCCAGCGCCGATGCCGTGATGCGACCGCAACACTCCTGTCGATTCGAACGCCAATACTCGTTGCAGAAATAACCCGGTCGCTGGCGGGCTTTGTAGCGCGTCGACATGCGATGACCGCACTTGCCGCACACGACCAGACCTTGCAGTAGAGCGGCGCCACACTTCGGCGCCCCTGGCGTATTGTGCAGCGAGCGGTTCTGCTTGAGGCGTTCTTGATGGGCGAGGTATCGATCCCAAGAAATGTATGCCGGCAGCCGGTCGCGCAACAGCACCGGGATCTCCTCGGGCCGCACGAACCACGTTCCCCCTGCTGTGCGCCCCGTCGCCGGATTCTTCGTGCCAGGCCGGTGCAGCCCGTAAGCATAGGCCCCGGCATAGATCGGGTGACGCAGAATCCCGAGGATGCAATTGGGAGTCGGCGGTCGCCATGCCAATTCGCCGATGCGTGCTGCGCTGTGAGGACGAAATCCGAGTTGCAATTGATTCGCGATGAAGTAGCGGAAGACCGCGTAGGCCGATCCGAGGTCCTCGAACTTGTCGAAGACCAAGCGGACCATGCCCCGTGCCTGCTCGTCCGGCTCCTGAACGATCTCCCCAGTGGACGTCTTGAGGTAGCCGACCGGAACGTGCAAGAACAACTCGCCGCGCTCCGCCTTGTTCCGGCTGCCGCGCAGCAAGCGATTCCGCAGCGTCACCAACTCATATTCGCTCATGGCGCCTCGCAGACCCAGCAGAAGTCGATCATTGCTATCCAGGGAATCGTAGATGGTATCCTGATCACACAAAAGAGTGTTGAAGATGCCGCACATATCGATGAGTTGATGCCAGTCCTTGTTGGACCGCGACAGTCGACTGAGTTCGAGTCCCAGCACGATCCCGACATGATTCAGGCTGACCTCCGTCATCAGACGCTGGAACCCGGAGCGGTTGTCGGCGGTCTTGCCGCTCAGTCCCTGATCCTCGTCGATGATCACCACACGCTCAGCCGGCCAGCCCAGACGCTCCGCGAACTGCGCCAGGGCGTATTGCCGTTCTCGCGACTCACGATTTTCGAGCACTTGCTGCGGCGATGATTGCCGTACATAGACCATCGCCAGTCGATTCAAATGCAGATCACGAATCTTGGATGTCGATCGGAGCCCGAAGGTCATGGCGGACGCCGGCGCCGGTGGCGTCGGGAGGTCGCGATCGGCGGCCGGGGCATCAGGAGTGTTCATCGCGCACCTCCCCTTCGTCGCGAGGAGCGCCGAGTTGTCGAACGACGATGCTGCTTAGCATCACCAGCGTTCGCTGACGCTGTTCGTCCGTCAGCCGCTGCCAAAGCGGGACACGATCCGGTCCTATCGCCGGGCGCGGGGGGGGACGACGAAGGCGGGAGCTTGCGACATGAGTCTCCTCCTTGAGTCACGGCTGAGTGAGTCTGCATCCATTGCAACAACTCGAGTAAGCCGGGAAGAGAGATTATGGGCAGGTTCGCCGAATTCTGTAAAGGCAAAGAAATGGGGACTTTCCACGCCTGTTCGGCACGCCATTTGCGCCATCGTTTTCTAGTAAAAAAGTGGCAAAATGCTCTGGCGCTTTGGTGAACCGCG
>JANNRP010000228.1:0-8393 GCA_031401535.1 Hyphomicrobiaceae bacterium | reverse complement strand
TTCGAGCAGAACCGTACGGTTGGCACGTCTAAAGCATATAACGATAGCAACAACATCGCGTTTGATACGCTGGCGCAGTCAGCAAAGCCAACGATTGCCATGATCAGCGGGTTTTGCCTTGGTGGCGGGCTTGAGGTGGCGCTGTGTTGCGACCTGCGCATTGCAGCGGTGGGCGCGCAATTCTCGGTGCCAGCCGCCAAGCTCGGCATTGGTTACGACCCGCGTTGGATGCGACCTATGATGGCCGTGATCTCGGCGGCCCGTGCCAAGGAACTGTTGTTTACGGGTCGCCGGTTCTCCGCCACCGAGGCCGACCACATGGGGCTCGTCAATCGTCTTGTCCCGGCAGCCGCCCTGCATGCAACTGTCGACGCACTGGCGCAGGAGATCGCTGGTAACGCGCCGCTGTCCGTGTTGGCGGCCAAGCGCTGCATCGACGCCCTTGCTGCTAATCCGACCGATCCCGACTATTCCTCCCTCGACCGGCTTGTCGCCAACTGCTTCGACAGCGCCGACTACGTCGAGGGCCGCCGTGCCTTCATGGAAAAGCGCGTTGCGAACTTCAAAGGCCACTAAATGCGCCGCGCCATCACTACGGCATTGGTTATGCTGGTTTTGACGGTGCCCGCGTTGGCTGATCGCGGAGCATTGCAGCGCGCCTGTTTTACACCGACCGAATTAATGGCCCAGTTGGGTGAGAAGCAGCCCGTAAGAGGTGCTGCGGGATCGCATGTGGTCGCGCCGCGTGCGAGCCTTCCACGCGTTGAGCCTGTCGCCAACGCACTGCGCGGTGCGATTCGACGGGTCGACCTGCCAAAAGGCCTTCGCCTGATCGCGCTGACCCTCGATTTGTGCGAGCAACCCGGCGAGGTGGCGGGATATGATGGCGCCATCATCGATTACCTGCGCAGCACGGGGACCAAGGCGACGCTGTTCATCGGCGGCAAGTGGATGGTGACACACGCTGGCCGCAGCCAACAATTGATGTCCGATCCGCTGTTCGAAATCGGCAGCCATGGCTGGGCGCACCGCAATATGCGGGCACTTGGCGGCATAGCGCTGATCGACGAATTGACCAATCCGGAACGGGCCTATCAGGTCGCGCGCGCCAGCCTTGCAACCAGTGCCTGTTTACAAAGTCGGCCAGACGCCATGGCAGGAATGGCCGATGTGCCGCAACGTATGCCGCTCTATCGGTTTCCGTTCGGCGCATGCAACGCTCAAGCCCTGCAGGCGACGGCGGACCTGGGACTGCTCGCCATCCAGTGGGACGTGTCGACCGGCGATCCGTCGTCCTCACAGTCGGCTCGCGCCATTGCCGACACGATGCTACGCAACACCAAGACCGGCTCGATAATCATTGCACACGCCAACGGCCGCGGCTTCAATACGGCGGCAGCGTTGCCGCTAGCGATCCCGGAACTCAAGCGCCGCGGCTTCGAATTCGTCACGGTGAGCGAACTGTTGGCGGCAGGAACGCCGGTGGTGAGCGATACCTGTTATGACGGCCGACCCGGCGATACGGATAAGTACGACGTCTGGTTCCGCAAACTACCGACGAAACCCGCAGCGGTGGCACCATGACATCTGCGCCGTTTCGCGCGGACCGCTATGATGTTGGGTTTGTCGGCCACTGGTTATCGCCGGTATCGACCGAAGAAGCAGATGCACTCGGCCATAAGCTGGCGATGATCGATCCGTGGGCGCGCTATGGCACGTCGGCCGCGCACCTCAGCACACTGTTTCGACCAACGACCGACGGTGGCATCCGGCTCGCCGTGCGTAGTACGGATCCGAGCACACCGATTGGCGTTGTCGTCATCCGGCATCCGTGGCTGACCGGGCCTTACATGCAGTTTTTGGCTGTTTTGCCCAGCCATCAGCGGCAAGGCCTAGGCGCCAGCGTGATCGACTGGTTCGAGGCGCAAGCGCGCGCAGGTGGGTCCCGCAATCTGTGGATTTGCGCTGCCTCGTTCAATGCGAGTGCGCAGCGGCTCTACGTGGCAAAGGGATTTACGCAAGTCGCCCTGCTCGACGACTTGATCAAGCCCGGTTTCGATGAAGTATTCATGCGCAAACGGCTCAGCCCCAGCGGTAGTTGAAGCTGATGCTGATACGGCTCTGATGGCTCCGATTGACCGGCACCTCATGGCGAAGCCAACTCTCCCACAGCAATAGCGTTCCGGGGTCTGGCGCAATCGAAACGAATGTCTTTTGCCCGATGTCGGCGTCCGCGCGCCGTGTCGGTGCTGCCATCATCATGGGTAGGCGCGGGTCCTCGAATTGGATGGCGCTCGATCCGTCCGGCACCGCCACGTAGTAGGTACCGCTGACGACGCTGTGCGGGTGGATATGCCCGGTATGTACGCCACCCGACTCCAGCACGTTGATCCACAGGCTGTCGAGTTTCAACCGTCGGCTGCGACCCAAGTCGAATGCCACTTCCGAGGTAAATTTGGCGACGTGGCGATCAAGCGACCGCTTCAAGTGGGCGATTGCAGGCTCTCGCACCGGTAGATCGGCGAGCGAGGCGTAAGACGTGTAACCCTTGTAGCCGTGCTCCTTCGACCACGCGGCGCCCGCTTTGTCGTCACGTGCAATGGCCTTTACCGCCCGAACGAGATCGGCGTTGAGGCCGGGGGACGCTTCATCGATCAGGTCGGCACGGTAGATTTTGGTGACGAATAGCGTCTCGATCTGCGGCATTTATGGGCGTCCTTCACACGTCGCGTGGCAACACCGGCGTGATGCACGATGCGAGCCTCATAGTCTCGTTCGACAATCTCTTGCAATGGCCGGTCGTTTGCGGCATACAGCCTCGACGCTCGCGCAAGTCGAGCGGCTTGATACCCGACTAATGGATGCGGGCGTAGCTCAGGGGTAGAGCATCACGTTGCCAACGTGAGGGTCGACGGTTCAAATCCGTTCGCCCGCTCCAGTTATTCAGGGTTGAGATATTGGTGTCCGCGTGCCGACACCAACCTGAAATCCCGATTATTTGAATTTATCACTGACTATAAACTGCGCTTGCTATCGTCAGTCGGTTTTGCATGTCACAAGCGGTTGCCGGTTGCAACGGTTTCATGGCAACGGCAGGGTTTCGTGCTCTTTCACGATTTTGCCGGTGTCGGCATAGACCTCGATGAGCTTGACACGATATCCCCACAGCCGTGCCACATGCTGCAATGTCCGCTCACAGCTATCGGCATCGAGCGGAATATTGTTCCGTACGCGATGCTGTAACGTCAAGCGGCGGCCGCCGGACAAATCCGCATTTACAACCTGAATGTCCGGGTCGCGGGCTGATGTATCGTATTGTGCGGCGAGAGCCTTGCGAATGTAGCGGTAGCCTTTCTCGTCGTGGATTGATTTCACTTCCACGACTGGGAACGCCGAATTGTCGTGCAGCGCGAAAAATCTAAAGTCGCGCATAAGCTTTGGCGAGAGATACTGCAAGATGAAGCTGTCGTCACGGAAGTTGGCCCAGGCATCCTTCAGTACGCCCATGGTATTGCCGGTGCCAGCGAATTCCGGGAACCAAACACGGTCTTCTTCCGTGGGGTTTTCACACATGCGCTTGATGTCCTGCATCATGGCAAAGCCAAGCGCGTAGGGGTTCATGCCGCCATAGTATTTGTCCTCGAACTTTGGCTGGAACACCACCGACGAGTGCGAATGCATGAATTCCAGCATTGAGCCTTCGGTAATGAGGCCGCGATCGTACATGCGGTTCATGATCTCGTAGTGGACAAACGTGGCGCAACCTTCGTTCATAACTTTGGTCTGGCGCTGAGGGTAGAAATACTGCGCGAGCATGCGTACGATCCGTAGCAATTCCCGCTGCCAGTCCTCTAGTTTTGGCGCATGCTTCTCGAGGAAATACAGCAGGTTCTCCTGCGGCAGTCCGAGCGCAATACTCTCAACCGCCGCAGACTTGCTTTCGGCATCGGCTACCGGTTTTGGCAGTGCTGACCGAGGCACGGTGCGCCAAAGTTCGTTGTAAGTCTGCTCCTCGTGCTCGCGCCGCTTCGTTGCTTTATCCTTTTCCGATGTTCTCGTCGGGCGTTTGGCTGGATGCCGACTGATGCCCTGATTCATCAGCGCGTGAGCGCTATCGAGCACCGCTTCGACGGCCTCGACCCCGAATTTTTCCTCGCACTCGCTGACGTACTCTTTGGCGAACGCCAAATAGTCGAGGATCGATGTCGCGTCGGTCCACTGCTTGAACAGATAATTATTCTTGAAAAAATGGTTGTGTCCCATGGCAGCGTGCGCCATGACCAGCGTCTGCATCGTCATGGTATTCTCTTCCATGATGTAGTTGATGCAGGGGTCTGAATTGATCACAAGCTCATAGGCGAGCGAGCGTCCGCCGCGGCGATACATGCCTTCCTCGCGGGCGTAATGCTTCCCGAACGACCAATGCCGATACATATTCGGCATGCCAATTGAGGCATAGGCATCGAGCATTTGATCTGCCGTGATGACTTCGATCTGGTTCGGATAGATGTCCAGACCCAACTCGCCTACGCCGATCTTTTCGATCGCATCGTAGGTTTTTTGCACGAGCGCGAAATCCCACTCAGCACCTATGAACAATGGCTGTTCCAGTGGTGCGTCGGTGCGGGAAGGGATCGTCACCGTGTCATTCATGACTAAGACCTGAGTTCTGAAGCGGCAAACAATTCCTGGAACACAGGGTAGATGTCGCCCGGAGAGGCTACCTGGCGCATCGCGAATGTCGATTGGCGCTCGGCGATTTCCTCGTAGCCGGACCAGGCGACACTGGGCAATCTGGGCATGCCGTCGCTCTCACTGACCTCAATGTATGCATAATACTGACTTATTGGTAATATCGCGCCCTCGAGCAGTTCAAGACATTGCTGCATATCGTCATCGAAGTTGTGCCCGTCGGATGCCTGCGCCGCGTAGATGTTCCAATCCGCTGGAGAATAACGCTCGGCAACAATACGCATCATTTCATTGAGTGCCGTTGAAATAATTGTGCCGCCGGTTTCAGTGGCACGAAAGAACGTCTCTTCGTCGACTTCCTGCGCTTCTGTGGTGTGTCGGATGAACACAATATCAACTTCCGCATAGTGTCGCGTCAGAAACAAATGCAGCAGCATGAAGAAACGCTTGGCGAGGTCCTTCAGGGGCTCGGTCATCGATGCAGATACGTCCATCAGGCAGAACATGACGGCCTGTGTCTTTGGTTTCGGTTTGCGTTCAAACCGGTTGTACTGCAGGTCGAGCGGGTCGATGTATGCAACAACCTTACGCAGGTAGCTTAATCGCGACAGGCGCGCCTTCAATGCGGTGATCTTTGCATCATCCTTTGGATCGAGCGCCTCAAGTCGATTGATCTCCGCTTCGAGTTCCTCCAGGTCTTTTATCCGAGGGCGATGTAAAGCGATGCGCCGTGCCATGCTGTTGCGCATCGTGCGCAACTGGTTGAGCCGGGCCGGCGGGCCGTCGGTCGTGTGGCCGGCGCGAACCGGCTGGGGTGAGCGCAGATCCTTGAGTTTTGCCTTGACGAGGTTTGGTAACTTCAAGTCCTCAAAGAAGATGTCGAGGAACTCGTCGCGGCTGAGATTGAAGACAAAATCGTCTTCGCCCGAGCCGTCATTGGCGCCTTTGGAGCCCGATCCACCGCCGCCGCCTTCAGGTTTGCGAATGACGTCGCCGACCGAGTACTCGCGATTTCCAGGTAATACGAAATCGCGCTGGCCCGATCCTTGACCCAAGCCGAATGATGGTTCACGCAGGCTCTTGGACCGTATGCGAACGTTCTCGCCGCCTTTCACTTCGGCGACCTTGCGCTTCTTAATCGCGTCACGCACCGCATCCCTGATTTCGGCCTTCGCCCGGCGCAGGAAGCGCTGGCGATTGCCGAGGCTCTTGGCCTTGGGGTTGAGGCGGCGGTCTACAATGTCCATTCAGACCCTCGGCATCGTTGGTTACGGCTCACCGCGGTCATTGAACAGCCCTGAGTGCGAGCACCGCAAAGACCCCGATAAGTACCAGCATTGGCCAGCCTATATGTCGTCCCCGCGTCGCAAAGGCATCGAAAACACCGGCGCCGCCAATCCCGATCGCTGTGGCCGCCAAAAGCACGCCCGTCATGCTACTTGGCGTCTGCTGCGATGCAATGAGGGCCGCTGCAATGATAGCAAACAGGATTGACATGAAGTGCCAGACAAATCGCAGCAGAAACCGAGCCAGCTCTGAACTCAGTACGCCATCGCGCGAACGCAAAAGTGGTGTCATCAAACGACGTTCACCCAGCACTGAATGAACCGCGGCTGTTATGAGCAGCAGGGCTGCACAGGCATAAACCCAAATTGCAGCGTTCACGTCCATCTCCTTGCTGTCGACAATTTCTGCTGCGCAAGTGAGCGGTGGCCAACGCGGAGTGGGAAAGAGAAAGTTAGTCTCGGAAGACTCCTAACTCCCGACCTGCCTATTCCCCACTCTCGCCTGCACTAACCGGCTTTTTTCACGCGCATGTACCATTCGACGAGGCGGCGCACCTGACGTGGTGTGTACCCGCGGCTCACCATGCGAGTCACAAACTCCTCGTGCTTCTTGTCGGTCTCGCCGTCCTTCTTGGCACCGAACGAAATGACCGGGAGCAGATCCTCGACTTGGCTGAACATGCGCTTTTCGATCACCTCGCGGATCTTTTCATAGCTCGTCCAGCTTGGGTTTTTACCACCATTGCGCGCACGTGCTCTGAGCGAGAACTTGACAACCTCGTAGCGGAAGTCCTTGGGATTGGCGATGCCAGCCGGCTTTTCGATCTTGGATAGTTCCTGATCAAGCACTTGCCGGTTCATAAGCTGGCCGGTATCGGCGTCCTTGTAATCCTGATCCTCGATCCATGCGTCGGCATAGGACACGTAGCGATCGAACAGGTTCTGACCGAACTCGGCATAGCTCTCCAGGTAAGCCTTCTGGACTTCGTTGCCGATAAACTCGGCATAGCGTGGCCCAAGTTCCTCCTTGATGAACTCGATAAACCGGTCCTCGCGATCTTCCGGCATCTGCTCGCGGCGGATCGACTGCTCCAACACGAACATCAGATGAACGGGATCGGCTGCCACCTCGTAAGTGTCGAAGTTGAACGTTTCCGACAGCACCTTATAGGCAAATCTAGTCGAGGTGCCGTCCATGCCTTCGTTGATACCTCCGGCATCGCGGTACTCTTGGATCGTTTTCGCGTGCGGGTCTGTGTCCTTCAGGGTTTCACCGTCATAGACTCGCATCTTTGAGAACAAGCTTGAATTTTCGTGGTCCTTGAGGCGCGTCAATACCGAAAACTGTGCAAGCATCTGCAACGTTCCCGGCGCGCATGGCGCCTTATTGACCTCCGACGATGAGAGTAGTTTCTCGTAAATCTTCTGCTCTTCAGACACCCGTAGGCAGTAGGGGACTTGAATGACGCAAATCCGATCCAGGAACGCTTCATTGTTCTTGTTCGCGCGGAAACTTTGCCACTCACTCTCGTTGGAGTGCGCGATAATTATGCCCTGGTAGGGCATCGCGCCAACGTTTTCAGTACCGACATAGACGCCATCTTGCGTTGCTGTCAGAAGCGGATGCAACATTTTGATAGGCGCTTTGAACATTTCGACGAACTCGAGCATGCCCTGTGTCGTGCGGTTGAGGCCGCCCGAATAGGAATAGGCATCGGCATCACTTTGTCCGTGGAACTCAAGCTTGCGGATATCGACCTTGCCGACGAGTGCGGAAATGTCCTGATTGTTATCGTCGCCGGGCTCTGTCTTGGCGACACACACCTGCCGCAGACGCGAGGGGTTGATACGCACGACCGAGAATTTCGAGATATCGCCGCCAAATTCGTCCAAGCGCTTGATGGCCCAAGGGCTCATCTTGCCGGTGAGTTTGCGGCGCGGGATGTTGTAGCGCTCTTCTAGCGCCGCCCCCATGGTCGCAGGGTCGAATAGGCCGAGCGGGCTCTCGAAGATCGGGCTGATCTCGTCACCTGCTTTGAGCACATAGACCGGTCGTTTTTCCATCAGTTCGGTGAGGCGCTCGGCAAGTGAAGACTTGCCACCGCCAACCGGCCCCAGAAGGTAGAGGATTTGCTTGCGCTCCTCCAAGCCTTGGGCAGCATGGCGGAAGAAGCCGACGATGCGCTCAATGGTTTCTTCAAGGCCATAGAAGTCCTTGAAGGCGGAGTAGACCTTCACCGTCCGGTTCATGAACAGCCGGCTGATGCGCGGATCCTTGGAACTGTCGATGTACTCGGGCTCGCCGATGGCCGCCATCATGCGCTCCGCGGCGCTGGCGTACATCAGTGGATCGGTTTTGCAATTGTCGAGGTATTGTTTGAGCGATAGCTCGGTTTGCTTTTGGCGATCGTAGCT
>JANNRP010000227.1:0-2374 GCA_031401535.1 Hyphomicrobiaceae bacterium | reverse complement strand
CAGGACAAGATCGGGTTTGCGACACCGGAGCAAGAGTGGGTACGCGGCCCGTTACGCGAGTTCATGCGGTCAGGCGTCATCGCAACACTCGATACCTATCCGCACTTGCTCAATCGTGCAGCGACGTTGCGGATGGTCGATGCCATGCTGTCGGGCAAGCGAACTTTCGACGCCTCGGCTTGGCGGATCTTGATGATTGGCATCTGGGGGCAGCGCTTCGGGTTGACCATGTGAACACGGCCCAATCGCCTCACGCCGTTGACGATGACACGCATTGGTCACACACGCGGCACAGGTTGCGCGCTAGAGTTGCGCGGCCGGTTGTGCCGGATGATTGAGGGCGGTGCCCGCGAACTGTGGAGCTTGAAGATGCCGATTGCCGAGCAGACCCTGGTCGAGGCCATGATGCAGGCCCGTTCGCAACTTGATTTTCTCTGGCAGTTCTACATGTCGGTGCAAATCGCCATCTTCGCACTGGTATTCATCTATGAGGAGGCGATCGACAATCTCAATGGCCTGGCTCGGTCGCTGGCCATCCTTGGCATTGGGATTTTCAGCTGGATCAATGGTAACGCGATCCTTGGCGCCTACAATCTGCTCGACGCCATGCATCAGCAATTTCGCGCCGACTACGGACAGATCGAACGCTTCCAAGCGGCATTCTACAAATACTTCGTGCTTGCCGACTACAGTGGCCGGGAGACGCTCCTTCTGTTGACGCACGGTCTAGCCTTTGCCGTCGTAATGCTGACGTTGATTTTCCCACGCTTCATCCAGCATAGGAGAGAGGCGGGGCGCGTCCCGACGTGACCTATTGCGGCAATTCGACACACCGTTAACGCTCAATTATTTTGCACTCAAACGGTTCGGCCGTATGCGCAACGAGTGAACGGTCGCGACAGCAGAATTTAATTGTCCAAACGTCAGAGGTCGACCTCTCGCATTCATATCCACCCCGCATTTATCTCCGCATACACATTATTGCGCCTTGGCGGCGGCAACCGGACGAGGGCATACTGGATTCATATTAGGGTTAATCGTTGCGTACACGCCGTGTCACAGCACTTTGAGTTGTGGGTTTGTCTCGGTCGTCCGCAATCGGGTTTTCAAGCCCGGGGGGCACATGGATTTGACGCCACGCGAAATTGAAGTTCTGCATTGGATCGCTTCGGGGAAATCTGACTGGCAAGTTGGCCAGATTCTCAAGATCTCAGACAAAACAGTGAATTTCCACGTTGAAAATATGAAGCGAAAGTGCGGCGTCTCGACACGTATCCAGGTTGTCGTTCAGGCGGTGCACCAGGGCAAGAATGCGCCTAGTTCTTGATCCGTCAATTGAGGGTTTCAGCGGTCGTGCGGTGCTGCTACGCTGATCCGGATCGGTGCGAGGCAATGTCATGTTCGTCAATTTTTTCAATGAACTGAGAGCAGCCAAGGTCCCCGTTACCTTGAAGGAATATCTGAGCCTCATGCAGGCCATGGACGCTGATCTCGCTGAAGGCCGCATCGAAGATTTCTACTACCTCGCACGTTTGTGCCTCGTCAAAGACGAGCGCCACATGGACCGGTTTGACCAGGTATTTGGTCATGTTTTCAAAGGTTTACAGTTCGCTCACGAAGCGGCCAATGCCGAGATCCCTGCCGACTGGCTACGCACTGTTTCCCAACTTTACCTGACCGACGAGGAAAAGCGCAAAATTGAAGCGCTCGGCGGTTGGGATAAAATCATGGAGGAACTGCGCAAGCGCCTCGCCGAGCAGAAGGGGCGGCATCAGGGTGGCTCAAAATGGATCGGTACCGGCGGCACGTCGCCCTACGGCGCCGATGGTTATAACCCGGCTGGCATTAGGATCGGGCAGAAGTCGAACCGCAACAATCGAGCGATCAAGGTGTGGGATAAGCGTGAATTCAAAGACTTGGACGACAGCCAGGAGCTCGGTACCCGAAATATAAAGCTCGCATTGCGGCGACTGCGCCAGTTCGCACGCGCCGGGGCGCCTGAAGAACTCGACCTTGACCGCACCATTCAAGGCACCGCAGCCAAGGGCTATCTCGACATACAGTTACGGCCCGAGCGTCGCAACACCGTGAAAGTGCTTATGTTTCTTGATGTTGGCGGCTCAATGGATTGGCACATCAAGGCGGCAGCAGAACTGTTCTCAGCTGCGCGCGCGGAGTTCAAGCATCTCGAATTTTTCTACTTCCACAATTGCCCGTATGAGTTCGTATGGAAGGACAATTCAAGGCGCTGGACCGAGCGCACCCCAACAATGGACGTGCTGCATAAATATCCGGCCGACTATAAGGCGATCTTTGTCGGCGACGCAAGCATGAGCCCCTACGAGATCACCGTGGTCGGCGGCGCGGTCGAACA
>JANNRP010000226.1:0-8363 GCA_031401535.1 Hyphomicrobiaceae bacterium | reverse complement strand
ATTTTGACAAACACCTACGCGGCCTTCACCTGAGTTAACGCTGTTGCGGGCAAGGGCCGACCCAAATAATATCCTTGCGCTTGTTGACATCCGAGGTCGCGAACGATCGCCAATTGCTCAGCGGTCTCAATGCCCTCGGCGGTCAACGACATTCCAAGGCCGTCGGCAAGGTCGACGACTGCTTTCAGGATGGCCATGTTCGCCGGGCTATCTGATACGCCCTGAATCAGGCTGCGGTCGATCTTGATCTTGTCAAACGGGAACGTGCGCAAAGAACTCAACGACGAATACCCGGTACCGAAGTCATCCATCGCAATCAAAACGCCCATCCGGCGTAAATCCCGCAAGCGCTCAAGCGTGCCTGCTTCGGACTGCAATAGCACGCCTTCTGTTACCTCCAATTGTAACCTTGTCGCGTGCAGTCCGGTTAGCTCGAGGGCCTCCCTTATGAGATCGACGAAATTGTGCTGTTTGAGTTCAACGGGCGAAACATTGACCGAAATGTAAAGGTCGTCTGGCCCCTCCATCATTTGTCGACAAGCGTCGTGCAATACAAGATTTCCAATGGCCTGAATGAGACCCGTTGATTCGGCCAGAGGTATGAACTTGATCGGCGGCACCAGCCCCTTCTGCGGGTGGCGCCATCGAACAAGCCCCTCATAGCCCTCGATCGCCAGTGACCGCGTGTTGACAATCGGCTGGTAGTGGACCTCAAGCTGCCGGTCGGCGATGCCTTGACGCAATTCTTCCTCGGTACTCCGCCGCTCGCGAACCTCCTCGATCATGGATTGCTCGAAGAATCTAAAGCCATTGCGGCCATCGTGTTTGGCTTGGTAGAGTGCTATGTCGGCTGCCTGCAGCAACGTTTCAGCCGTATTGTAGTCATGCGACGCGCAGGCTATCCCAATACTGGCGCCGACCACAATCTGATGCCCCTCGATCAAATACGGCTGACCCAGTGACGCCATCAATCGTACGGCCAGCGCTTCAGCCGCCGCTGGCCCGACAATATTGCGCTCGATGATTGCAAACTCATCACCGCCAAGCCTTGCAACAAGATCGTTGCTACGGGAGGTTGCCAGCAGCCGTTTGCTGGCCTCGATGAGAAGCTTATCACCTATGGGATGCCCCAGCGTGTCATTGATGGCCTTGAAATGGTCGAGATCCAGTAGGAGCACAGCGAACTGTTCGCCGTTGGCGAGCACCTGCTGGCAATTATTCAAGTCGCTCATAAGCTTGGTGCGGTTGGCAAGGTTAGTCAGCGGATCATGCTCCGCCATATGCTCGATTTTCTCTTCCGCTAGTCGGCGCACGGTGATGTCTTCGTGAACAGAAACCCAGCCACCGTCCGCCAGCGGGTTGTGGCGCACGTTGATCAGTCGCCCGTCACCAAGTCGCGAGTTCCAGGAATGCTCTTGATTGGCTTTTGCAATCTCTATCAATCGATCGATAGCGTTATCCGACTGCAGCACCTCAATGGTACCCACGCGCGCCCTGCAGAGCAACATCTCGCTCAGGCTGGTGCCCAGTGCGGTTTCTTCAATAGTTAGCCCGTAGATTTCCCGGTACCGGTCATTGCAAATAGTGACTTTGTGCTCCGTGTCGAACATGATCAAGCCGAGCGGCATTTTGTTCACAGCCGTTTTGAATTGCGCTCTTTCGAATTCTGCCTTGGCTGACAAGCGGTTGATTTGTTCTCTTGCGCGCTCGTGCTTCGTCACATCGGTGATCGTTCGGATAAATCCTCCATCAGCACTTGAAGTTGTTTTCACTTCAAGAACGGTGCCGTTCGTTCGCGTGCGTACAAATGATGGAGAGAACTGGGCAGTGTCGCGCGCAGACGCGTACTCCTCAGTCTGTTCTGAGTCTGTGACAATGCCAGTCTGATACTCACCCTTAGCCGTCAGATGATCAACTAGATCTTTAAACGTTGCATTGTTGCGAATGTCTGTTCTATCCAACCCAAGGAGATCGAGGCAGCGTTCATTGATAAACTGTATTACGCCATTGCTCTTTACCGAGATAATGCCTTGGACCATATTGTCCAACGTTGCTCGCAAGGCCTCCGATGTCCGAAGAGCGTGCTTCTGGCTGCGACGTGTTATGAGGTGTGCCAGTTTCAATTTAAGTTGGTGGTTAGACCCGCTGACACTGAAGCTCAATATTAACACCGAAACAAAGATGCCAATTATGGCGTTGCGCGATAGTTCTTGATAGGCCACTTGCTCGATCTGCCGCTGCTCAAGCCTCAGAGCAACAATCAGCGGCTGACCTTTGATGCGGCGAAAAGATATAAGCCGACCCTGTTCTTGTTCGGTAGATGGGACGAAATAGTGGCCCTCGGAGCGGGCATTAGCTTCTAGTAAAAGACGATCCCCCGTAATAAGGTCGCCAATGGCATAGTGTTTTTGACCAGCCGCTTCACTGGCTGCACGAACGCGTCCATCCATGCCGATCAAGGAAATCGATCCTGACGAACCAAGTTCGAGAGAGCTATAAAAATTATTAAGGTGCATGGCATCGAGGGACGCCACTAAGACACCGCCAAAATTACCGGCTTTGTCCAGAACTCGACGGGTGAACTGGATGGACCAACGCTTGGAAACGCGACCTATAATTGGTGCGCTGATAAACAGTGTGTCTGCGTTACTGTTAACATGAACCTTAAAATGCTCGCGGTCGCTAAGGTCGAGGGGGGCAGTCGCGCCTTTGCTGGCCGTCGAGAATCGCATCATGCCGCGAGCGTCGATGAACGCCATTTGCACGACGATATCGCTCATCGCTTTTATATTAGTGAACAGATCTTGAAGATCGAGTGACCCTTGTCGTTCTTCAATCGCGCGACGCTCGTAGAGCAGCACCTTGTCAACTTCGGCAAAGGACCGGAGCGTACTTTCCTCGAGACCCCGGGTTATATTGAATCCGCTTTGAACAGCGCCCTGTTGATCGAACGCCACGCGCTGCGCAAAGAGTAAGTGAATTGTGAGCCAGAGAAGGACCAGCACGGCGAGACCTGTGAGAACCGCCCATTGTTGGGTGCCACGTACGATGTGGCGCCGATTCAATCGAGTTACTGCACGTGGAAGAAATTTCCCAAATGCTTGGTTAGAATGTCGACAAAGAAACACAAATGCCTTTTTGCCATTTATGAACAGTTGCATGTTGTATCTCGACCTTAGGGCAATCTTCAAATCATTGAACAACGTTAACCTACAAATATTAACCAAGTCTTGTTTTAGAACACCGACTTTTTTGGTCGATAAAGACCTACTCATTCTGATTATTTTGCATCGTTGACTACTTAACGCCCGGAGCAACCTATGCTTGGAAAGAACCACCAATCATCACAAATTTAGCAGCCGCTCTACCCAAGTTTTTAACGATGTTTAAGTATATTTGACAATAGAAATATGTTGAATCGACGTGGGAGTTCGAGCGTGAGCAACACCTTATTGCTGGTAAAAGATAGACTAGCGACTGTTAACTTGATGCCTGTGCTTCAGGTCAGCCTGAAGCGGCACTACGAGAACCTGGAGTTGCTCGCACAGACATTGCGCGGGCTTGGCATGGACGATCGTGAAATTGATCGCAATGTGCTCGAAGTTTTCGAAGAATACGAACGCGAATTGCTACGAACAATCAGCGAAATGATGAAAGGCGCCGTGCAATGAGCGATTTCATTAGTGAGCGGGAGAAGCTCCGTCTCCGTGATCTCCACGATTATGCCATCCTCGATACGCCACCGGAAGAATCTTTCGACCGGATTACGCGTTTGGCAAAAATGACACTTCAGACACCGATGGCCGTGGTGTCATTGGTAGCTGCCGACCGCCAATGGTTTAAATCAAGGATCGGAGTTGGTGCTTGCGAGACCGCGCGCGGTGTATCATTCTGTACTCACACGATTGAGTCGAATGAACCGTTGATCGTGCGCGACGCGCTTAACGATCTGCGGTTCGCCACCAGCCCGTTGGTCCAGGGAGAACCTTATATCCGTTTTTACATCGGCACACCATTGAATACGCCTGCAGGTCACAACATCGGTGCTCTGTGTGCTATGGATACAACGCCACGCGATCCCTCCCCTGAGCAAGTGAGGCTTTTGCAGGATCTGGGTCGACTGGTCATAGACGAGCTTGAGTTGAGAAAGCTTGCTTTTCTTGATCCACTAACCGGGGTTCTGGCTAAGCGCGGTCTCGATCTGGCGATTAATAATTTGCGAGCGAAATCGGATGGTTCCGTCTGCGTTGTCATGATGGACATCGACCACTTTAAGAAAGTTAATGATACTCATGGTCACGCTGCTGGCGATCGCGTTCTGCAAAATACAGTCAAGATTTGCCGCGATAGCGTGCGCCCACAAGACATCATAGCTCGGGTCGGTGGTGAGGAGTTCGCCCTCATTTTGCCAGGAGCCACATTGAATTATGGACTAGAGACTGCCGACAGAATGCGGAGGGCGATAGCAGCTCAAACAATGCCAACGCGCGAAGGCCCAATTGTTGTCACTGCCAGCTTTGGCGTTGCAATGATGGGATCCGGATCGTTTGATTTTCAAAATGCGTTGGCGGCGGCCGACAAAGCCATGTATGCCGCCAAGGCTGCAGGCAGAAATACTGTAATCGCCGCTGAAATGGCTTATTCAATACAATTGGTCGCCTAGATTGTTACAAACGGCAAAGGACGACGAATGCGACGGTGCGTCGCACTATACCTATACCATTAGTTCAGGTTGCGGCGACGTGATTTGAGCGAAACCATCCGCGGCGCCACGTGTCGTCGACCAGGTTTCGCATCGTCATAGGCGGCCGGGCGAGGAGACTGTCGATCACGCGTGCGGCGATACGGCCGACCTCATTGGTCTTGCAGCGGCTGTGGCGGAAGGCGAACTCGTCGAGGTAGGGCTTCAGGTGCGTGTCTGACCGCGCCTGCGTTCGTGCCGATCAGCCATTCGGGATCCGAGGAGCACACATCGAAGCGGATCTTCGAGCGTCTGAGCAACGAGTATGGCAACGGCGCGAAGCCCAACTCATCGATGATTAGCAGCTTATTCGGAAGGCAGGCGCCGCTCGAATGCGCGATGGCCACAATCGACACTTCGCGCCTGTCCTGCGCCAACATCCGCTGGTCAGCGTTTAGAGCGATGCGGACAGTTCACGAATTCAGATCGTCGGCTTTCCAAACCCAGTTTCGCTGTGAGGGCGACTACGACTGCCATCGGCATCAGCCACGAGCTTGATGTCCTAACTGCTTCGGCCACGGTGGCAGCGGTTCCGTGTTCACACGGACGCACCGAGCCCTCGCTTAACTGTAAGCGCAGAGTGTCACATTCTCGCATACCTATTTCAACGGAGGGGATGAAGTAATCTGGCCCGCCGGGCAAGGGCTTGAAGATTGCGCACCAGGCATCGCCGAGAAGTTCGAACAGAGCCGTCTCTTCCAACTCATTAAGTGGAGTTTGGCCCAATGTTCGCATACCCAACCTCCCACGCTTTGGATACCAAGGGCTCGCCAGCAGTGTTTCTATGAAACACGGTTGCAACGCCCGATTGCACGACAACAACCGTTCTGCGACGGTCGAACAGAGAGATGCTGCACCGCTCCTCGAACGAAGCGCCCTCTGGCTCCCTGCCCAATCGAGTTTGCTCGCTGTAGAACACCGTAGTGCCGCAGGTGCTATCGACGAGCTGGTAGCATGGCCATGCTGACGGGAAGATGTTACGCTAATTTACCAAGAATGGGGAGTTAGTCCGATACCGTACAAAGGCTCTCGTGTCGGGCCAGTCGGTGATCTATAAAATTGTAGCGGCCCTTTGAACAGTTGTGAAACGTCGCAGCGATATCGTACCGAAGCTGGCCGGGGACCAATCCCCCCGCCTACCTCGGTCAGCATCTTGCCCCATCGCGCGATACTCTAACCTGCTTATGCTATAAGTAGCATCCTGGGCACAGAACACCCCTCTTATACAAACCACGGGCCTTGTAGAGTTCAACTAGCTGCAGTGTCGCCAGGTCGCGAGCCGCAAGATGTCCGTAAAACTGGAACACGGCATTAGTGCGCTGAAAAGGGCAATGAGCAAAGGCCTTCGTTCGCCTTCGTCGGTAACTTGCTACCGTGGAACGGGCCAAACAGCGAGATCGATGCCTACAGCTTTATGACAACGGAACCAAACCCACGACCGCGAGTATCAACCCCTCAGCTTTTGTTGACAGGTCACGCGAGATGCGTGGCTGACCGGCGCACCTACCGAAGCCGCTGGGCTGGTCAAACCGATACGGGGCGATACGCTCCGCATTGTTCAAGAAGGACTGGTGAAGAAAGACGTTATAGATGATGCGCCAGCACGTAACGATGACAATTGACCGTCAACGCATAACCACCGTCGATGCCCTGCTCGCGTTTGGCTACGAGTTTGCGGGCGGCCAATGGTTCCCCTCATCCGGCAGTATCGAGACCAAGCGTCAATATGCGCTCGTTAAGGCTGACGACGGCATGTGCCAAGAGAGTATCGAACAGTACCAGGACTTGGTCGGATGCCCTGAACGCTCACCCCAACACCAAGCGCTGGAGCGTTTGGCAGGGCTCGCGCTTGCCTATGAAGCCGCACATTCTCGGAAATGAGCGACGGACCCGTCACGCTGGGCGACCTGATCCGCGACAGTAAGCTGATGTGGACATACTGTTGCACCTGCGGTCGTGAGTTGGACATCGACCCGAGCACGTTGGCGTTGCCGGAAAACACCCCAGTGCCGGGCATCGGACGAAGGTTCATGAAATGCAGCGCGTGCGGGTCGAAGAAGATCGACACACGACCAGAGCTGTATACGGGCGGCATAGTGGCAGCTCGCGCTCGTCGGCCAGAGTGATCGTCCGTGGACGGCCAAGCGTGTGCAATCGGCGCAATGGTTCGGCAACGACGTTCACAGTTGCAGCGTGAATTTCAGTCGCTTTGTGGTATTGAATGAGCATCAGAACGAGCGCTCTGCAACATGGGCCAACGATAGAACCCTAGCATGACTGACATCCCTGAACTCTTAGCGCTGTGTGCTGTTCTGGTGCTTGCATTGCTCATAGTCAGACAAAGGCGATTGAGGCAGGAGCGCCATGAACGACAGCGGCGGTCGGACGAAACCGGCCGCCGTTTGTTCTACTGAGATCATTGCTGCCGCTTTGCACGCCCAGAGAAAGCAAGACCATGCGTCTTTAATAGCGCCGCGCGCATCGTCCTCGAGCCACTTTTGGGACGGCTTAGCCGATTGATGACGATCACATAGTCCCAATCAACCTCAGGTATTCAGCTTCTGGCACCCCGTAAGAGGCTCCAGCAGCACGTTCGAGACGCCCGCGATCCAGGATTTTTATGTTTCCGCGCGTAGCTTTGATCAGCCCATCACCTTCCAGTAGATGAATGGCATCGGTAACGCTCGATCGGCGGACGCCCAGCATCATCGACAGGAAGTCATGGGTGATCGGGAATTCGTCGTCGTCGAGGCGATCCCGGCACATTAGAACCCATCGCGCCAGCCTCTCCTCGATGATGGAACTTCCATTCACGAGCGCTGACTGTGCTGTTTGCGTCATGAACACGTGGACGAACCGCAACAACAGGGTGCGCATTGACGGGCTCCGGTCAACGATCTCAAGAAAGGTCTTCGTCGGCAGTTTCAAGCCGGTGCCGCCGATCTGCATATATTGATGGTGCGGAGTTTGATCGGAGCCGAGAAGCACTGTGCTCGGTCCCATCCCATCACGGCCGTAGACGCCCACTTCGATGCTCCGACCGTCAGCCTTTTCAGCGACAACGGAGACCATGCCGCTTTCGATGAAGAACACATCGCCGATTGGGATATTGGGGATCGCAAGAACGTAGTCGCGAAACAGTTCCACAGGTTCAAGATGAGATGCCAGTAGGGCAAAATCGTCACGAGACATCAGAGCGAGGAGGCGATTGCAAACGGTGGACTGGTTGAGCATGGCGCACACAGATAAGAGCTGGGAACTGACCTTTCACCAGTTGATGAATGGTCTACCGCTTTCGTTTTGTGTATTAAACAACTCATCGATCGTAAACTGCAAAGTCCGTTTGGTGCGGTACCGCACCGAGCCCCACCGGGGCCTCGAAAAGGCGTAACAACATACTGGGGTTGCGTAGCCCCGGCTGGTACTGTCACCCCCGTGTATCGCCAGTCTGATGGACCTCTGAGCCAGAGGGCGCGCCCAGCTTCCTCTGCCAGAAGTTGGGCGGGCTCAGGTCCATCTAATTTTCTGGGGCAGTGGTCCAAGTGGTTCGTCCAAATGTATCGTGTAGGAGGATTGCCGTGAAGGACTTCGACGATAACTCGCTCTCTGAGTTGACGATCGA
>JANNRP010000225.1:0-2364 GCA_031401535.1 Hyphomicrobiaceae bacterium | reverse complement strand
GCCACAGCCTCGTCGACAGCGCCGACACGTGTCGACATAGTAGTGGGAACGGCTAATCAGTAGCGAGGACCATGGCACCCCCCCTAGCGGCGACCGAGGACTTCCAGCATGCCCTCAACCAAGTAATCTATGCCTCGCGCGCCATCTCCGACATCAACCACCTAAAAGGTCGCGACGAAGAGGTCGCTTGTCTGGCTCGCGCCTTGCTTACTCCCGGGCGGCAGCCCTTCATTTACGGGCTTCGCGGCGCTGGAAAGACGTCTCTCGCACTGAGCGTCAGCCGGCAATATTCCCATACGACCAACGTTCAGATCACCTGCGCACCGCAGATGAAATTCGGCGACATCATCCGCTCATTAGCTGCTGCCGCCATGCTGCAAAATCCCCTCCTCGCTGAACGCAAGTTCGACAGAAAGGGCGAGGCCGCCCTCTCGGTGCCCTTCGTCAAGGCCGGTAGCTCGATCTCCAACAGCGATACGTTTAAGGGTGTTCCAACACCGCAAGATCCCAACGAGGCTTTCGCTCTCCTCTCCCACGTCACTTCCGAGAAAGGGCAGCGCTTCACCTTCATCATCGACGAGTTCGACCAGCTAACCGACACCGACACCCACCTCCAAATCGGCCTCCTCGCTAAGCTGATCGCTGACAGTGGCTCAGCCATCAAGATGATCCTTTGCGGCGTCGCCGATGACGTCCAACAGATATTCAAAGCACATCCTTCGACCTTGCGCCTGTTCGAGCCAGTCGAGGTCAACCGTCTGAAGCTGCAGGCCTGCTTCGACATCATGTCTGACGTCGAGAAGAGTATTGGCGTTACCATCGAGCGCGAGACCCAGTTCCGCATTGCCCAGATCAGCGACGGCTTCCCCTACTTCATCCACCTCATCATCGAAAAGACGCTCTGGCGTTGGTACTCACGCGGCATCGCCCGACCCGCCTACACTCAGCCTGAAGACTATGAGCAAGGCCTCATCGACGCTTCCCGCGCCGCAGCGCCGGAACTCAAAGACCCTTACGAGCTGGCCGCCAGCCGCTACGCCCTGGACGGCGAGCTTCTGATCTGGGCAATTGCCGACGGTGGCCTCCTCGAGAAGCAGATCAAGGTCATCGCCAAGGACTTTGAGCGCATTCACTCGACGTTCCACACCACCGCCAAGCCAGACAAGTGCCTCAACCAAAATCAGGTCGGCGCACGCCTCGGCCTCTTCCGCTCACCCGCGTACGGCAAAATGGTCACGTCGCCACGCCGCTCCTACTATGCCTTCACCGAAAAGCGTATGCGTGGTTACGCACGCCTGCGAGCAGCTCTGCTGGGTGTTCAACTCGGCGCCGATCACCCATTCTCCAACTCAATGCGCACGCTGTAAACTCTGCGGAGCATTCGACAACGTGCCACGCATGCTGCAACTGCTCAAGGCAGATAGAGGCAAGGAGGACGGTTCGCGGCCTGTCATAAAGAACAAACAAAGAACTCTAGCAACGATGCAACCTGCATCAATGCGTGACAACCTTTTGCTTTTGCAATACTGCGAGGCCGAGCTTGGTCGGCACCCACTTTCCATCCTTGCCCTCAATCAGGCCAACCTTCGCCAGCTTCCGCGTGATGGCTTCGAGCTCGCATTTGTTGGCATCGTTCATGGCCAGGACCATCGCAATCTCGCACCCACCAGACCAGCTAGGTACGTTCCCCGGGCCTTGAACCCAAATAGTGAGATAGGCGCGCGCAAAACGGGGTTGCGTTTCTGGACCACGCAACCACTCGGCAGGCTAGCCGAGCGCCACCGGCGCCGTTTTGCGCGAGAACAGAGAATTTGCCGGCCGTCTCCCACCTGCCGGCCGGGGATCAAACGAGCGGCTGCGCCGCCCCCTGTTAATCTTGGGTTCCAATGAGAGACGCGGCGCTGCGACTTCGGACACGTTCGATAGCCCCACCGGACTATCGTGACGTGTTCGAAAAGCGCGCTTCCACGCACTCTAGCCCCCCGCCGTCGGCGCCACAAAATAAGGAGGCGCTTTAGCGCCGACTATATTTTGCGAGCAGCCCGACCAAGGTGCCGACACCGAGGCTTTAGAAAATCAAGGAGGGCATTCCTGCCCAACTATGATTTTGTTAAGCCGAGGCCGCCAGCCCGCACAATTGAATCGATGTACTCATCGATACTGCGGGTGGCGGCACCTTGGTCGGGCTGCGCAGCAGAAGCCGAAGGCGGCCGACGGCGGGGGGCTAGGTCACAAACTCATAAACGGGATTCCCAAAGCGCGCGAACAGTGATTCATGATTCCAACCAAGGGAGGTTGGGATGGCGCAGCTTCGTCGTTACGAACTCACGGATGCCGAGTGGGCAATCATCGATCCGTTGTTGC
>JANNRP010000224.1:0-9044 GCA_031401535.1 Hyphomicrobiaceae bacterium | reverse complement strand
CCGCAGTTCAAGCCGCTTAGAGGAACACTGACATGATGAAGACCATCCGGGCAGCCTTCGGGTTGCCCAACGAGCCCGTGCGTCCGGCGTATCCGATGACGCGGCAAATCAACGTGCCGGTCGTACGTGCCGAATATGAGATCGAGCGCCCACAAGCCGTCATGGGCTACATGGACAGGCACCCGGATAGCGCCCGTCCGGTGATCGGCGTGCATCCGTTTCTGCGCACGTCGGATGAGGAAATTCGCCGCTCGCATCACCACGTCGCAGCAGCGGCCCGGCACCTGTTCACGCAATCGGGCTTCCTGCAATATGGCGTCGAACTCAACTGCTCGTGGACGGTTGGCGGGTATGGCTTGCAGCCAAGCGTCCAGCCGAACATCGAGGCGCTACGCTGGCAGCCGGGCTTCGCCAAGACATGGGCGCGGTTCCTTGAGGCACGCTTTGCGGAATGGTCGGACGATGCCCGGTCGTGTGACGCACAGGGTCGCCAGAAGTTCGGCGCGTTGCAGTCGGCAGCGGTGCGGAGTTACCTCGGCACGGGCGACATTCTGGCGGTGCTCGACTACAGCGAGAAGCCGCACACGGGTTGGAAGACATCGATCAACCTGATTGACCCGTCGCGACTGTGGACGCCACCTGTTTGGGCCAACCGCAACGTCGTGCTGCGTGATGGCGTGGAGTTCACGGAAAGCGGGCGGGCGGTTGCCTATCACATCCGTCCGTTGCCGGGTCGCACTGGCACCATCCGGATCCCCGTCTATAGCGACAAGGGCAAGCAAATGGTGATGCACTCGTTCGACGCCGAGCCGGGTGCGATCCGTGGCATCAGTCCGTTGGGTGCTGCACTCGGGGCCATCACGCAGGCCATGAACGTCGGTGATGCTGCGGTGCTGGCCGCGCATGTTGCAACAATGGTCGTCGGCGTCGTCACGAGCGACCTTCCAAGCGACGTCGTGGCGAAGTCCATCGGCGGACCCGACGGCAATGCGCTGTCGGCGATGATGGAGGCGCGCACGTCGTGGCACGAGACCTTGAAGAAGGCCGACGCGCATCTGCGGCTTGGGCACAATGCCCGCATCGCGCATCTGAGCACCGGTGAGAGGTTCGACCTGCTCGCGGGTAAAGTTGCCTTCGATCAGTACGAGAAAATCATCCGGCTTGGTCTCGCCGAAGCTGCTCGCGCGTTGGGTCTCGCGCCAGAGTTTCTGCATGGCTTAAAGGACGATGCCAGCTATTCGTCACTCAAGACGGCGGCGGTAGAAGCCCGTGCCATCATCGAGCGACGTCGGCGGGTGCTGATCGAGCCGCTGACCGAGTTCGCGCTCTGGTCGGTGGCCGAAGAAATGATCTCCGACGGTCGCTTGCCGTGGCCCGGTGGTCGCTTCGACAAGCTCGACGACTTCCGCAAGCGTCGGCAGTTCATCCGCGTTGAATGGCGCGGGCCGAACATCGAAGACCCGGACGTGCTCAAGGCCACACGTGCCTCTGTTGAACGGGTGCGCAGCGGTCTATCGAGCTTGACGGATGAGATCAACGCACTCGGCAAAGACCCCGAGACGGTTTTGCGCAACCGGGCTGCCGATGAGGAAATGCTCGGCGAACTTGGCGTGTCGCTGCCGTGGACTACGGCGTCACAGAAACTCAATCCACCAGCGAGGCCGCGATGACGTGTCCACCTAAGAAGATGCCGCCCGGCTATCTGGCAGGCCTCACGCCGTGTGCGCGGCTCGATTTACTCGAAGAAGCCGCCTTTGCCTTGGCGTCCGGTCAAACCAAGACGCAGGTGCGCCACGGCGAACTGTGGGTCGAGTATGGCCAAGGCTCGATCACCTACCTCAGAACCGAGATTGCCCGCCTCAGAGCGATTTGCGGCAACCGCACTGCGATCACCATAGGACGAACCCGATGCTGAAACCCTCACCCGACGCGGCTCATATTCTGGCATTGCCGCACGCCAACCATCCCCGCCTTCGACCGCTGTGTGAGCAACTGGCGGCACTGTCCAAGGTCACGCTGGCCGACGCGGTGCCGATCCTCGATGCGGCAGCGGCTTGCGTTGGCGTGTCGAGCTTGGACCTCGACATGATCCAGCCCGGCGCACAGGTCGCGATACCGTTTGCCGCGACATCGAACGAACCCGGTGGCGAGCATCAGGATCGCGTCTCGCATCTGGTGCAGCAGCAGCTCGCGGTCATCCAAGGGGGTCGCCGATGAAACTGGACTTGAACGACACGACCGGCATCAAGTTGCTCGCCGACGTTGCCGACGCCGAACGCTGTTGGGCGATCTACTCGAACCAGTTGTCCGTCGACCGGCCCGGTTATGCCTGGACGATGCTGCCGCTCGGCAACACGGTGTACGACACGCTTTGCGAACTGATGGAGCTGCCATCCGAGGCCAACGTGCCGCCGGATATGTACGCCGCATATTTCAAGGCCCTGACCGTCCGACGCCACAAAGCCCGGTCGGCTTGGCACGCATACATCGCCCCAAAGGAGCGCCCCGCCCATGTCAACTAACTCTATCAGTCGCGAGCGTCCCGAGGGTCAGGATCGCAACATCGGTCATCCGATGACCCGGCATGACAACGTGTCGGGCGAGATCGAGGCCCGTGCTGGCAGCCACTACGTCGTGCGCTGGCAGGACGGCACCGATCAGACGATCAGCGTCACGAGCTTCGAGGCCGCACAGAAGGCGCAGCTCGCCGATATGTGCACGCGCCAGAGCATCAAGCGCACGGGCGACAGCCGGGTCGACGCACGGGCGGCACTGTCCCGGCTCGATGCGGATCGCAACGACATTCGGGCGATTGTCGCCAGCAGTCAGAACGCCTATTCGCGTGCACAGGCCAAGCGTCTCGACATCAACGACAAGACGATGACGGACGCGGATACAGATCGCCTCGTGGCGCGCGTGCGGGCGACGAAGTTCACCGGCACGGCGGCGGATGGCAAGCGGATCGATGACCGCATTGCTGGCAAGCCTGAGAACAGCACGCCGACGCCGCAAGAGACGGTCGCCGCACAGGTTGACGCGATGTTCAAAGCCGGTCGCCGCGCGACGGACTAAATTCCGAGATGCCCTAACGGGCTGGGTGACGAGTACTCTCCAGTGGGCGTCACCCGCGATGCCGTTGTGCTGGTCACACGGCGGCATCGCACACTTGCACGGAACGCCCTACACAGCGCGTCCCCTGGCGGCAGTCGTGCCCGCCCTGACCAAACAATTCCAAATCACTTAGACAAAAATTCACGATCGCTTCGAAGTCGATCGATAAAGCTCTCCAGCTTCTGGACAGTTTCATAATCGATCATTTTCGGGTCCCCCCAATCCTCTTCTGACGAAGACTGTATTCGGTGATAACCGTAGGCCTCAGTATGCGCCTCTACCAACAAATATTCGAGCTTGCGAAGTTCCTCGTAGGCTCGCTTGCCAATCAACGGCGCTCGCTCTTCAAGGATGCGCCGCCAGCTCTCTAGGGCATCCAGATATTGAACTGCACCCAATTGGTATCGCCACGGTGCGCCTCCATAGCTTTTGGCAGCTTCGATCAACGCGATTGTGTCGGCGCGCAGGACGCCGAGTTCTTTCCCCGCATCCCATCGCAATCGCTTCTGCGCCCAGTACCAACTCACGGCGGCACCGCCGAGGCTTACAGTGGGTCCAACAATTGAAAGCAGGTCCTTCAGGGTCCAGTCGACCATCACTACCCCTGCCTCGCTCGTGTCACCTCGTTGCCCCTTGGATGCGGTTCGGGTTTGGTGTTGTTCGAGGTTAATCCGCGACACTGCGAACTTTCATTTAATTAATCGAGCAAGCGCTCTAGCACCAGATCGGCAAGACCCCAAGGCTCACTAACTCGATGATACTCATCTATTGAGCGAGTGTAGAGCGTTGGCCGCTGACGCCTTTGAAGGTGGTCGTACTCATCCCACATCGGAGGGTCACCCCGTGTAGACAGCGCCTTAATGTAGACGCGGCGAACGGCATTGACCTTTAACTCGGCTGCTATAGGTTCTACGACAGGCCAGCCAACTGCTCCAGCTACGACAACACAATCGTTCGTCGCCATTGCCTGTTGAATTCCGGCCACGGCCCCCCCCTGCCTAACTTGAGCAACCCACTCGACTTCGACAGACGCGTTTTTTGGAAGGTAGCAGTCCAAATCTAACGCGCAGAAACATGAGCCAAGCTGCTTCAAAAGACGGGATTTGCCCGAGCACATCAAGCCTTCAATGCAGATCAGTCTTACACCCTTGGCGCGCTCATCACGGGCCCATCCGACAAAGTCCTCAGCAATTTTCAAGCCTGTTCCTTGGAATACGATCTGCATCTGACACCAAGTTTTTGTTTTGTTACTGTCGTTTCGCAGGGATGCCGCCCGGATACAACTCGGGTCGTGTGTCGACCTTGCGTGATCCACATGCCGAGCACTTCATGAACCGACGCCCGAGGTTCGGCACTGGTGTATCGTCCGGCAACGATAGCGTGCTCGGATCGATGTCACGCTCACGACAGCAGTCGCAGCAATAGACCCACATGAGCTTGCCGTCGCGGATGAGGTCGGCAAGCGTGACGGGTGCGCTCATCCAGCAGCCCTGTCGCGTATGACCCGATGATGCGAAGTGCCATTTGGGCGAGCAGTGCCCCCTTCTGGCCGCCCCAGCAGCCGCCCCAAGACAAAATGAGCGTTTTTATGCGTCGCCATAGATGCCACTAAACCGCTTAGGAACAATGCGCTAGAAGCCTCGCTGTAGGGTGTAGCACAAATTTCATCGAACAGGTTCTCCGGGAACACGATCAGGATCATCAGCGCCGATAGGGCGACGTTGCGCAACGCGATCGCCGGCCGGTCCATGACCACGGCCAGGAATAGCATCGAGATCGTGATCCACGAGCGCACGGTGGCCGGCGACGAGCCTGAGATCAGAAGGTAGCCGAGCGCTGCAACGGTCGCCGCCACTGCTGCAATCTTCTTGATTGGATAGTTCAGCGCGATAACGGGGATCGCCGCCAGCAGCAGGCGCACTAGCCAGAAGATGGCGCCCGCCATCACCACCATGTGCAGGCCGGATATCGATAGAATGTGAAACAGCCCGCTGTCCCGGTATGCGTCGTTGGTTGCCTGGGTGATTGCGCCGCGCTGTCCGGTGATGAGGCTGTTGGCGATGGCACCACGCTCACCGGGCAGCGCGGCGGTGATACGCTGACCAATGGCGAGGCGTACGCGCTCGATCGACGCCCAGAACCGCAGGTCGAGCGGCGGCTCACCGAGATTTGTCGCTGGTTGCGGACGGCTGAGTGCATAGCCAATCCCGCCGAGTTTGGCGAACCACGCTGCGCGGGCGAAATCGTAGTCCCCCGGCAATGCCGGGATACCAGGTGGCGCTAGCGTCGCGCGGAGTTTGAGTGGATCGCCCGGCTTCAAACCGGACACCGCCACCATGGTGCGCACCCGGATGCGGTAGGGCATGCGCTCCTTGGATAGACCCGCGAAAGATACCAGCCGCAGCGTGACGCGTTGGCCTCGGCCAGGCCGAGGTTCGACAAGCTCGACGAAGCCTGCAACTTCAACGAGGCCAAACTGGCGCTCAAGCACGGGTGCACGAACGGTTTCATTGCGTAACTTAGCAAGTGCAAATCCGAGCGACATAGCAACCAGGGCTGCCGTGATCATCACGGCGAGACTGCTTGTTCGCCATAGTCGCGACATCAACAACGCCATCGGCAACGGCATCAGTGCCAGCAGCAGCGGCGGCTCGGTGGTGAGTTGGAAATAGAAGGATATGCCAAAGCCGAAAAATACCGGCACCCACAGGAACCATCGATCCTGCTCGGCTTCGAGCGCCTCGAGCAGCGCAGATGGCGTCAGCTGCGCGCCAAGCGCAAGCATCCAACCGGCCGCTTCGCGGCGCTGCCCGTCAGTCCCGTGCGCTGCGACGTTCGCCACCGGTCCTCGCCCTTACCCGATGTTTCGGCTCATGCTACACGCAGCGCTTGATGTTAACAGCGAAAAAGTCAGCACGCACCATGACAACGATGCCATCCGGTACGAAGCCCGTCGTTACACGCTTTGCGCCATCGCCCACGGGCTATCTGCACATTGGCGGCGCACGTACCGCGCTGTTCAACTGGCTCTATGCGCGCCATACGGGCGGCAAATTCCTGCTGCGCATCGAGGATACCGACCGCGCACGCCATACGCCTGAGGCAGTTGATGCCATTCTCGACGGCCTCAAATGGCTTGGTCTCGATTGGGACGGCGAACCGCTGTCGCAGTTCAGTCGCGTTACCCGTCATGCCGAAGTCGCGCACCAGCTGCTGGCGGCTGGCAAGGCCTACCGCTGCTATTTGACTCAAGGTGAGCTTGCGACCATGCGCGAGCAAGCCGAGGCCGAGAAGCGCCCCTTCACCGTGCAAAGTCCGTGGCGCGATCGCGATTCGGCAACGGCCCCAGCGGGAATTCCAGGCGTCGTTCGCTTCAAGGCGCCGCGCGATGGCGAGACAGTGGTCGAGGACCTCGTGCAAGGCCGCGTCGTGTTCCAGAACAAGGAACTCGACGACCTCGTCATTCTGCGGTCTGACGGAACGCCGATCTACAACCTGGCGGTTGTGGTCGATGATCACGATATGGCCGTAACGCACGTGTTGCGCGGTGTCGATCATCTGACGAACGCTGCGCGGCAGAGCCAGATCTATGCCGCGATGGACTGGGATATTCCAGAGTTCGGCCACGTGCCGCTGATCCATGGATCGGATGGCGCTAAGCTGTCGAAGCGGCATGGCGCGCTCGGCATCGAGGCGTATCGGGCGATGGGTTATCTGCCGTCGGCGTTGAAGAACTATCTGGTGCGACTTGGCTGGAGCCACGGCGACGATGAGATCTTTTCGCTCGAAAAGATGGTCGAATGGTTCGACCTGACGTCGTTGGGCAAGTCAGCGGCACGGATGGATTTCAAGAAGCTCGCAGATACCAACGCGCATTATATCCGCGAAGCATCCGACACGGACTTACTGGCACGGATCGAGGCGGTGTTACCCGAGCTTGGTTCGACACTGGCGCCAGCCACGTTCAATCAAGCCGAGCACGCGCAGGTGCTGGCGCTGTTGCCAGACCTGAAGCCGCGTGCCCAGACCTTGCGCGAGGTGGTCGACGGTGCTGCGTGCCTATTCATCAAGCGGCCGATAACGCTCGACGACAAGGCTGCAAAACTCATCGATGCCGACGCCAAGGAACTGATCGCAGCTCTGGTGACGCGCTTCACAAGCGTCGCGACCTGGGATGCGGGCACAATCGAAGCGGAGGTGCGGGCGCACGCCGAGGCGACGGGCCTCAAGCTCGGCAAACTCGCACAACCGTTGCGCGCGGCGCTAACGGGTACATCCGTTTCACCCCCGATCTTCAAAGTGATGGACGTGCTTGGCCGCGACGAGACGCTCGCGCGATTGAAGGATCAGGCGGGTTGACGACGTGCCATCATCCCGACCGCGCTCATAGGTAGCGCGGCGAGCGCCACCAGCGGCATGAACACGAGCACATACGCGATCATGCGAACGGTGCGCGCGGCGTGGTAGCCGATGGCACGCGGATAATCGGCAAGGGTCTCGGGCGGCCACAGTTTCGCCCACCACGCCCATGACACCGCTGAGCCGAGCGTGCCCAACAGCAATGCCGTCAGATAGCCCCACGTTGCCCAGGACGGCAGCCAATGGATCAAGCGCCGGTCGAGTTCCCGCTGGCGAGCGGAACTGACAAGGTGCAGCTGTATCATGGCAACGTCGATGCGGCCGGTGACAGTGGCAGTCAGATCGCCAAGCGTACGGGATAGCGCATCGGATGCGGCAGCGGACGGCGTCGCTGAGATCGCAATACGGTCGCGGTTAGGCATCGCCGGTGTCAGCGCCAAGCTGCCGGTGTTGGCAATGGCGCTCAAAAAGTCGCCGAGGTCCGCACGGGCAAGTGCAGCATCGATGCCGCCGACTTGTGCCTGCTGCCATAACCAGTTTCGGGCTCCAGGCTGCCGACCGCTCGTGGCTCCGAGTACGATCAAATCGACGTCGCTAGCCTCCGCTGCGCGAATAAGATCGGACAAGATGATGCTGCGGTCAGGAGCACTGGCCATCTGGAAGTAGAGCAGGCCTGCCTCGATCCGCCCGGTGACGAGCACGGTCTGGCCACGCAGCGTACCCAACGCCGCGCTGAGCTTGTAGGGATCGATCCTGTCTGGAAGTGGCGCCGACTGCACCTGATCGGTGGCTGGCTGCCGCGCGAGCGTTTGCGGTCCGCCCGGTTCGAGGGCTACGAGCCGCACTCGTTTGTTGACCATCGGCTGCGCCAATTGCTCGAACAACTCGTCGAAGGCGTCGTGTTGACTGAGATCGGCTACTAGTTTCGGACGCAGTTGCACGCTGAATGTGTCGGCGCGGCGATCGAGTTTCAACGGCGCGGGTGCTGCCGAGAAAGACATCTGCAAGGCGGCTTCCGGAGGCAGTGAACGCAGCGCATCCAGTTTTCTGAATATAATATCCTCAGCCAGCACAAGCGTCGGCCAGGTGCCTGGTTTTGCCTCGGGTGCCAGCACGCTCACAACGCGCTTCATCTCATTCGGGTTTGCTGCCGTAAACCGTTCGCCCGCCTTGTTGACGAATGTCCAATGGCCATCCGGTGCGACGGTGGCCGCCAGCGCGGTGGTCCCCTCGGGCAGAAGCATCACGCGAGCTTGGCGCAGTGCCGTCGCCAATGCGGGTTCACCGTTGCGGGCAGGATCGTGAGTTGCGGGCATGTCCGACAACCCGCTTGCGTAAACCGAAACGGTAATCGTTACCGCGAATAGCAGCACCGCAACCAAACCGGTAAAATGCGAGGAGCCTGGCATATCTGCCCGCTTCAACGCTTCAATTTAGCAAAGTCGGGTTTGCGCTTTTCCATGAACGCTGCGAAGGCTTCGCGCGCTTCCGGTGATGACAGTCGGGTGGTAAACCCCTTCACTTCCGTGTCGATCTGGGCGCTGATCGCAGCCGGATTGCCGCGGAGCAAGTTA
>JANNRP010000223.1:0-7325 GCA_031401535.1 Hyphomicrobiaceae bacterium | reverse complement strand
AGCTTCACCTACGTGGCCCGCGACGGCACGACGAACTCGAACATAGCCACCGTAAACCTCACCATCGACGGCATCAACGATGCGCCAGTCAACACTGTACCAACCGATAAGCAGCACCTCGATGACGATGACTCACTGCTGATATTTTCAATAATGAACGGTAATGCCATCAGCATTTTCGATATCGATGCCGACAATGCCGACATGCAAGTGATGTTGGCAGTCAAACATGGTGTCCTCACTATTGGATCTGATATCGAGGGCGTGGATGTCATTGGCGACGGTACCGGCACTGTCACGCTGATTGGATCGCAAAGCGATATCAACAGTGCACTCGAGGGGTTGAGTTATACGACCAACTCGCCAGACCATCGCGAAGGCAACTACGATAGCGATGACAACGAGGACGAGGACGAGGATCGTGATGAGGACGACACTGATCATTTGATCATAACGACCAGCGATCTTGGTCAAGATGGTGCCGGTGGGCCGCTCAGCGACATCGACAATATTAAAATCGAAATCGATGAAGACCATTACTCGTCGGATGCCCGCGCGGCGGTAAACTCCGCAAGATTTGATGCCGGTGGTGCCTTCACTGGCCTCGGCTCGGCTGTCGAATTGATCGACTTCTCGACGGCGACGTTAGCAAATAGCGCCATGGTCGCATTCGGCGTCGATGCACCGATCGACGCTAACTACGCAGCAGCTCTTCTGAGCTATTTCGACAGCGCTACCCAACAGATCGATTTGTCCGGCATTGTCGAACAGACAATTGGTATCGGTGTCGTCAATTCCGCGAATGTCGCCGAGTACGTGCACGCCGTCGACAAAGGCACATATCAGATTGACAATATGGTCGATACCGATGGTCAAAATAGTTCTTATGCACCAGTGAAGCCTCCTAGCGTCTCGGGCTCGGCGGGGACCGACCACTATGTGCTCAGCACCGGCGCCGGCGACGTCATCTCAGGGGTGTTCGATCAGATTCAGCCGCCCGCATAAATTGGTAACGCGCACGCGGGATGATGTTGATCACACTGAAACCACTGCAATGGGGACGACGGAATGAAATTGCAGTGGCGGACGCTGGCCAGCGGCTTCGGTTTGGAGCGGCTGGTCGGGCTCGGCGTTCTGGCCGTCGCCCTGTTGATCAAAATTGTCGACCCAGGCGTGCTTGAATCGCTGCAGCTGCGCACCTTTGACGTCTATCAGACGATCAAGCCCCGACTGCAGACCGAACCGCTCCCTGTCACCATCGTCGATATAGACGAGAAGAGCTTAGTTGCCTTGGGGCAGTGGCCCTGGCCACGCACCTTAGTCGCCGATCTCGTTGCTCGCTTGATGGCTGACGGCGCCGCTGCGGTAGCTTTCGATATTCTCTTCCCGGAGTCAGATCGGCTATCTCCTGCCCGCTTCGCCGAGACGGTCCCTGGTCTCAGTTCCTCTACCCGCGACGAGTTAATCGGCAAGCCCGGCAACGACGAGGTGCTGGCTAAGGTGCTCGGCAGCAGTCGAGTTGTATTGGGGCAGTCCGGCCTCTCCGGTGCAACCGCCGGAGAGGCGAGAGCAATATTGGCGCAAACACCGGTCGCCACGATCGGGGGCGACCCGAGGCCTTATCTGCCGAGCTATCAGGGCCTGCTACGGAACCTCGACGTGCTCGAAAATGCTGCCGCCGGTCGAGGGCTATTCTCGATGCGAAACGAATTCGATGGCATTGTGCGGCGGGTGCCCCTTGTGTCTTCGATCGAAGGCCAACTGCATCCGGGCCTCGCCGTAGAATTGCTGCGCGTTGCCACTGGCCAGAACGCATTTGCGATCAAGTCGAACGCGGCCGGCATCGCCAGTGTTGTCGTCGGTGGCGTTGAGGTGCCAACAGACCGCACTGGCCGAATCTGGGTCAATTATTCCCACCATGACCCTACGCGCTTCGTATCGGTTGCTCAGGTGCTGGCTGGTGAATTGCCGAAGGGGCGCCTCGCGGGTCATCTGATCCTGGTTGGCACTTCAGCAGTTGGGCTTGGCGATTTGCGGGCGACACCATTGGCCGACGCCATGCCAGGTGTCGAGATCCATGCCCAACTGCTGGAAACAATTCTAACAAAGAGCTGGCTTGAGCGGCCGCAATATGCGCTAGGCGCCGAGATCGTGGCAGCCGTCGTACTGTCACTGTTGATGATTGCGCTGATGCCGGTGTTGGGCGCCATCCGAGCGCTCAGCCTCGGCGCTCTTCTCGCCGCTATTACGGTGGCAGTCAGCTGGCACATGTTCTCCCGCCATCGCATGCTGTTTGATGCGCTCTACCCACTCGGCACGAGCTTCGGCGTATTCGTGGCAGTGACGTTCGTGGAATACCGAAAGGAGGAGCGGAGTCGGCAATCCATTCGCAACGCTTTCTCAAGATACCTCGACCCGGCGATGGTCGAACAACTGGCCTCACAGCCTGGTCGGCTTTCACTCGGCGGCGAGACGCGGGAACTCACGATCCTATTCAGCGACGTGCGCGGCTTCACCAGGATTTCCGAGAGCTACCGCGACGATCCCCAGGGCCTGACTAACTTGATGAACCGGTTCCTGACACCCATCTCGCGGGCGATCATCGAAAGTCGTGGCACGATAGACAAATACATGGGTGATGCGGTCATGGCATTCTGGAATGCACCGCTTGACGACCCTGATCACGCCGCAAACGCCTGCTCGGCATCGCTGGAGATCGTGCGTCGGCTCGCCGTGCTCAACGCCGATCGGGCGGCTGAGGCCAAGAACGAGGGCCGCAATCACATTCCCATCGAGATCGGCATTGGCCTGAACACTGGGCCTTGTGTGGTCGGCAACATGGGATCGGATATTCGCTTCGACTATTCGGTTCTGGGCGACAGCGTCAACCTCGCCTCCCGCCTCGAAGGGCAAACGAAGACCTACGCCGTCGCTATCCTGATCGGTGCCGACACAGCGGCCAAAGTTGCTGACCGCTTTGCGCTGGTCGAGGTGGACCTGATCAGGGTCAAGGGCAAGACGCTTCCATCTCGATGTTTCGCATTGCTGGGCGATCGCAACCTCCGATCCAGTAGTGATTTCAACGAGGCCGCACGTGAGATTGGCGAACTGATTGCTGCATATCGTCAGCGGCGGTGGAACGACGCGAATGCAGCCGTGGCAAATGCACAGGCAGCGCGGAAAATGGGACTGGGCGGTTTATTGTCATTGTACGAAACACGCGTTGCCGAATTCTCTGTAACTCCTCCACCAGAAGCTTGGGACGGTGCGTTCGACGCCGTTCAAAAATAGCCGCATGCTAAAGCTGCAAACCTGCGCGTTACCTCTTCTTTTCATGATGTCAGACGTACGTCATCCCCACCCAGACCTCCCACATCAGCACGGTGTGCGCGTGAGATCAGCGGCCTTCGGCGACGACAGGGCCAGACTAATCTGGTCGCCGACTACAAGTAGCAAAGACTGTTCAGATGCTTTCATTTTGCTGCTCATCGTGGCCTAGTAACGTTCGCGCCTTTGCTGCCTGCATGCCGAAACAGTTCAGAGCAAGAGCGCACGTTACTCCAATCCCGTTCCCATCTCTTTCGCCAAGCGAACAGCCGTTGGCAGCTCACACAAATCTTCTCAGGCAACTGCGATTTGACGCGTGTGCGTTTGGGTTGATCGCAGCTCATGACGACTCCGATGTGCCGAGATCGAAAACCAATTGTGCCTCGCTGTCGGAACTTTTCCTCGACTTGCGTCGTGGTTGCCTGGTCATCGGCATGCCGCTCTTGCGGCTGCCGTGCTTCTCTTGAACCACATCCGACGCATTACGAAAGGCCGCGCTCCTGCGCACCCCATAGATGCGATCCTTCGCAACTGCTGTGCTCACCGCCAAATCGACGATGCGGGTTGGATAGGCTGTCCCGATCAATGCGTCCGCGCTTGGCCAAGTCCACGGCTCCTGCAAAAACACGGCTGGTACATCGGCAAGTTCAGGCACCCAGCGGCGTGTGAAGGCGCCCGTCGGATCCTGGTCGTATCCTTGCTTCACAACATTATAGATACGGATCGTGTTGATGCCCGTCGCACCTGACTGCATCTGCATCTGCGGCCAGTGGATGCCCGGTTCATAGTCGGTGAACATGCGCGCAAGATGTAACCCCGTTTCTTGCCACGGAAGCCACAGGTTATAGCTTGCAAAAGACACGAGCATCGCTCGCATCCGGAAGTTCAGCCATCCTGTCGCTATCAGCGAGCGCATACAGGCATCGACAAACGGAAATCCCGTCTTGCCCCGGGCCCAAGCGGTCAGGAGTGCCGCATCGCCAGGCCGAGGTCGCAGACCGCGCGCAGACGGATGCATCTCGCGCGTCTCGATGCCTGGCTCGCTCTCGAGCTTTTGCATGAAGTGGCAATGCCAGTGCAGCCGCCCGGAAAACGAAACAAGCGATTGCCGCCATGCCGGCGCCGCGGGGCTACGATCACCGCGTAAATCGCGCTGGCGCTGCCATGATGCTTGCGCGACCTCACGAATCGACAGCGCGCCTGCAGCCAGATAGGGCGATAGCCGGGAGCACTCGGTCGCGCCTTCAAGCGGACTCGACATGGCGCGGCGATAGTCACGGCCGCGTTCGTTCAGGAAGCTGTCGAGCAAATGCAATCCCGCGCGACGCCCGCCTATTTGTGGCTCGGTGCAGCCATCAGGCACGAGACCCAATTCACCCGGTTCCGGGAAATCGCATTGCTCCAGTCCAGGAACCGACTCGATGCGCTCCGACACCGCTTCGATCGGCAGCGCCATGAGACGGTCCCAACGCTTGGCCCAGCCATCGCGTGACTTAAGACGCCGGACAACGCCGGTCTGTGCGGTCTCGTTCCAAGTGACGCCACGCTCGCGACACCATGCGGCGACAGCGCAATCACGCGCGAAGGTCCAGGCGTTGCCGGTCTCCTCGTGCGACCACAATTCTGTGAAACTAAAGCGACAATGGAGATCGTGCAGCGCGTCGATGACCGTGCCGACCCGCACCAGCAGCGGCGCACCAAGGGCGGTCAATTCTTGCGCCAATTCGGTAACACAGTCGCGCGCAAACACGTACTGCCGGTGCGACGCATCAAGCTGCGCCCACAACTCCGGCTCAACGACGTACAGCGGGATCACCGGGCCGCGTATTGCGGCGGCAGCAAGCGGCATATGGTCGACCACACGCAGATCGCGCTTGTACCAGACTATACTTGGCGTTGATACAGTAGCCATAGATTTCCTTGAGATGTTTCCCTTACGATTCGCGTCGTTGGGCGGATCATAGTGGCGACGGGACCTGGGCGCAGCACTTGCCATAATTTCGCCAGAGGCACATCGACCACGATCATGATTCCGTAGACTTGAGATAACGCGTATTCAGGAGCCAATCATCATGCATGTACTGATCGTCGGGAACGGCGGAATCGGTCGAGCGTTTACGGCACGTTTGATGGCCAATACGGCCGTCTCGCGCGTGACCGTCTGGCTCCGGAGTGCTGAGGATACCCGCCCAGATCCGAACGGAAAATGTGAAAGGCACCAGATCGACCTGCGCGACGAGGCTACGATCGCGACTGCGGCTCGATCTCTCGGGCAAGTTGATATTGCGATTGTCGCCACCGGCCTGTTGCACGACGCGGCAGCGAATGTCCAACCCGAGAGAACATGGCGCGCCCTCGACGCGGATGCCATGCGCCGCAATTTTGAAGTCAACACGATCGGCCCCGCACTCGTTGCCAAACACGTGCTGCCGCTGCTGCCCCGCGATCGCCGCGCCGTGTTCGCGGTACTCTCTGCCCGTGTTGCCAGTATCAGTGACAATCGCCTGGGTGGTTGGCACAGCTATCGTGCCTCCAAGGCGGCCTTGAATCAAATCATCCGCTGTCTTGCCATCGAGCTTGCAACGAAGTGCCCACAGGCGATTTGCGTCGGTTTGCACCCCGGTACTGTCGATACCGGGCTATCGAAGCCATACCGTAATAACGTCGCGGATGGTCGGCTGTTCACCGCCGATCAATCGGCGGCATATCTGCTCGACGTCATTGCCAAGTTGACACCTGCGCAATCCGGCCGATTGTTCGACTGGGCCGGAGAGGAAATTGCGCCATGACGCCAATCTTATTTCCGCCAACACGACAAGCTGGTCTTGACCGGCTCACCGCATTTGTAACTCGCGCGGCGCGCGACTGCGCAGCGAACCGTAATCATGGACCCGATGACCGCAATAACGTGTCGATGCCGTCGCCCTACGTCCGCCACCGGCTGGTCTCCGAACAAGAGATCGTGGCAGTGTGCTGCAAATCATTCGGCAGCCGCAGCCGATCAGGTCATCCAGCGGTTGATCTGGCGTACATATGGGAAGGGTCGGCTCGAACACCACTCGCGGATGTGGGATCGCTACATCGCCGATGTCGCCGACTTGCGGCGCGTGGCGTCAGTCGATTTAAGCGCCACTACCCGTCACAATGACTATCGAACAAGGGCCGTGACTGCTGCCCGTGATTTGCTCGCTCTGGTGGCCAAGCGCACGTTCCAGGGTCACGAGATTGGCGTTTGCATCGGCATTGCGACGGCCCCGTTGCGGCCGGTACCTTGGGCAGTGCTGAACGCCAAACTTATACGCTTTATGGAGATACGGCGAATCTGGCTCGCCAGCGACACCAAGAGCGCGCCGATAAGCAACACGGTCTCCGTTACGGATGCGGGTGGTTTTGACAACGCCGCCCGCGGCCTAAGCCAGTTAGAAAAGTTGCCCGACGTGCAGGTAGCGGCGGAGCGCACGAGGCACCCCGCCGTGTCGATCACGGGTCGAAATCAGATTACTGCGGCAGCTTGAGCGAGGTCTGGCAGACGTAAGGCCACAAGATATCGTCGGCCGACTTCTGCGCCGCAACCAGGGCTTCCTTCGGTGATTTCTTGCCCGACAGCATAGCTTGCACCTCGTCCTCGAGCGCCTTGCGCACCGGCACCGTCTTGTAGGTTGCGAACCACGACTGGGCGTAGGCCAGCTGATCTATGGCGGTCTTAGCGTCAGGATTCTTGACCATCTCACCTTGATTGTCGCGCCGCAGCGTGGGTTCGGCCAAAGTCGCACCGAACTACTTGAGGCGATTGAACGCCCGGCACTCGGCGCGCGGCCAACGATGACTTACCGTTATGCGGATTAGCGGCGCCCAGGTTAAACCGCGAGCCCGGCCAGATAGCCTTCGTAGACGGCCTCCTCGGCCGAGCGTGGCGAGAGGCAGTCGCCGACAAGGTGAAGCGGGATGTTCAGACCGGCAAGCTCGTGCTCGAGCGCTGTCTCGGCAGCATGCCCGAA
>JANNRP010000222.1:0-12366 GCA_031401535.1 Hyphomicrobiaceae bacterium | reverse complement strand
GATGCGGGCGCCTTCGCGGTGCTGGCGCGTCCAGCGGATCGAATTGAGCTGATCAAGGTCATTAAGGCTGCATGTTACCCCGGGCCGTCTGTTGAAATTATCGATACGGCACCGCATAAAATCGTTGCCCGCGGCTAAACCCCGATTGGGACAAATCAAGAAGGTAAGTCGCCATGATCCTAGTCTTGATCATTGAAGATAATGCAGTTAACCGCGACATTTTGGGGCGGCGCCTCGAACGACGCGGGTTCTTGGTGCGTTTCGCTGAAGACGGACTCTCAGGCATCAAAGCAGCTCGGGAACTGTCCCCTGATATCATCCTCATGGATATTGGATTGGGTGAAGGCATCGACGGTTGGGAAACCACGCGACGGCTCAAGAGCGATCCTGCGACCACTGAGGTGCCGATCATTGCTTTGACAGCGAGCGCATTCGAGACCGACCGGCAGAAAAGTCTGGCAGCTGGCTGCAGTGATTTCGATACCAAGCCGATCGATCTCAAACGCTTGCTCGAAAAAATCGAGCGCTGGACACCTGCCGTTGCCACGGGCAAGCGCGGCATCGAGTTGAGACAAGAGCACTAAGAAAGCGGTCTCACAAATCTAGGTACGGCGATATCATGTCGGGACATGCAGGTGGCAGGCGACACGTCGGCCCGGTGCGACCACCGTCAGGATCGGGGCCAGCGAGCGGCATTTATCGTTGGCGTGGCGGCAGCGCGGATGGAAATGACACCCGCTGGGTGGATTGATTGGTGAAGGCGGCTCACCCTCCTGCAGCAACATTTCGATGGCGGCGGCTGGATCAGGCACCGGCGAGCTACGGCGCAAAAGATCCGTGTAGGGATGCAGTGGCGCGTCAAGAAGGTCAGCCGCCGACCCCTCTTCGATCACTCGACCCAAGTACATCACGACAACACGCTGACAAAAATAACGGATGACGCCGAGATCGTGGCTGATGAAGACGAACGACAGCCCTCGTCGCGCTTTCAATTCTGACAACAAAGCCAGGATCTGCGCCTGTATCGAGACGTCGAGGGCAGAGACCGGCTCGTCGGCAAAGACCAGATCCGGGCCAAGAGACAGAGCCCGGGCTATTCCGATGCGCTGACGCTGCCCGCCGGAAAACTCATGCGGGAAGCGGTCTACCGCCGACTGCGGCAAGCCAACTTCATCCAACAATGCGCGTACCCGGACTGCCGCATCCACCCCTTTGGCGATGCCATGTACAGCGAGTGGCTCGGCTAATGCATCGCCAACACGCTGCCTCGGATCGAGTGCGGATGCTGGGTCCTGGAACACGATCTGCATGCGGGCGCGCAGTTTGCGCATCCGCGCTGGATTGGCCGCAAAGACGTCCTCTCCGTCAAAGTGCACTGAACCGCCATCAGACTTCAACAGTCGCAGCGCTACGCGTGCCAGGGTAGATTTTCCGCAACCAGATTCGCCGACGACGCCGAGTGCCTCAGCCTTGCCAACATCGAATGACACGCCGTCTACGGCACGCACCATCACGTTGCGCGGCACTGGGAACCCGCGCTTGGTCACAAAAATCTTGGTGAGACCGCGCACACGAAGCAAGGGGGCGTCGGTCATGTAGCCCCTCCAGTTACCCAACAGCGGACCTGATGCCGACCGGCCGCATCGATTGCCGTCAGTTGTGGGCGCTCGGCGCAGCGGGCTTGTCGTAATGGACAGCGCGATTGAAACCGGCAACCGGTCGGCATCTCGGGCAGTGGCGGCACCTGTCCTGGGATCGGCACCATCGATCCGCTCGAACGGTCGGCTCGCGGCATAGCCGCCAGCAGTGCGTTGGTATAGGGATGCGTCGGACGCGCGAACAATGCGCGGACGGGTGCGCTCTCGACGACATCACCACCGTACATCACGAGCACACGGTCGGCGACGGAGGCGACCACGCCAAGGTTATGGGTGATAAGCAGAACGGCGAGGTCGGCCGACTTCTGTAACCCTGCAATCAGCGCCAGGACTTGCGCTTGGATCGTTACATCGAGTGCGGTCGTTGGCTCGTCGGCAATCAAGACCTTGGGCGCACAAGCGAGCGCAATTGCGATCATCACTCTTTGCCTCATGCCGCCTGAAAACTGATGCGGATAGGCATCGAGCCGCTCGGCTGCACTAGGGATCCGCACCAAGTCCATCAGTTCTACAGCGCGCGCTCGTGCCGCCGCCCGTGACATCCCCTTGTGGTAGACCAGTGGTTCTGCGATCTGGAAACCGATGGGCAGCACAGGGTTCAGCGATGTCATGGGCTCCTGGAATACCATGCCGATGCGATTGCCACGGATCTTCTCCATATGCGCATCGCTGGCACCATCAACCATCTCGCCATCGATCGCGATCGCACCCGCCGCCAGCCGACCGACCCCTTTTGGCAACAGCGCCATGATGGAGAGCGCGGTAAGGCTTTTCCCGCAGCCAGATTCGCCCACCAGGGCGATCGTTTCACGTTGGTGTACTTCAAAACTTACATCGCGGACCGCTTGATGCCAGATGCCGCGATTGCGGATCTCAATGCTGAGGTCCTTGACCGACAGGGCGACAGACGGTGGCGCGCTCATTGCGGTGCCCGGGGGTCTGTGGCGTCTCGCAGACCGTCGCCAATCAGGTTGAGGCCGATCATGGTGACAAGGATGGCGAGGCTTGGGAACACGGCAAGCAGGTAGTTGTCGTTGAGATATTCGAAGCCCTCGCGGATGATGCCGCCCCACGTCGCCGTCGGCGGCGGAACTCCAAGGCCGATAAAGGCCAACGTCGATTCGGTTCGGATCGCAGTCGCAAGCCAAAGGGATCCCATCACGATGATCTCGTCCATGATGTTAGGCAAAACGTGCTGGAACATGATACGGGCGTCCGAGAAGCCCAGTGCGCGCCCCGCGTCGATAAAATCGCGCTCGCGCATGGCGAGTGTCGAGCCACGAGCAAGCCGGATGAATGCCGGCACGGCGGTCACCGAGATTGCAATGATAATATTGTTCAGGCTGGCGCCAAGCACGGCCACCAGCAGCAGCCCCATGACGAGTTGCGGAAACGACAACAATACGTCGGTGACCATGGAGATGACGCGATCGATCACACCACCGAAATAGCCAGCAATAATGCCGATCACGGTGCCGATCACCATTGCGGCTAATGTCGCGACGACGCCGACCCACAGTGAGATGCGTGCGCCCCATATGATGCGGGAAAGCACGTCACGGCCGAACGAGTCGAGCCCGAACCAGTGCTTGGCAGAAGGATCGCTAAGCTGTGGGCCGAGCATCTGCTTGTTTGGGTCAAACGGTGCGATCCAAGGCGCCAACACCGCCATGGCGACCAATGTCAGGCAGATCGCGGAACCGATAAGGATCGCTGGATTGCCGCGTGCTCTGGTCCAGGTCGAGACGCGTGCCAGCGGGACGGCGGCGCTTGGTGCACTCATGGGGTTTTCACCCGCGGATCAACGAGCCCATATACGAGATCGGTCAAAACGTTTGCGACAACAATGGCGAAGGCAAATACCACCATCATCGCTTGGAGGGTCGCGTAGTCGCGGGTGTTGAGGGCATTGACGATGATTTTGCCGAGGCCAGGGCGCGAGAACACGATTTCGGTCAGCACCGAGTTGCCGATCAGCACACCAAGGTTGAGGCCAATGATCGTAACCACTGGAATGAGCACATTGCGCAATGCGTGCCGCCATACCACGGCACGGGCCGGCACGCCCTTGGCGCGCGCCGTTCGAACATAGTCTTCGCCGAGCGCCGTCAGCATGCCGGAGCGCGTCACGCGTGTCACATAGGCGATCATGATCACGCCGAGATTGATAGCCGGCAGGGCAAGTGCTCTCATGTGCTCGATAAATCCACCGGAACGTGGCGCCGAGATCACTGGAAACCATCGATACTGAACTGCAAACATAACCAGCAGGAGTACGCCCGATACGAACGCTGGGAACGATAGGCCGATCAACGATACGATACGCGCCAACCAGTCGGCAAAGCCGTTGCGCTTCATCGCCGCCATGACCCCAAGGGGCACGCCGCCGACAATGCCGATCAGCAAACTCGCGAACGTCAACTCGATCGTGTAGGGAAGCACCGACAGCATGTCGGTCATCACTGGGCGGTTGGTCGTCAGCGAGCGGCCAAGGTCACCGTGAGCAATCCCGACGAGGTATTCGACGTACTGGACTAACAGCGGCTTGTTGAGGCCAAGCCGCTCCCGCATGGCGGCAAGCGCGTCTGGGCTCGCCTGATCACCAAGCACCACGAGTGCCGGATCACCTGGCACGATCCGCACCAGAAAGAATACAAGCGTCAGCACCGCCAACAGCGTCGGGATCGCAAACAATAGTCGCTTGGCGATAAACTGAAGCATCGGATCGGTTCAGAGGTCCGTAGGCAGGAATTCACCACCACTGGTCAGTTCACCGATCTGTCATCGTCGGGCCAAGCTCGACGATGACAGCGGTGGACGCTTCAACTCTTCTTATCGGTCAGTTCGGTGATGACGGGCCCAAGTTGCAGCGCACCCTCGAACTTATAACCGTAGTCGACGTTGGGACTGCGCGCCCAAACCTGGAGCGCTTCGAACAACGGCACGGCACAGACCGCATCTGCGATCTTCTTTTGTGCTTCGGCCCACAGCGCCTTCTGCTTTATTGGATCGGCGGATACGCGTGCATCCTCAATCTCTTTGTCTGCCACATCGCAGTGCGAGAAGTTCGTTACTGCGGTTGGCTTCTGCACGATCGACTTCGAGTGGAAGAACTGTGTCAGGTACACATCGGCAACCGGGAAGCGAGCAGCGGCGTAATAGACGACTTGCGATAGATCCTTGCGGATGTTGGCGTGGAACGTCTGGTGATCAACGACCTCAAGCTGCAAATCAATGCCGGCCTCCTTGAGCTGTGCTTGCACCACCTGCATTGTTGAGAGCATGGTCGGCAACTGTGTTTGCACGGACTTGATCTGAATGCCGTTCGGATACCCGGCTTCGGCGAGCAACGCTTTAGCTTTTGCGATGTCGCGCTTTTCCATCGGCATGGCGCCAACCTGGCCAAGATAGCCGATGGGCACCATCGATTGAGCGGCAGTGGCAACCGACTTACCTTTGTGGGCGGCGAGGCCATCTGGATCGACGGCATAGGCGATTGCACGTCGCACGCGGACATCGTCCAGCGGCTTCTGCTTCATATTGAGACTGATCATGCCGAGTTCGCCTGGCGGTACAGCATCGACGACGACTCCCGCCTTCTTCTTCATGCGATCGACCCAGAGCTGATCCTGGCGACCATACAGCAGATCGAGTTCGCCGGCTTCGAAGGCGAGGTCGCGTGAACTATCAGACGGAATGAAGCGATAGACGATGCGGTCGAGCTTCGGCTTCCCCCGGAAGTAGTTGACGTGGGCAGTCAGCGTCACACTCTCGTTCGGCTTGTAGCCCTCGAAGGCGAACGGCCCCGTGCCAATCGGGTTGATGCGGAAGTTGTCGCCACGTTCCTCGACTGCTTTTTTCGACACGATATTGCCACCATGATAATTGGCAACGATACCCAGGAGCGACGGAATCGGGCTCTTCAATGTAATTTTAACGGTCAACGGGTCAACCGCCTCGATCTTGTCGACGCTCGCATAATCCGCCGAGAACGAGGAAGTTTTGGAACTACCCGCGCGCTGAAGCGAGTACACCACGTCGTCCGCTGTCAACTCGCCGTAGGCGCCATGAAATTTGACGCCTTTTCGAAGACTAAAAGTCCACGTGAGCTTGTCATCCGATGTCGACCACTTCTCAGCAAGATCTGGCTCGATATCCTCGAGCTTGGCTGAGCCAGGCTTCAACCGCACGAGGCCGTTGAAGATCCAGGCGACCACAGGTTTGTCCTGCGTTGTGGTTGCCTTGTGTGGATCAAGCTGGCCTACGTCGGCCGCGGCCATACCAACATTCAGCGTCTTTTGAGCCAGCGCACTACCGACAGTCCACACCGACAGTGCGGCCGCCACGGCTGTTGCCGTAAACACGTTGAGATGCTTCATTCCACCTTCTCCCGAGGCTGATGCCGAAGTCGCAGCATGCACGAAGGTAACGACCTTTGTCACGAACCATTGGGCGTGCGAGCAAAACGGTCGACGCGAAATGGTGTGAGCGGGGTCGGTGTTTCACCATTGAGCGCCAATTCGGCCAGTATTTCGCCGATTACTGGTCCAAGCTGAAAACCGTGACCGGAAAAGCCGAACGCATGAAATAGCCCAGGCGTCGAAGGCGATGGACCGATGACGGGGATTTCGTCGGGCGTGCACCCATCGATGCCGGTCCAGGTACGGATGATAAGAGCGTCGCTGAACGCCGGTACGAGGGCTACCAATTTAGGTAACGCGCTGAGCGTCGCTTCGGTAGTTGGTCGCGAGCGGCATTCGGTCCAGTCGCCACTTCCCCACCCGCCACCGAAGATGACGTTGCCGCGCGGTATCTGACGCGCATAGACATCGCCGCCACACACGCCCATCGATTGCGCCGCCAGAAAAGGTAGAGGTTCGGTCACCACCATGTTCGGCATCATCGCTTCAAGTGGCACCATATCGCCAAACATTTCGGCAATGACTGCGGCCCCCATGCCAGCTGTGTTGATTAAGAGCCGCGAGGTGATCGTTGCGTCTCCGATTTCGATCTCGAAACCACGCTCTGTGCGACGTGCATCCGTCACGCTGGTTTGCTCCAATACGTTGACGCCGAGGCGACGTGCCAGCCGGGCGAACGCTGGGGCGACGACGCGCGGGTTCGCCTGCCCGTCGTCAGTGGCCAGCGAGGCGCCAACGACTGTCGAGCCAAGCCATGGGTAATTGCTGCGGATCGCGTTCGGGCCGATCAGTGACAAATCGAGACCAAGCTCGCGGGCGCTCAGTGCGTAGGCTTCCAGTTCCGCCACGTCAGCATCGGACCGAGCGAGTTTCAAATGACCGGTGGGGGCGAACTCGGTATCTTCGCCCAGCAATTCATTGATCGTTGACCAGATCATTCGCGAACGTTTGGCGAGGGGTAACTCGGCGGGGTGTCGACCTTGTTGACGCACGCCGCCGAAATTGACACCGGATGCTGCAGCACCACAGCGATCGCGCTCGATCAGAACGACGTCGAGTCCGGCGCGTCGCAACTGCACGGCCGTGGCACAACCGGCGGTGCCGCCACCAATGATCGACACATCGCAGTCGAGCCGAGGCATCAGGTGGTGTCCTTGGCGCCGAGCATGACCGCCATGGGTAATGGCTTCACGGGCGGCTGTGCTCGCAGGCGTCCTGCAGTGCTTATCTCGACTCCCCGCTCAATTGCCAGCAGCTCGGCGCCGACGTGACCGCACATCCGCCCCTGACACCGCCCCATGCCAAGACGGCTGAATGCTTTGAGGCGGTTGATCTCTGTTGGCGCGCGCTTCTCGATGATCTGGCGGATATCGCCGGCCGTGATGCCTTCGCAGCGGCATACGACTGTGTCGCTGGAAATCCTCTCCAGCAGGTGACCGGGGAATGGGTAGGCGATTTCTAGCGCCTTGCGGAAGTGGGCGTGTCGGGCCAACTTTCGATTGATCTGGGACGTGCGCGCTCGGCTAACGGTGATCCCGGCATCGGCAAGGAGGGTGAGTGCGGCACGCTCGCCGGCTAATTCGGCAACGTCTGCGCCGGCGATCGCGGCGCCGTCTCCTGCTAAATAGATGCCATTCACAGTCGCACGACCGGCTCTATCGCACACTGGTTGCCATTGGCGGCACAATGGATCGAACGTAAAGCTGCAGTCCACCAAATCTGCCAACTGCGCTTCCGAACGCAGCCCGAACGACGCGGCGATCGCATCGCAGGCAATCTCATGCGTGTGGCCGTTGCTCGTCGTGTATGCGAACCCGTTGACGCGATCTTGTCCAAGAGCGCGGATCGAACAGATACCCGATTGGATCGTAATCCCGCCAAGCGCGCCTTTCAGCAAATAGAGCAGGCCTTTGACTAACGTTGCTGGCTGCGCGAGCAATCCGCCGAGCGCCGTAATTTTGCCAGCGAATGGTGTCACGTCGAGCGCCGCGACAGGTTTTATACCCGCCGCCAGATATTGCGCGACTAGTAGTGGCAGAAGTGGGCCAGCACCGACCAATACAACCCGGCGGCCGATCGCAACGCCTTGCGCCTTTAGTGCAATTTGTGCGGCGCCGAGTGTGAACACACCCGGTGTCAGCCAACCAGGAAACGGCAGCGCGCGGTCAACTGCGCCAGTTGCAAGGATCACACGATCAACGTGGATCGTTTTTACTGCCTGATCTTGTAGTAAATCTAGCCGGAACTGGCCGCCCTCGGTTGTGATGTTCCAGACTAATGTTTCAGGGCGGTAATCAAGTTGACCAGCTAAGTTGGAAACGATGGCATGGAGTCGCTTAGCCTTGGTTGCCTCAAACCCGTATATCTCCTGACCCGGCCGTTCGGCGTCAGCAGGCGGTTGACGATAGATCTGACCGCCGGGCTTCGACGCCTCGTCAATTAGAAAGGGCTTCAGGCCATGACGTGCAATTGCCTCGGCCGCACGGAGCCCAGCAGGTCCAGCTCCGATAACGGCAACGACGGGTTTGAAGGCGAACTCATTCATCAATACGTCCATTTGTCATCACGGCCATGCCCGCGCTGACCAGTGTCGTACAGGCTCGCAGGCGACGCCTATCCCCGAGGTTCACCCAGCAATCTTGGCACGCCCCCATCAGGCAGAAGCCGGCACGATCTCCACCCGTGAATTCAGAGCGCCGCAACCGCGTGCCGTTGAGCAACATGGCCGTCAGCAGTGTGTCGCCGGATCGGGCATCAACGATGCGGCCGTCAAGCTCGAACTGGATCAGCACACTTGTGCGAGGCTTTGCGCGCACGAACAAACCCGAAGCGCTGCGATTGTCTTCGATTGAGCTGGTCACACGGTGGTCTCATAGCGACAGTTGACGAGCAATTCTGCAATGCTAGCTGTATTCGGCAATTCTATAAGCGTTGCAGCAAGAATTGCGAGATCCTTTGGATCAATCATTTGGGCGCGCGGTACATCAAACACACCTTTAGCCAGATCGGTTGCAACGAAACCCGGACACAGAGCAGTGGCCCTAACGCCGTGCTCGAAGCCCGCGCGACGCACCGCATGGGTCAAAGCTACAAGCGCATGTTTGCTCATTTGGTAGCCGACGTTGAGGCCGTACACTCGCTTGCCCGACAGTGATGCGACGTTGATGACGCGACCATGCCCGCTCTTCTTCAGATGTGGCATGGCGGCCTGGATCAAGCGGAACGGTGCCTTGACGTTGACCTCGAAGATTTCGTCCAGTGCTTCGTCGGTACCGTCGTCGATGGTGATCTTGGGCGCGATGCCTGCATTGTTGACGAGCGTGTCAATTCGACCATAACGCTCCAAGGTCGCATCGAGCCAGGATCGGTGTGCGGTGCGGTCCGCTGCATCATACTGATGGATCAGGCAGATCGGTGATGCTGGGTCGAGATCCTCTGGCACCGTCGATGGTCGTCGGACGCCGAGTGATATGGCATGGCCACGCCGCACCAATTCGCGTGCGATCGCGAGACCGATACCGCGCGATGCTCCAGAAATCATCGCAACTCTCATGAAGAGCCTTTCGATTAGCTGAGCGGATCAGCCAATCATGCGGCTCTGATAGCAGTCGTCAAGCACTATGCTGATGTTGCAATTATGGGGATGGTGAGAATTCTACGAAATCGGCGGAGGCGGTTCGCAACCACTTGTTATTCGGCGGGCGCCATCGGTTCTGAGGAAGGCGATGGTCGCGACATAACAAAAATTGCCGCGGCGATCACCGCAAGGATGGGCAGGTTGCGCAAGATCATCCGAGCCAGTTGCGGCAGGGCAAGCGGGGCAGCCGACGTCAAGGCCGCTAAAAACAGTTCACGGTCTGAGTCCGAAAAGGTTGACGTCTTCGGCTGATCGGATGGATTTGCGGTTGCCTTATCAGTTGCTGCGGTAGTCAACGGTATGGATTTTGTTGATCGCGACGAGTAGATCACCGCCACGATCAACCCTAATGTTAGGAATAGTCCCGCCATTATGAGATTGGCGACGTCCGCAGCAAACTCTTGATGAAGCCGCACGGAAAGTGCGGCTATGCCAAATCCTGCGGCAATTACAAAGGGCACGGCTATCAGCACTCGTGTTATCACGTTGCTGACTGAATGTTCGATGGCGACTTCGGCGCGCCTGAACAGAGATTGAAACATTACCGTGCCCTCTGGATTATAATCCTAACTTAAAATTACGACTTCCAAACCGCACCGAGCACGAACCCGAGCATGGCGGCGACAGCGAGCGTTGCCATCGGTTGATCACCAACCGATTTCTCGACGGCGCCCTTCAGGTTGCCAGCAACTTCCTGCACGCGGTCTCCCGCTTCCTTGCCTTGTTCTGCCATTGACCGGAGCGTGGTTTCTGCACTGCCGATTGCACTCTCCACTGTCTTGCCAGCCTTGCCCGCGTACTCGGCGGCTGCATCGCCAAGATTATGAGCAGCTGAACGGGCTGTAGCCTCAAGATTTGCGTTGGTGTGATTTGTTTGTGCCATGGAATTTGATCCTTGCTCGTTAAACTCATCATTTATTGCGGTAGTCTAATGAGAAACGCCAAACGTCAGACAATAGTTCCACAAGGCTGCGAATAAACATTCGCTGTTTTTAGAGTTTGGGGCGCTTGGACGTATCGCGCCTTGTTATAGACTTGCCCAGTGCAACGACAGCCGACAGTACTTGTTTAGGTAGAAACGGTCGCTTGTTTGTCGACTTTTGCCTTGCAATGTGGCGAATAAATTGGACGCGTCGCGCGCGCGGACTGATTGCTTGAATATTAGACCAGAGGGGCAAAACGTCGGTAGTACCGTTTGCCATACGGATGGTCACAGGCGGTTCAGCACCATATTTTTTTGTAAGTTGTGCAATGTTCATCAGAATTTGAGGCTCGGCACCAATCGGATCAACCGTTGACGCGGCATTTGGATGCAAGATGACTACTGGAATGAGTACGGGCGCGTGTACGTCAGGGTGCGCCGCGAAGTACGTCTGGATAGCAGAGAGGACGTCGTCGTCGAACGGCTCTACTCCCTTCCCACCACTGATCAGCCATAGGAAGATATCCACTGTAGCAATTTCATCTATTAGGTTTGATTGAGCCTTTGCTGTAGGTTTGCTTGTACTTGTTGAGCGGACCGAGACTATTGTTACAGGCTCTTGGCTGCTCGGTTGACTGACCCGATCCACCGCCATGCTGGCCCTTGGGTTCGACGCTTGCTCCAATTGGATCGATTTCAGCTCATTGGCCACGATGCTGCACGCAAGTTCGGTGCCGCCGCCCACCAGCACGCAGATAGGTGGAGTTGTCGTGCTGGCCGCCCGTTCGGGCCGCTCGACAGCTTGGGTATCACCCACTGTTTGTTCGATCGGCGCGAGTTTCAATCGACCACCATAGAGATCGATGGCAGCAAGCCCCACTTCCTCGACAAAAGTTTCTGTGATGCGGCGCGCCACGTGCTCGCGACCCCACTGAACAATCGCACGGGACAATCGATCTCTGGCCTCATGGGTTAGAGCCGTGGCCGGATTGGCAAAGCGAAGCAACCGCCACACGTCGTAGGCACGCTCGGCGATTTCGATGCCGCCACGCCATCGATAGATCGACCAGAACTGGGCCAAGGTCATCCGATCCCCGAACGGGACGTTGGTGCCGACGTAGCTAGCCAATTGGCGGCTCACACGCTCTGAGATCATCAGCGCTTCTGGCAATGTAAAGCGCCAAAGTGCATCCGATTTCTCAGGGTGCATGCGTTGCGCGACCGCCTCGATCGTTTTCAATCCGAGGTCGAGAAATGTCTGCGGATCGCTAATTTGATCGAGTTTTGCACTGCCGGCGATTACACGCACATCAGCCCAAGCTTTTTCTTCGAGTGGGCTCCACACGACGTCGGCAGGACGATTGCTAACGTCATCGACGATGATTGCTGGATCGACAGGGGTGCCAAGCAGCCACCGCTGCGCAACGGACACCAATAATACACAGCCAAAGGCCGCTAGCGCCCACCACAGCAGATAACCTTTTTCCCACAAATATAGTCCGCCGAGGGGCAGCAGTGACAGCGTCGGCAGTAGTAGCGCAGCTGCGGCAAGAATAAAGCGTGCCAAGCTCGCGGCTCGGGTCAACTTGGCCATTTTGGTCACGTCTCCGCAGTCCAGCACCCTCGACTGGGCGGTGCGCTGTCAGGGCGTGAACGCGTTCATGTGGCAATGAGTTCCGTGCGAACTCTGTCGAGCGTCAATCCCGCCATGTGGCGCTCGGTTGACTG
>JANNRP010000221.1:0-2149 GCA_031401535.1 Hyphomicrobiaceae bacterium | reverse complement strand
GCACGATTTTCGCCGTCTTCCCGGTGTCGGTCAGGTCGTCGATCACGAGCACGCCGCGGCCTTTGCCATCGCCGATGGTCTTGATGGCGGGCGCGATGTCTTTCAGCACCCGCAGCTCGCCCTGGGAATCGTAGTCGTGGTAGCTGGCGATACACACGGTTTCGATCAGGCGGAGACCAAGCTCACGCGCCACGATGGCCGCTGGCACCAGCCCGCCGCGCGTGATACAAACAATAGCGTCGAACGCGCCGCCGTCCGGCCCTTTGCCAGCGAGCCGCCATGCCAGAGCGCGAGCATCGCGATGGAACTGATCCCAAGAAACCGGGAACGCTTTGGGCTGATTGGGGACTGCCATAGATACGCACTTTCTCGATCGGGTTTTTGCGCACGTTTAGCCTCCGGCTTCATCGAGCGCCAGAGGGGGTCGTCAAGCGATGGAAGCGCCAAACCAGCAGAATTGCATAAACCGCGAGCCCCAACGACAAGCCAATCCAGACCCCGATGGCGCCGAGATTGAAGGTAAATGCGAGCATGTAGGCGACGACAAACCCGATGATCCAGAAGCTGGCTCCCACCAGCAACAGGGGCGCCGCTGCTTTGACGGTCGTCGTGGCTTCGCCCCCCAATCCGCTCCCAAAAACGAGACCGGCATGGCAAGCGACGATGCACTCACTTCGGAATACGTGGCGAACCGTGGCGTGCGAGATCAGTAGGCTTGATGTCGTTTCCCAATCAATCATGGGGCTTTCGTTGGGGGGGCAATGATCACGCGGCACATGGAAGCGGACCATCGCTGACAAAGCGGGCAGAGTGAATTGGGCGGATCAATCCATCGAAGGCGTGGCGAACAAGAATATCAATTGAAGTTCGACACTGCTAAAGACAATCTGGAAGACGAGCCGTCCTCATGGCGCCACACCAACGTCAATGATTTTGGGCTTGTCTCAAATCTAATATCGTCCCGCCAGCGCCCTGTATCTGTCGCCCAAACTATTTTGCCATTACCGATCCGGCAGCGGTAAGCCCAGTGCGTGCCATCCGCGGGTCGGGTGTACGAAATCCTGGTGATGTCATCATTACTGGTGTGCACATCCATAGTGTTAACGGGCCTTCCCATCACCAACGAGATGGCACCACGGCAAATGTCATGTCGCGAAAAGGGATCAAGAGAACCTTCGGTCAGTGTTGGAAGAAGGGCGCTGCTACGTGATTCAGAAAATGACTGATCTTGCGACGGGATCTGAGAAGACGAAACTTTATCCGACTTTGGCGCAATCATGCCGAACACCATGATTTGACTAATCATCAGACCAATAGCGCCGAAGCGTCGTGACATTTGCCAAAGTGAAATGACGGGCGGAATGCCAATTAGCACAATCAAGGCTAGCGCAGCGCCAGTTAGCACATCCCCTTTCGGGTTTGCCAAGGCAGAAAAAAGGAAAAAAGCCGCAATTCCAGTGAGATATAAATGCTTTCGAAGATAAGTGCGAATTGCATCGAGTACGTTTATGTCCTCTTGGAGCCAATGTTGCCTTGCCGAATTATCGCTCATCGTGATACTTCTTTCCGCTCGATCATTTCAATTATCGATCGCATGACAATGCTAATAAATTTTCTAGAAATTCGCGAAGTCCATGAACTTTCGCATCATCTAAGCGTAAATCTTGTTCCAGAATTGAGTCGGTGATCAAACGTTCGATCAGTGGCGTGGCCAAAGGTTGGGCAATACTAGGGCGTCACTTCCGAGATCGCAGCGCGACTGTGCCGGGAAACAATGAAGGTGCTTTGGGCTGGTTGGGGACTGCCATCGATACGCACTTTCTCGATCGGTTTTTGCGCACGTTTAGCCTCCGGCTTCATCGAGCGCCAGAGGGTGTCGTCAAGCGGTGGAAGCGCCAGACCAGCAGGACTGCGTAAACCATGAGCCCCAACGACAAGCCAATCCAGACTCCGATGGCGCCGAGATTGAAGGTAAATGCGAGCATGTAGGCGACGACAAACCCGATGATCCAGAAGCTGAATCCGGCCATCATCAGCGGCAGGCGTGTGTCGCTCATGCCGCGCAGGGCGCCTGCCGCGACCGTCTGAATGCCGTCGGCAATGAAGAAGCTGGCTCCGACTAGCAACAGGGTCGCTGCCAGTGCGACGG
>JANNRP010000220.1:0-7224 GCA_031401535.1 Hyphomicrobiaceae bacterium | reverse complement strand
GCGGCGATGACCGCTTCGACTTCCTGCGGCGCAACGCGATAGCCGCCGGCCTTCATGATGTCGTTGGCGCGGCCGTGGTGCGTGACGTAGCCGTCGTCATCCATGCTGGCGAGATCGCCGCCGATGAACCAGTCGCCGCGCAGGACGTCGGCCTCCTCATCGGGACGGTGCCAATAGCCGAGCATCAGCCCTGGGTCACTGCGATGGACGGCGAGCAGGCCGACGTCGCCCGACTTTACCGGTGTCGTGCCGCCATCCTGGTCGAGAATGGCAACGCAACGGCCTAGCTGTGGCCGCCCGATGGCGCCGACGCGCCGTGGCACCATCGGGCTTGTAGAGATGAACGTTGACAACTCGCTCATGCCGATCGACTCATAAAGGTGCAAGCCGGTCTGCTCGTGCCAGGCTTCAAAGAAGCCCGGTGGCGGCGCTTCACCGGCGGTCAGCCCGTGCCGCAGCTTGCCGAAGGACTTGGCCGTTGGCTGACCATATTTCAGGATCTGCCGGTAGAGGCCGGGCACGGCTGCAAAGATCGTCGCATCGTGGTCGGCAATCAGTTGGGGCCAGAGGGCCGGGTCCTTGTCGCCGGTATAAATGATCGAGGTGGCGCCATTGGCCCAGGGATCGGTGAGACCGACACCGAGTGTATACGTCCAATTGAATGCGCCCGCATGCAGCACGCGGTCATCGGGCGTGATGCCATACCAGCCGTCGTACATCGGGCGGCGGCCCCAGGCGGCGCGGTGGGCGTGCAGCACGCCTTTCGGTTTCGAGGTCGTGCCCGAGGTGTAGATCAGGTAGGCCGGGTCGTTGGCCGCGGTGTCGGCGTAGGCGCCACGTGGTCCATCCGCGATCATGCGGGCCACCTCGCGCGATGGGATCGCACGAACACCGGCGGGAAGAGGTGACATGGCCAGATGATCGGCAACACACACGACCTCAGCGCCGCTGTTCTCGATCAGGAAGGCGACTTCCGGTTCGGTGAGCTGTGTAGAGGCGGGGATCGGCACGTAGCCTGCCGCCACCGCGCCAAAGAACATCAGGGCGTAGTCGCTGGTGTTGTCGAGCCTGATGAGGATGCGCGCGCCGGGCGCAAGCTTCAGTGCAGCCAGCGCACCGGCGACGTTGAGCACGGCGGCCTCGAGGCGGGCAAAGCTCCAGATCTCGGCGGGCGGCGCCTTGGGGGCCGTGACGACGACGAGCCCCGCCTTGTCCGGCGCGGCGCGTGCCGCACGGCCAACGCAGTAGGCTGCCATGTTAAAGCGCGCAGGTGGAAGCTCGCCGGTGTACGTCAACACAGTCACTTCTCCCCCTCCTGCCACCAGGTATCAAAATCAGCGCCGAACAGGGCCGTCTCCTTCGGTGCTTTGAGGTGCCGCCAATGGGCGATCCATTGGTTCTGGACATGGAACAAGGGCACTACATAGTCGCCCGACATCAGCACCCGGTCGAGTGCGCGGACTGCAGAGGTGAAGCGCTGTGCGTCGCCGGCTGACAGCAGGCTCGCGATCATGGCGTCGACGGTCGGGTTCTTCACCCCCGGAAAATTGAGCGAGCCGACCGTATCGGCCGAGGCGCTGCTCCAGCGGTTGAGCTGTTCGTTACCGGGTGACAACGACGCCCCCCAGTTCCACTGGATCATGTCGAAGTCGAATGACTTGAGGCGCGCCCAATATTGCGCGTCGTCGACTTGCCGGATCTGCACTCGGATGCCGAGTTGGCGCAGCGATTTCTCATAGGTGAGCATCAGGCGTTCTTGCGCGCGCGTGCGGGCCAGGAACTCGAAACTCAACGGCTGTCGGGTCGTTTGATGGATCAGAACTTCGCCTTCGAGACTATAGCCCGCCTCGTTCAGAAGTTTTGAGGCCGCACGGAGGTTGTCACGGTTGCCGCCGCTGCCATCGCTCTCAGGCTGTTTGGCAGAACCATCGAGCCAACCGGGCTTTAAGGCGTCAGGGAATTGGGCAAGTAGCGCCCGCTCAATGTCATCGGCTGGCCGACCGTTTGCCGCCAGTAGCGAGCGCTGAAACATGCTCTCGGACCGCGTGTATAGCCCGTGATAGAGACTGCGATTGATCCACGCAAAATCAAAGCTGAGGATCAGGGCGCGCCGGACGCGCGCATCGGCGAACACGGGTTTGCGAGTGTTGAATGCCAGTGCCGACATGCCGGCTGGCAAGCCGGTGGGGAATTCCCGTTTCAAGATCCGGCCTTCGGTCACGGGCGGCACGCGATAGCCCTCGGCCCAGCGGCCGGGGTCGTCCTCACTGCGTGCATCGATATCGCCGGACTTGAAGGCTTCGAACAGGGCGTTGCTGTCGCGGTAGTATTCGAACCGTACCTCGTCGAAGTTGAAACGCCCGCGCAACACATTGAGGTTGCGTGCCCAATGATTGGAATTACGGCGGTAGGTGATGGCGCGGCCAGCGTCGACGTTTGCCACGATATAGGGGCCACTGCCGATCGGTGGCTCCAAGGTGGTGCGCTCGAAACTCTCAGGCGTGAAGCGATGCCGCGGTAACACGGGCATCAGCCCCATGATGAGTGGCATTTCGCGATCACCGGCGGCCTCGAAGGTGAGACGTACCGTCCGCGCATCGATCGCCTCGGCCTTGGCGACTTTCTTGTAATAGCTGCGATGGTACGGAAACCCCTTGTCCCGCAACATCGCGAGCGAAAACAGCACGTCGTCGGCGGTGACCGGTCGTCCATCGGAGAACTGTGCTTCGGGACGGAGATGGAAGGTAATGCTGCTGCGATCCTCGGGCACGTCGATCGTACCTGCCAGCAGCCCGTATAACGTGAAGGGTTCGTCCGGCGACCGCGCCAGCAGGCTTTCATAGACGTAGTCGCGTAAGCCTTGCGCCGGGACACCCTTGATGATGTAGGGATTGAGGCTGTCGAATGTGCCTTGAGCGCCGAGGTTCAAGCGGCCGCCTTTGGGGGCATCTGGGTTGACCTGGGGGAAATATAAGAAGCCGGGTGGAAGGGCCGGTGATCCATGCATGGCAATGCCGTGCAGGCCGTCGCTCGCTTGCACGGGCGGCGACAAAGCCACAGTTACGGCAAGTCCGAGAAGTAATATGGTGGTCGTGGTCAATCGACGCATGCGCGGTCGGTATCCTTAGCTGCAAAGGCTTGAAACGCCGTAAAACGCGAGGCAAGCAAACCGCTCTTACAACGCCTGTGCGTTGCTCTACTGCCACTCGACTAATCTCATACACAAGGCTGATCGGTGGCGAGATGACATTGGCCACGGGATTGCCGCAATCGGGTTCTTAGTCCGGCTGCGAATGCAGGGTGGGTTTCCTTCACGTTGTGCGCAGCCGGAACCGCCCGCCACAACAGAAATTTTTCCGAAGAGTTGAACGGGTTCGCCCCGCTCGCAATCGAGAAGGTTGGACAGACAATGGCATATCGTGACGTTTCGACCACGCGTTGGGTCCGGGCAACAGTGGCTTTCGCTGGTTTCAGCGTGTTGGCGGCTGGCGCTGCCCTTGCGCAAACGGCGCCTGCAAAGGCGCCGCCGAAGGGCGCTGCCCCGCCCGCTGCTGCCGCTGCTCCAGCCGCCGCTGCGGCGGCTGCGGCTCCGCAGAGCGCTTGGGTAAAGCTATGCGAGAAGGCGACATTGCAGTTCCCGGACAAGGACGGCAAGCCACAGGCTCAGGAAAAGAACATCTGTCTCACTCACCACGAGCGGCTCGACGGCAACACGGGTATGGTGATGGTTTCGGCTGCTCTGCGTCAGGTTGAAGGCGCCGACAAGCAACATCTGATGGTGATGGTGCCGCTGGGCATGGCAATCCCGCCGGGCATCAAGGCTGCCGTTTATACCAAGGATTTGTGGGCCAAGGCGTCCAAGAACGAGAAGATTGACGACAAGGTGCTGAAACCGGTCGACCTCAAGTACACGCTGTGCCACCCGGCCGGCTGCACCGCCGAGATGGAAGCAACTAAAGAGCTCATTGATGCCATGAAAACCGGTGGTGGGATCATGGTGCTTGCGATGAACGGGGCGGCCCAGCCGATCGCGTTCCCGGTGCCGCTCGATGGCTTCACCACCGCTCAGGCTGGAGCGGCGGTTGATAATAAGGTCTACGGCGAAGCGCGTGGCAAGTTGATGATGCAGATCCGTGCCCGTCAGGAAGAGTTGATGAAGCAGTATCAGGAACAGCAGAAGGCTGCACCGGCAGCGCCTGCCGCGCCGGTTGCTGCGGCGCCAGCGGCAAAGAAGCCCTGATCGTCGTTGAGGGTGAAAAATTGAAAAGCCGTCAGGACCACCCGTCCTGGCGGCTTTTGCTTTGTTGAACTGCGGGCGCCGCCGAGGTCTGGCTCACCAATTTACCAGGTGAAGTGCCGCCGACAAAAGTAAGCGCTACCGCGCGGCGGAACCGATTGCTCACAACTCAGATCGACGCTGGGTCACCATCAGTGCGCCTGGAGAAACGTCGCCCTGTAGGTGCCACCGGCTTCGCGGGCGAACAACTCCGGCACGCGTGGGTGCTTCACTGGTTTGCCCGTCGTATCGGCGAGCAGGTTCTGCTCCGAGACGTAGGCGATGTAGGTTGTCTCATCGTTCTCGGCCAGCAGATGGTAGAATGGTTGGTCCTTGCGCGGGCGCATCTCTTCCGGGATCGACAGCCACCACTCCTCGGTGTTGTCGAACACCGGATCAATATCGAACACAACGCCACGGAACGGGAAGAACCGGTGCCGCACGACCGAACCCAAGGCAAATTTTGCCTTGCGAACTTTGGACTTAACTCTGGTTTTGCGAGGTTTGACTGCCATAATCACTTCTGTTGCGGCGCCGGTCGCGTCGCGCTGACCTGTTCGGGGGCCTGACCTAGCCCCTGTCGGCCATCAAAGTCCATAGCGTGCGGCGGCATCAGTATCTTTCGCCGCAACGAGATGAGCAAGATCGACGATGACCTTGGCCTGTTTCCAGGTGGCGTCGTCCTGCATTTTGCCGTCGATCATGACAGCGCCGGTACCATCCGGCATCGCGGCCAGGATCTTCCGGGCGAACATGACCTCGCCAGCATCAGGGCTGAATACGCGGCCCGCGATTTCGATTTGCGATGGATGTAGCGTCCAGGTGCCTGAGCATCCCATCAGGAAGGCGTTGCGGAACTGCGCTTCACAGGCGGCTGGATCGGAAAAGTCCCCAAATGGACCATAAAATGCCTTGATGCCACAGCGCTGGCAGGCGTCGACCATTCGCGCCACGGTATAGTGCCACAGGTCCTGCTGATAGAACGCGCGTGGCGCACCAATTGCCCCTGCGTCGGCGAGCACGCCATAGCTGGGATGACCGCCGCCGACGCGGGTGGTTTTCATGCCGCGTGACGCCGCCAGATCGGCCGGGCCTAAGCTCATGCCGTGCATGCGCGGGCTAGCGCTGGCAATTTCCTCGATGTTTGAGACACCCTCGGCCGTCTCCAGGATTGCGTGGATCAGGATTGGCTTCGAAACGTTGTGCCGGGCTTCGAGCTGAGCCAACAGTTGGTCGAGATAATGGATATCCCACGGACCTTCGACTTTAGGCAGCATCACCACATCAATCTTGCTGCCGACGGCCGCCACCAGATCGATGACGTCGTCAAGAAACCATGGCGAATTCAAGCAGTTGACGCGAGTCCACAAGCCCGTTGCGCCGAAGTCGTTATCGCGGGCCATCTGAATAAAGCCGGCACGGGCGGCGGCTTTCTGGTCGGCGGCTATGGCGTCCTCCAGATTGCCGAGGATGACGTCGACCTGGCCCTTCAACTCGCCGATTTTTGCCCGAATTTTCTCGTTGTGGGGCGGCACGAAGTGGATCATGCGTTCGAGCCGCACCGGCAGCGACCTGAGCGGCTGCGGCGCCCCGATCGCTAACGGCGTGAAGAATTTCTGCGGCGTGCGGGTCGATGGCATGATGGCTCGTATGGGCTAGTGGAACTATAGTAGCGCGGCGATCGCCACAACGAGCCTCCCTTACCATAGGTCTGCCTCAACTCCAGCGCCGGTTGCTCCACATCCATTGCTCTGGAGCTTCCCGCACCCAGGCTTCGAACTGCTGCTGCATGGCAGCGGTTGCCGTGCGAATGTCGTCCGCGTGATCGACTGTGCGCGGGATACGCAACTCGACGAGTTCAATGCGAAACTTCGCGGCGGCCCCCAGCCGCGTGCAGCGGGCGAGCCAGACCCGGGCACCTACCCGCCGTGCGATCATGGCTGGCATCATCACGGTGCGGGCCGGCTTGCCGAAAAACGGCACAGGAATGCCGGTGCGGTCGTACAGGTCCGCAACCAGCCCCAGTCGGCCACCGCGCTTGACGTAGCCCATGATGAAACGGGCGGCTTTCTGGCCCTCGCCGTGCTCACCCTCTACTTTGCCGCGACCCAGCAGGCCGCCCGGATATAAGTCGCGGCGCTGATCGCGCAGGTACTGGTCGACATAGGGGTTGTTCACCGAGCGATAGACGGCGGCAGGCGCGGCGCCGGCGACCGTTAGCGGCCAGATCGCCAGTTCCCAGTTTCCCATATGCAGCGACACGCCGACGATCGGGCCCAGCTTGTCGCGGTAGCGGGCAAATACCGGCAGATTGGCGATTTCAATGCGCGACCGATCAGCGAGTATCCGGTCCAATTGCATTGTCTCTGCCATCACGCGACCGAGGTTGTCCCAATGGGCGAGCGCGATGCGTTGCCGCTCACTCTGCGATATCTCGGGAAACGCAATCGCCAGATTGTCGAGCGCGCGTTGGTGGCGCTTCGGCGACAGCACCGGAGCAAGCACGCGCCATGCACGCCCGGACCAAGCGCTTGCCCGGTCTAGAGGCACGCTGCGCACGATGCCGACGATCAATCGCAGCAGGGCATATTCGAGCCTGAATTGCAGGTCCCGCAGGAACGGCGTTGGAGCGGGCATGTGGCTGGAACTCTATGGGCACGTGGCTTGATCGGTAACGGTCGCCTGCACTGGTGGCCCTAGACCACCCGATCCGTCAAGCCTGGATCGGGTGCGCTTGCATCAGGCGCGGCAGTGTACCGTCCGGCTGCATCCCCTTGGTCATCGCGAAGCGCCTCAAGCGATCGAAATTGGCAATCATGTGCAGCCCCAGGCCGCGTACGAGTTGCGATGGCAGTACATCCATCAACAATGACCGGTTCAGCAGATCAACTGCGGTCGTACGCGCGTCGACGTCGGACTTGCGTGCCCGATGATAGGTGTCGAGCAGG
>JANNRP010000219.1:0-1892 GCA_031401535.1 Hyphomicrobiaceae bacterium | reverse complement strand
CAAATGCAGCCCGTCCTCGCCCGGCATGACCCTGTCGAGTACTATCAGGTCGACGCTCGATGCGACCAGCGCTGCGCGCATCTCCTTGCCATTGGCCGCAGCATCAACACGGTAGCCATTCTTCTTCAAAAATTTGCTGATGAGGTCTCTGATCTCGCGGTCGTCGTCGACGACGAGGATGTGCTGTGTGGCGGTCATGTCTCCCCCGGTAAGCTTTGTGCCAGCATAGTCGAAGGACGGGCTTGGCTGGTCGAGCGCGTTTGTAACGGCGCGTAACAAATCGGATTGGCAAGGCAGGTTCATGCCTTCGTGATCTTGTTCACTGTCGCCGGTTGCGAGAGTGCCATTGGCATTTTCTCTACACTTGGTAACTCCACGTAACCAATGCGCGAACGGTGACAGTCCGTGACCCGTGTTCGCTCGCACCGATGGGCGATGTCGCCTATCCCTGTTCTCGTCGGCTGCGTACTTGAACGTCAGCCGGACAGAACTAGCCGACCGCAACATGCGGCATTAGCAACAGGACAAAATCCCATGAAAACGATGATCATCGCAGCCGCCCTGGCCCTCTCGACGTTTGCCACGGCTGCTTCCGCTCATACTGCACAGCAGAAGGCAGTCTCCAAGCCGGATTTCGCGAAGCAGCTGTTCGACCAGATCGATCGCAACGGGAAATAAACACTGCTGCGGTGCGCATTCTTCGTGCGAGCCGCAAGCGTCACTATCCTTGCTTCAACCCTCAACCGAGAGCCCACCATGAGAAAGCTGTTCCTGACTGCAACACTTGCAGCTCTGTTCCCTGCGTTTGCAACAAACGCGTTTGCACATCGTCCGACGACGCCCGACCAGTCCGCAACTGTGAGGCTGGATTCCAAAAAGTTCTTTGACCAGCTGCAACGACAGGGCCGCTGATCAGGACGCCTGCATCCACTCAAAGCAAACCACTGGAACCAATCATCATGATCGTTCGTCACACTGTCGTCATAGCGTTCACGCTCGCATTATTCACCACAAGCGCTATGGCTGATGGCGAAGTCACCCGAGGCCAAGTCACGAAGATCGATGAGGCTCAAGCCAAGCTCACGATCCAGCACGGCCCGATCAAGAAGTTCAACATGGACGCCATGGAGATGATATTCAAAGCGGCCGACCTTGCGATGGTCAAAGCCGTCAAGGTTGGCGACAAGATAGACTTCCACGTCGACAAAGTGAATGGACAAATGATGGTCACGAAACTGGAAAAGGCGAAGTAATCGCCCCAACGAACAGCGTGATTGCTCGCGTTCGCTGCACGCCCCGGTAATCCCGAGGACGATAGGTCCGCCCTCGAAAGAGGCGGGCCTTTTGCATTGGCACTGCGCTGCCATCGACAGTCAACACCCTCTCAGAGAACTTTGTAACTCAACGTAGCAACATCGCGTTCTGTGACTCGCCGTGACCAAGCTTTCCCCTGTTGCACTTCTGGCGTGGCGGCTGGCAAGCTCATTGTGGAGCGTGCCATTCGTGTCCTGGTCCGCGATCAACGGCACCGGCAACACGCCAGCCAACGTGATTGAGGGCAATGGCGCCGACATTATCATCGACGGCGGCGCCGGCAATGACACGCTGAGAGGTGGTCTTGGTGCCGACATGTTTGTATTAAATACGGCACAGGCGACACCGCGACGACCGCCAAGGCCGTGGCGGCGAAACCCGGCGTCACTGAAATTGAGGCGGACGTGCTGACTGATCAGAAGGCAGCGGTCGTTGCACGACTCAAAGCCGAGGTCTGCTTGCGGCAGGCCGAGCATTGGAAAATGCGCCGCACCGCCGTGCAGCTGTGCTTGGCTTCGCCGCGCTTCGGGCAGACGAAGCCGACCGGCCAGCGCATGGCGACGAGCGCGGCGTGGCAG
>JANNRP010000218.1:0-6947 GCA_031401535.1 Hyphomicrobiaceae bacterium | reverse complement strand
CCGCAGCAATGGGACAAGATCAGATTGCGCTGCAGCAGTTCAGTTTGATCCGGTGGGATGCGCTTCGAGGCAAGCTTACCGAAGCCTGTGTTGACGCCGTAAACGGGCGGCACGCCAGTCGCAGCATCGGCGATGATCTTTGCCGCACGCTCCACACGCGGCCAGAATTTTGGATCGAGGGCAGCGGGTGCACCGTCGAGGATCCGCCGGAGATCAAGCAGCGTCACCGCGCCGGGCGTCAGCGTAATCGTTGGCGTCATCGCCCCCTCCAGATTCGTCGATACAGTGGGCTACTGCCCAACTCGTAAACCAGTGCACCGGGTGACGTGGCGTCCCACACGGCAAGGTCGCATTTTGCGCCGACCTTCAGCACGCCGACGTCGGAACGACCGAGCGCCTTTGCGGCATGGCGTGTGACGCCGAGCAGCACTTCGTCAACCGTCAATCCGAATAAAATACAAGCCATATTCATGGCGAGCCGCAGCGACAGGATGGGCGACGATCCGGGGTTAGCATCAGTCGATACCGCCATAATCGTACCGTGTTTGCGGAAGTACGCGATCGGTGGTTTCTGGGTTTCGCGCAGATAGTAGAACGCGCCGGGCAGGATCACGGCAACCGTGCCCGCTTTGGCAAGCGCCGCCGCGCCTGCCTCATCGGTGTATTCGAGATGGTCGGCAGATAGTGCGCTGTGCCCTGCAGCCAACGCAGCACCGCCGAGGTTCGATAGCTGGTCGGCGTGCAGCTTCACCGGCAAGCCGTGCGCCTTGGCGGCAGTGAATACCCGGGCGGTTTGAAGATCAGAAAACGCGATGCCCTCCATGAAGGCGTCGACCGCATCAGCGAGGCGTTCGCCCGCGATTGCCGGGATCATTTTGGTCGTCACCAGTTCGATATAGCGATCCTTGTCGCCGTTGGCTTCGGGTGGGAGCGCGTGGGCGCCAAGGAACGTTGTCATCACGTCAATGCCGGCGACAACCGCCTTGGACACTGCACGGGCGGCACGCAACTGCTTCAACTCGGTTTCGAGATCGAGGCCATAGCCGGATTTGATTTCGACGGTCGTCACGCCATCGGCCATCAGCGGCACCAAGCGCTTGGCTGCCGCATCGATCAACTGCTGCTCGGTAGCGGCGCGTGTCGCTTTAACGGTCGAGACAATGCCGCCGCCTGACTGTGCGATCTCGGTGTAGCTACGTCCTGCCAGCCGCTGCTCGAACTCGTCAGCACGATTGCCGCCCCAGACGAGGTGCGTGTGACAATCGATCAGGCCCGGTGTCATCAGGCGGCCGCCGAGGTCGGTCACAGTAGCCGGATCGGTATTGGGTTGGTCATTCGCGGCACCGATCCAGGTGATCACGCCCTGCGCATCGGCGTGGATCGCGCCCTTCTCGATGATGCCAAGACCGGGCACGGCCGGGTCCATCGTCGCAATTCTGGCATTGCTGAACACAGGCATTCCGGGCGACCTTAGTCGTTGCGTTTGGGGTGAGGCTGGCCAGTCGCGGCAAAGAGGTCAAGGGTTATGATGCAAGAGATCACGGTTGGGCAGGCGTTGACCCTCGAAGGCTGGGTGCAAGGCGCCACCATCAGCGTCGATGATGCGAAGGTACGCACGATCAAAAGCACTGCCCATGCGACGGCGCACATTGCCGTGCCCGGCATGATCAATCTTCACAGTCACGCATTCCAGCGCGGCATGGCGGGGCTCGCCGAGCGGGCGGGAGCATCGGAGGACAGCTTCTGGACTTGGCGCGACGTCATGTACAAATTCCTTGACCAACTGACTCCCGACGACGTCGAGGCGATTGCAACGCTGGCCTACATCGAGATGCTTGAGGCGGGCTATACGCGCGTTTGCGAATTCCACTACTTGCACCACGACATCGACGGCCGCCCCTATGCCAACATAGCGGAAATGGCCACCCGCATCGCGGCAGCAGCATCTGCGACCGGCATCGGCCTCACGTTGCTGCCGGTGTTCTACGCGCACGGTGGTTTCGGCGGACAGCCCGCGACACACGGCCAGCGTCGTTTTTTGAACAACGCCGACCAATTTGTCGCCCTGCGTGATGCATCAGCTGATGCCATCTCTGGCCTTGCCACGTCATCCATCGGCATGGCGCCGCACTCGCTGCGAGCGGTGACACCCGACGATCTCAGCCGTGTTACTAAAGCGTTTGGGGGCAAAGGGCCGATCCACATTCACGTTGCCGAGCAGGAAAAAGAAGTCGCCGACTGCCTCGCATGGTCGGGCAGGCGGCCGGTCGAGTGGCTGCTGGATACCGGGCTTGTCGATGTCGCGTGGTGCCTGATCCATGCAACGCATATAACCCCGGACGAGATGCAACGGCTGGCGTCGTCGCATGGCGTCGCCGGACTGTGCCCGATCACGGAAGCGAACCTGGGTGACGGCATATTTCCAGCCGTGGACTACCGCGCGGCAGGTGGTCGATTTGGCATCGGTACAGATTCGAATGTATTGATTTCAGTCGCAGAAGAACTGCGTACGCTCGAATACGGCCAGCGTCTACGCGACCGACGTCGCAATCGGTTGGGCGATGCCGGGCAATCAATTGCACGCACGCTCTTTGATGCGGCACTGGCCGGCGGCGCACAGGCGGCAGGTCAAGGCCTTTACGGTCTCGCGCCCGGGCATTCGGCGGATCTAGTGATCCTCGACGGCGCCTCGGTCGAACTCGCCGGTCGCACGCGCGATTCCGTGCTCGATGCCTGGATTTTTGCGAGCGCCCGATCGCCCGTCAAGGACGTATGGGTCAACGGACATCGCGTGGTGATCGACGGACGCCACGCTCTTCGCGAGTCCGCCGAACGCCGGTTCACGCAAACGATCACGCGGATCGCCGAGGTGATTTGATCATTCCCCTGGCACTGCAACGGGCGACGCCATGCCACCGCGCGGAGCTACTTTCTTGCTCCGACCAACCCACGTCGATAGCCCTTCGAACGCGAGGTAGATAGCCGGAGTGATGTAGAGCGTCAGCAACTGCGATACCGCGAGCCCACCGACAACCGCAAGGCCCAGCGGCTGACGCAGTTCCGCGCCCGCGCCAAATCCGACAGCGATCGGCAATGTGCCAAACAGCGCTGCCATCGTCGTCATGATGATCGGGCGGAAGCGAAGCAAGCAAGCTTCACGGATCGCCTCATGCGCGGTTGCCCCATGACTTCGTCGCTCGATCGCGAAGTCGATCATCATGATCGCGTTTTTCTTGACGATACCGATCAGCAGGATGATGCCGATCATCGCGATGATCGATAGCTCGGTTCCGAATACCCACAGGGTCAGCAACGCGCCAAGGCTCGCCGACGGCAGTCCCGACAGAATCGTTATCGGGTGAATAAAGCTCTCGTACAGAATGCCGAGCACGATATAGATCGTGATGACCGCCGCTAGAATTAGCAGCGGTTGATCCCGGAAGCTATCCTGGAACACTTGCGCGGTGCCGGCGAATTGGCCGTTGATGGAGGTCGGCATATTGACCTGCCGTTCGGCCCCGGCCATCGCCGTCACCGCCTCGCCAAGAGTAAATCCTGGCGATAAGTTGAAAGTGACCGTGACGGCCGGTAACTGGCTCTGGCGCGCGACGGCGATGGGCCCTGCACCGAGTTTTACTGTTGCTATCGTATCCAGCCGCACAAGCTGCGCATTCGTTGATTTGACGTAGATCTTGGACAGCGCACCCGGATCAAGGAGCAGTGACTTGTCAGCTTCAAGGATCACCGCATAGTCGTTGGCCGATGTAAACACAGTTGCGATCTTGCGCGTTCCGAAGGCTGAGTAGAGTGTCGAACGGACCGCTTCGTTGGTCACGCTGTAACGGGCCAGCGCATCACGATCGACTGCAATCGTTACCTGCCGCGCGCCCAACTGGAGATCACTCGTTACATCAGTGAAGCCTGTGGTGCCTTTGACCTGATCGGTCAGCCGCGCAGCATAAGTATAAAGCTGTTCCTGGTCGACGCTCGACAGCGTGTACTGATAGGCCGCCGCACCACCGCGACTGCCGATGCGGATGTTCTGCAATGGCTGCGGAAACGCGCGAATACCTGTGACACCCGCAAGCCGTTGCCGCAAACGGTTCTGCACCACGGTGATATCGACCCGGCCAGCGCGTTCGTGGCGCGGCTTCAATTGCGTAAAGATATTGCCACGATTGAGGGTCGTCTGATTGAAGCCGCCGGCCGCCACGTTAGAATTGACGTAGAGCACGTCGGGGTCGGTTCGGATGACTTCGGCCACCCGGCGCTGACGCTCCAACATTGCCTGGAACGAAATATCGGGCGCTGCTTCGGTACGCACGAGGATGATCGCGGTATCCTCGATGGGCATAAAGCCTTTCTTGACCGCCCCGAACAATAACACAGTCGCAACAACAGTGCCGAACGTCAGCATCAGCATCAGCCAACGTGCCCTCAACGACCAGTCGAGCGTCACTTCATAGGCTTTGGCGATAGCGTTGTAGACGGCCTCGAACGCGCGGCTGATCCGACCCGGTTTTTCGTCGTGGTGCGACGACAGCATGCGCGCAGCCAACATCGGCGTCAGGGTCAAAGCGATGAACCCTGAAAGCAGAATGGCAATGCTAATCGTCATCGCAAATGAGAAGAAGAAGCGTCCGACAACGCCGCCCATGAACAAAATCGGAATGAACACCGCCACCAGCGACACCGTTATCGACAGCACCGTGAAGCCGATCTCCTTCGAGCCCTTCATGGCGGCATCGAAGGGTTTCATGCCCTGCTCGATGTAGCGCACGATATTTTCGAGTACGACGATGGCGTCGTCGACAACGAAGCCGAGCGCCAGAGTGAGTGCCAGCAGTGTCACGTTATCGAGCGAGAAACCGAGCAACGCCATGCCAGCAAAGGTGCCGACGATCGACAACGGTAGCGCGATAGCTGGTATGATGGTTGCGCGCCAGGTGCGAAGGAACGCCAGGATGACCAGAATCACCAGCCCAGCGGTCAAAAGCAGCGTCAACTGCACATCGTGAACACTATCGCGGATCGACTCCGAGCGGTCGCTCAGAACCTGCAGTTGGATCGTGGGTGGCAGTTCCTCTTGAAAACGGGGTAACAGCGCCTTCACCGCACTCGTTACCGCCACCGTATTGGCGTCGGGTTGTCGTTGCACCGAAACCGTTATCGCCCGCTTGCCGTTGAATTCAGCGCGCGCCTCCTCGTTTTCGACAGAATCTTCGACCTTTGCCACATCCTGCAGTCGCACGGGTGAGCCATTGCGCCAGGCGATCACCACGGGCCTGAAGTAGGCAGCCGTCGGCTCGGCAGATTTGGTTTCCAACATATAGACCTGCCGCTCAGTGCGGATCGAGCCGAGCGGCGACACCGACGTCAATGCGCCGACCGCCGTGCGTATCTCATCGACGCCAATGCCCCGAGCTGCCAGGGCGTCGAGGTCGAACTTTATACGGACGGCCCGCTTCTGAGCGCCATTGATATTGACCTGGGCGACGCCGGGAAGGGTCGAAAGCCTCGGGCTCATCACTTTGTCGGCAAACTCGTTCATCACTTGCGCCTGCGCCGTGTCCGACGTCAGCGCCATGAAAATTACGGGGCTGTCTGCCGGATTGACCTTGCGGAAGCTCGGCGGCGCGGAGATTTCCGACGGCAACCGCGTGGTTGCCACCGAGATCGCTGACTGCACATCCAGCGCGGCAGAATCGATGTTGCGGTTGAGGTCGAACTCGAGCGTGATCGCGGTAGAGCCTTCAGTGCTGGTCGAGGTGATATCCTTGACGCCGGCGATGGTCGCGAATTGCCGCTCCAGCGGAGCTGCAACCGACACGGCCATCGTATCGGGGCTGGCGCCCGGCAACTGCGCCGAGATCGTAATCGTCGGCACGTCGATGCGCGGAATGGCAGCAATCGGCAGTTGTCGGTAGCCGGTGAGGCCTGCGAGCAGCAACGACGCCATGAACAGGGTCGTCATCACCGGGCGCCGGATGCAAAGCTCTGATAGACCCATGGTAAAGAAAACTCCAAAGCGTCGTTGATGCGCGCTGTCGGGCCGTCAAGTGCGCGGCGCTGACTTGGCGTCGGGCGTCGTGCCCTTTGCCTCGGGGCTCTTGCCTTTGGCGGCCGGCGCAGATTTCGGCTCTGGAATCGTCACCGTACCTCCGGGCGCAAGCCGCAACTGGCCATCCGTGACCACACGGTCACCCGCCTTCAAGCCGTCGGTGACGAACGCCGTCTGGCCGACGATGCGCTCCAAGACTACCGGCCTCGGTGTCACCTTGTTGTCGGAACCGATCACCCAAGCGATCATGCCTTGTTGTGCTGGTAGGATGGCGCTCGCGGGAGCGGCTGGAATCTTGGGCTTGACCTCGACCGTCAATTCCACCTCGACCGCAAGGCCAGGCCACAACGTTTCATCGGCGTTGGCGCTTGTGACCTTCGCAGTCACCGTGCCAGTCGATTTGTCGACCTGATTATCGACGAATGTCAGATCAGCTGGAACGCGGAGCTGCACCGCTCCGGGCACAACGACTTCGGCCTTGGCGCCGCGGGACAATGCCTGACGCAGCGCCGTCAAATCGGTCTGAGGCATCGCGAATGTCACCGCAATCGGCTTGGTTTGATTGATTGTCACAAGCGCACCCGCCTCAGCCGCGCGGATCGCCGTGCCGAGCTTGGCGGTCAGGCTGCCCGTCCGACCCGTGATCGGCGCGCGGATCGTGAGATAGTCGAGTTGGGTCTTCTGCACGTCGAGTGCGGCGCGCCCGGCGGCAATGCTTGCTCGCAAGGCTCCGGCATTGGCTTTAGCCGTATCAAGCAGCGCTTCGGACGTGATTTTCTGGCGCACGAGTTGCTCGCGCCGTGCGAGGATACCTTCTGCATCGGCAAGGCTCGCAACGTCACGGGCGATATTGGCTTCAGCCTGGGCCAATTGCGCCTTCACGAGA
>JANNRP010000217.1:0-1725 GCA_031401535.1 Hyphomicrobiaceae bacterium | reverse complement strand
CGCACGATTGCTTTGCGGCGAAGATCAATGTCAATCTTCCTGGAAACGTTGAACTCAATCAATTGCCCACGATCCAAGGCGTCGTCGTTCTGGTCGACGCCCGCAATGGGCGCCCTCTTGCGATCATGGAGTCGATGGCGCTGACGGCAATCCGAACAGCAGCAACGGCAGCGTTTGCCGCGCGACATGGCGCTCGCAAGAACTCGAAACGATTAGCAATTATCGGCTGCGGTGCCCAAGCTGGCTATCAACTTGACGCAATTTCAGCGTGCTTCAAACTGGAGGACGTTCGCGTGTTCGATCTGAACACCGCCCGTGCCGAAGCGTTCGCGCGAGATCATCAATCAAGTTGGGGATTTCGTTGCATTGCCGAACTGAGCATTGGAGATGCGATTGAAGGCGCGGATATTTGCGTCACCTGCACGACGTCAAGCTCGCCGGTGCTCACCAACGACTATGAGCTCAAGGGATGCTTTATTGCCGCCATGGGCGCGGACAATCCGAGCAAGCAAGAAATCGCTCCCGCATTGATGCGCCGCAGTCGTATGCTTGTTGACGATCTTGATGCCTGCGCAGCGGGCGGCGATCTTTACCACGCACTGAAATCGGAGACGGTTTCGCGCGCTGATGTGCATGCCGATCTGGCCGAGCTGGCGGCGAATGCGAAGTCTGGCCGTCAGTCGGATGATGAACTTGTTATTTTCGATTCCACGGGCAGCGGGGTCCAAGATGTCGCCGTGGCATGGGTCGCCTACCAGCTTGCGCGCGACACGCAACAGGTCAGCACCTTCGATTTGATCGGCTCAACAGCACTGTGAGCATGGGAGTACACAACCTCGTGTCGATTGAGCGAAGCGAGCTCTGCAGTGGGTCACGACCGCCGCTTATCGACGCCGCTAGCCGCTGCTGCTTAACCCTCGGGACCGACCGCTCTTCGAACGATCTCGGAACCCGTTTTGGAGGCGCGTGATCCTACCGGACAAACGCCTGCCGGTGCGTGTAGCGAGCTGACGAACACCTGCGGTTTCGATGAGCGCCGTCGGTTTGAAGTTCAAGGCGGATCGGGATATCTCATCACGTATGAGGGCGGTGCTGGGTTAGCCACACGGCAGATAAGTCCTTGAAATGCCAGACACGATGTTTTTGGCTAACCTCTCATTAACTAATTGACTTTCAATAATAAAATTACTCCGGACGTGACCTCCAAAATCTCCTCACGTGATGCGTGAGATCCGTAACCAGACGGTCATGACCCGACGCTGTTGTTCGTGCTCAGCGTCTACCATCATCGCCCATGCGCATATTCTGCCGCCTGCCACCTCGCTGAACCGCAAAGCCGCCACTAGCGGAATATAAAGCGAACAAAAAACTGACATTTTCATTTAGTTAATTCAGGACGTTGGACAGCGAGGTCTTGCATGAAGGCCCGTTGAAGAAACCACGCTCCGTTGGATTATTCTGGAGTTGACGCGGTTGTGCTCAAGCACAGGTAAAGACTGACCAAGCCTTTACGGATTGTTTCAACATCTATCACTAAATCGTCTCAACCAGATTGGCATATGGCTCTTTTACGGCTGACGCGATTACGGACACCAAACCGCATGACACGACCCGCCACCAAACTTTCGCGTCGCGACTTAATCAAGTTGTATGGCCTGTCCGCGCTCCTGCTGCATCCAGTGCTGCGCAGCATGGCGTACGCCGCCGAAACGCCGTTCGATAAAG
>JANNRP010000216.1:0-11426 GCA_031401535.1 Hyphomicrobiaceae bacterium | reverse complement strand
TGGCGCGGCGCATGGTCGTTCCCATCACCGAGTTGCAGGCCGGTGCGCAAAAGCTCGGCGAGGGCGACCTCGCCAGCCGCATCCTGGTCCGCAGCGGCGACGAGATCGGCGCGCTGGCTGGTCGGTTCAACGTGATGGCCGAACGCATCCAGGAGTCGCAAGACACGCTCGAACGCAGGGTTGAAGAGCGGACTGCGGATCTGAACGAGTCGCTGGCACAGCAGACCGTGACCTCCGACATTCTGCGCGTGATCAGCCAGTCGCCGACCGACGTGACGCCCGTCTTCGATGCGATCGTCGAGGCGGCGGTGCGGCTGCTGCGCACCGACCGGGCGTTCGTGATGAGGACCGATGGCAAGACGTTCGCGCCTGTTGCCGGTGCCACCCAATCCGGCCCGATCGTCACCATGATGCCGAGCCACCCCGTCGATCCGGCCCATAACTTCCCGTCGCGGGTGATCATTTCGAAGGCGACGCTGCAAATCCCCGACTGGTCGCAAATCGAGCTGCCGCCGCACGAGCGAGCCATTCAAGAGAAGTTCGGAACCTGCTCGGCGCTTTTTCTGCCCCTGTTGCGGGGCGACGAGTGCGTGGGGGTGCTGGCATTCACCAGCAGTCAGGTACGTGAATTCAAAGCAAAGGAGGTCGCACTCGCCGAATCGTTCCGCGACCAGGCGATGATTGCGCTCGAGAACACGCGGCTGTTCAACGAGACCAAGGAGGCGCTGGCGCAACAAACCGCTACCTCCGACATTCTGCGCGTGATCAGCCAGTCGCCGACCGACGTGACGCCGGTCTTCGATTCGATCGTCGCGGCGGCGGTGCGGCTGCTCGCCTGCGATGGCGCGCACGTCTTGCGGATCAACGGCCAGACCTTGACGCATGTCGCCGCCGCCAGCCGAGCCGGCCCGATCCGGGACCTGCTCGAGCCGATGCCCATCGATCGCGCCCACAATTTTCCAGCGCAGGTTGTCTGGTCCCGTTCCATCCTCCACCTGCCGGATTGGTCGAAGATAGATCTCCCTCCTCACGAGCAACGCGTCCGCGACATATACGGCGTCAGCTCGGTCCTGTTCTTACCGCTCATGGGTGGCGCCGAGTGTGTGGGCGTCCTGACCTTCGCCCGCACCGAGGCGCGCGCATTCACGGCTGAGCAGATAAAGCTGTCCCAGTCGTTCGCCGACCAGGCGGTAATCGCGATCCAGAACACGCAACTCTTCAACGAGACCAAGGAGGCGCTCGAACAGCAGACTGCCACCGCCGAGGTTTTGAAAGTCATCAGCCGTTCGGCATTCGATCTGCAGCCCGTTTTCGACACGGTCGCCGAAAATGCCGTCAGGTTGTGCGAGGCCGAGCGAGCATTCATTTTCCGCTTCGACGGCGAGTACCTCCGAGCTGCCGCCTCCCACAACGCAGGCCTCGAACTCCGGCATTTCATAGATAGCAATCCGATTAGCCTTGGGCGACACAGCATATCGGCACGCGCTGCTCTGGAACGGCGCACGGTGCACGTTCCCGACGTTCAAGAAGATCCCGAATATGCCTATGCCGGGCGTGATGCCGACCCGATCCGGACAATACTCTCTGTCCCGATGCTCAGGGGCGACGAACTTGTTGGCACCATCACAATCTACAAGTTGGAGCTCAAACCGTTCTCCGACAAGCAAATCGCGCTGGTCGAGACTTTCGCCGAGCAGGCCGTGATAGCTATCGAGAACGCGCGACTATTCGAGCAGTTGCAGGCGCGCACCAAGGAAGTCACCGAGGCGCTGGAATATCAGACGGCGACTTCAGACGTGCTGAATGTCATCAGCCGGTCGCCGAGGGACCTGCAGCCGGTACTCGATGTCATAGTTCAAACTGCCGCTCGGCTGTGCGAGGCCGAGTTCGCCTTCATCGCCAGAGCAGACGGGGACAAATGCCATCTGGTGGCTGGCAACCAGATGGAAACCGAACACATAAAGTATTTTGCCCAACATCCGGTCACCATCGATCGCGGGACAGTAACCGGCCGCGTTGCACTCGACCGAAAAACGATCCACGTACCTGATGTTCTAGCCGATCCAGAGTTTCAGCACCGAGAATGGCAAGCGGTGGGAAAGCAAAGAACCGTGCTCGGTGTCCCGCTAGTGCGCGAACACAAGTTGATCGGTGTCATCATTCTAGCGCGGACAGAAGTAGCCGCTTTCAGTCAAAAGCAGATTGAACTGGTCACGACCTTCGCCGACCAGGCTGTCATCGCGATCAACAACACCCAACTGTTCGACGAGGTGCAGGCCCGCACCAAGGAACTGCAGGGATCGCTCGAAGACCTGCGTACCGCCCAGGATCGTCTGGTGCAGACCGAGAAGCTAGCATCCCTCGGCCAGCTCACCGCCGGCGTCGCGCACGAGATCAAGAACCCGCTCAACTTCGTCAACAATTTCGCCGATCTCTCGGTGGAACTAGTGGGTGAGATCGAGGACGCCATAGCCTCGGCCAACACTGCACTCGATCCCAAGATAAAGGCAGAAGTCGGCGAGATCGCCGGTATGCTCAAGAGCAATCTGGCCAAGGTCGTGCATCACGGTCGGCGGGCGGACTCGATTGTGAAAAACATGTTGGCCCATTCCCGTGAAAGCGGTGGCGAACGGCGTCAGGTCGATCTCAATGCGACGGTCGATGAAGCATTGAGCCTCGCCTACCACGGGGCGCGCGCCGAGAAGCCGGGGTTCAACATTACGCTCGAACGCGATTTTGATCCGACAGTCGGGCAGGTCGAGCTTTATCCGCAAGAATTGACCCGTGTTCTGCTAAATCTGATCGGCAACGGCTTCCATGCGGCCAACAAGAAGCGGCTCGATGGCGCTCCGCCAAGCTTCGAGCCGGTGCTGAAGGTGACCACCAAGGCCTTTCCCGACAAGATCGAAATCAGGGTCAGGGACAACGGCACGGGCATTCCAGACGCGATCAGGGCGCGGATCTTTGAGCCGTTCTTTACCACGAAGCCTACCGGCGAGGGTACCGGGCTCGGGCTCTCACTCTCCCACGACATCGTGGTAAAGCAGCATGGCGGCAATCTCACTGTCACTACCGAACCGGGCCGTTACACTGAGTTCACAGTCAAATTGCCGCGAAATTCTGCATCGCTGGAGGCCAAAAAATGAGCGTTCTCATCCTCGTGGTCGATGACGAAGCCGACATGGAAGCGCTGTTCCGGCAGCAGTTTCGCCGCGAACTGAAGACCGGCCGCTTTGACATGGCCTTTGCCACGTCCGCACTCGAAGCCCTCGCCGCGATTGAGGCAGTCGGCGGAGCGGATCTGATCCTGCTTCTCTCGGACATCAACATGCCAGGCATGACCGGGCTAGAGCTGCTACCAAAAGTAAAGGCGATGCATCCCAAGCTTCCCGTGATTATGATTACCGCTTATGGCGATGCCGAAACTCGGCGGAAGGCGACAGAGGGCGGCGCCGACGGTCTTATGTCTAAGCCGATCGACTTTGCAGCGCTTCGCGTCGACATTGATCGCCGACTTACACAGCATGGCGCCCTCTCATGAATACAATCATGGTCGTCGATGACGAGCCCGACCTCGAGGCGCTCGTCGTCCAGAAGTTTCGACGCCAAATCCGTGATGGCGAGTTCAGCTTCGTGTTTGCCCGAGACGGGGTCGAGGCACTGGAGACAATTGCTCGTCATCCTGAGCTGGATCTGGTGCTCGCCGACATTAACATGCCCCGGATGGATGGTCTCACGCTTCTCCAACATTTGCAGCAATCCGCCGAGCCGCTCGCGACCGTGATCGTCTCCGCCTACGGCGACATGTCCAATATCCGTACCGCCATGAACCGGGGCGCCTTCGATTTCCTCACCAAGCCGATTGATTTCGCCGATGTCGAGGCGACGATCGCCAAGACGCTGCGCTTTGTCGGCGCCGCGCGGGAAGCGCGCACGCGACGTGCAACGGCCGAGCGGGCGCACGCGGCCCTTGCCCGCTACTTCTCGCCCAACCTCGCCGCCGAACTTGCCGCCGACGGCCGCAGCCTCGATCTCGGCGCGCGCCGCCGCGACTTGACCGCACTGTTCACCGATGTCGCCGGTTTCACGGGGCTCGTCGAAACATTGCAGCCGACCGTGCTGGCAACAATACTCAACGGATATTTTACCGGCTTAACCGACATCGTCTTCGGTCACGGCGGGACCGTAGCGAAGATTATGGGTGACGCCCTGCTGGTGCTGTTCGGAGCGCCGACTGACCAGGATGATCACGCCACGCGCGCAGTTGCCTGCGCGTTGAATCTGGATGCATTTGCGGAAAAGTACCGCGTCGAGCTGCTGCAAGACGGCGTCCACTTTGGTGCGACTCGGATCGGCGTAAATTCCGGGCCGGCGATGGTTGGTAATTTCGGCGGCGGTCGCTACTTCGACTATACGGCATACGGGGACACGATCAACACTGCGTCGCGATTGGAAGCTGCCAACAAGCTGCTCGGCACGCGGATCTGTGTCAGCGCCCATGTCATCGAGCGTGCACCAGAGCTTAACGTGCGGCCGATCGGCGATCTGCTGCTGCGAGGCCGGATCGGCCCGTTGCGCGCCTACGAGCCGATGCAGGCAGCACCAGATCAAACCTCATTTGCCTACTCGGCAGCATTCGACCGAATGGCGACCAACGATGCAAGTGCCCGGGCTGCTTTTGCCGGCCTGCTGGGTGCGACCCCAGACGATCCTCTCGCCAACTTCCACCTGCGTCGGTTGCTTAACGGACAGACCGGCGTCGCGATCGACCTTCGGTGATCGTTTGCGGGGACTGATGCTTTGAAGCACCTCAAGGACGGCTTGGGTCAGATGCGCACATCGCCTTGGGAAAATTGGACTTGCCCCCGACAGGCTGGAGATCATTTAGTTTGCGGATTACCGTTTGCGCCGGGAGAGCGCTGGAGGCTAAAGTGGTCTAACCCATTGAAAACATTGGTTGGAGTGGGGAGATTCGAACTCCCGACCCCTTGCTCCCGAAGCAATGGGACAAGCTCGCCGCCAATCTGGCCAAGGCCATTGCCTTCGCCAAGGACCAACCCGACCACGACAAGTGGCAGCCGGTATGCCTGATGCTGGCAGACGCGCGCACGACGATACGCACCCGCGACTGGCACAAGCCCGAGCAATGGCAGACCAGCAATTATTGGCGGCTGGTGATGGCGAGTAGGCGGTTGCTGAAAACCAGTAGCCGCAGGCTACGCGAACTGAAACCGAAGGTGCCGCGCAAGCCTAAGTTGCCCAAGGCAACGGCCAACGAGCTTTATGAAACTCTGCTGATGAACGTTCGCAGGGTGCAAGCGTCGCTGGAGAACAACGACGTGCCAAAAGCCAAGGGGCAACTCGGCACGGTGGAGCGCCGGGTGCAATCTATGGCAGCGGCGGACTAGAACGGAATTTCGTCGTCCAGTGGCTTCTCAAAGCCGTTCTTCTTCTTTTTCACCGGCATGCCATAGCCGCCGCTCTCCGGCGCGCCATAACCTGGCTTTGGGCCTTCGAGCCGCTTGGGCGCTTTTGGGGCTGACAGCTTGGGCCGGGGAGGCTCGGTCTCAATTGCAGTTCCCAGTGCTGCACCAAGTCGCTCGATTTGGCGAACCAACGGCTCGGCAGCTTCACTAACCCCATGCAGCACTTCGATCAACAACGCTCCGAACGCTTGCGCACCAGTTCGCTCGCGGTCGATTTCCTCCTGCACCGCGTTAATGCGTTCGTATAAGGCCTCACGCTTTGCAACCGGCACGTCGAGCTTGTCGACGGTCGCTTTAATTTCGTTCAGTTGGTTGCGAAAACGGGCTTTGGTTGCCGCGTCGAGGGCGACGGAGTTTTTCTTCGCTCGCGCGACATTGCGCAAACGCAGTTCCGTAAGGATATAATCGACCTCCGACATGAACTCGGATAAGCCTTGGTGGTCATTTGGCGTTGGCCGAGGAAGACTGGATAACGCCTCTATGCCGTAGACCCGTGCCGCAGGATACACGTGGGCAACGTAGCTATTTAATATCGAGGTGCTGCTCTCGTTGTTACCGAGCTTTTCGTAAGCATATTCATATCGTTCGCGCACTATGCGCTCTAGTCCAACAAACGCTTCCAGCGGATCGTCTGGCAACGAAGTCATTTCTTCATCGCTTATATAAGTCACTGGCGTTCCCCCGCCCGACGCGCACAAAGCATGAACTGTATATAGGATGCGACCCGCCCCGGAGAAGGGGCACGGCTATAATTCGCTTGTGGAAAAGGGTTTGCCGTCCGGGCCAAAAAGCGGTGCCGGGCACCGTGTTTTGCAACCTGCCATTTGGGCTAAGTGTTGGTCGGAGCGGGGAGATTCGAACTCCCGACCCCTTGCTCCCGAAGCAAGTGCGCTACCAGGCTGCGCTACGCTCCGCCCGACCAGTTTCTCGATGCCGCGCAAACTACAGTTCGCGAGGCACAAACGAACGCATCGGCATGGAAACCGTTACGCTCGAGCCCTCTATAGACGCCAGAGTGGTGCCCCGCAAGGCTGTTCGATCACACTACTCGCTCGGCCATCCCGTTGCTTAACCGTGCACATCAGAATGCTGTCGCGGACGCGTGACCACGAGACATCGGTATCTCAACTCATCTCACAACTGGTCACGCTTGGTTGAGACCCAGTTTTCTTATGCTCACATTTCCATCATGGTCCGTTAAGTGCCGATTGTCCCGGCGCATGCTTTCAGGGGAGCTCAACGACCATGTTCCGCGCAACACGTAATCGTGCCGCCGCCGCCGCGTTCACAGTGACCATCGCCTCGTCGATCGGATTCAGCGCCTCGGCCGCCGACGCAATTCCCGCATTTGAGAAGGCGACCGCTGGCTCGACCAAGACCGTCGATCATTCGGTCTGGAATGCGATGCTGCAGAAGCATGTAGTCAAAGGTCCGGATGGTTTGAACCGTATCGCCTTCGGCAACATAAAAAAATCGGACCACGCCGGGTTGAAGGCCTACATCGCCAAGCTTGAGGCTACCGACGTCGCAGCCCTCGACAAGCCCGAGCAGTTCGCCTTCTGGGTCAATCTCTATAACGCCAAGACCGTCGATGTAGTTGCCGATAAGTATCCCGTGAAGTCGATTAAAGATATCAGTCTTGGTGGTGGCCTCAAGACGCTAATCACGGGTGGTCCATGGCAGTCCAAGATCATGAAGGTTGGCGGCCAGTCGCTCAGCCTGGATGACGTGGAGAATGGAGTTCTGCGCGCGATCCACAAGGACAATCGTGTGCATTACGCTGTAAATTGCGCCTCCGTCGGGTGCCCGAACCTCGCCAATGAAGCCTACACCGGCGCCAAGTTGAATGAGATGCTGGAGAAGGGCGCACGCGACTTCGTCAACTCACCACGCGGCGTCACCTTCGATGGCACCAAGATCAAAGCCTCCTCGATCTATGATTGGTTCAGCCTCGATTTCGGTGGTAGCGAGAAGACTGTGATCGAGCATATGCGCAAGTATGCCAGCCCAGAACTGAAGGCCAAGTTGGAGACGGCGAGCGGCATTGCGTCCTACGATTACGATTGGGTGCTTGCCGACGCCAAGTCGTAATCGCTCAATGCAACATGCACCCTTGGAGTTGCAGGCCATGACCAGTGCAAGTCCGAATAATTCAGCGGCGACGAGCCCTGTGCGCCGCTTTGCTCCGCTGATCGTGCTTGCCGCGCTAATGGCGCTGGTGTTCGCCATGGGCTGGCACAAGTATCTGTCGTTCAAAACGATCGGTCTCAATTACGAAGCGTTACGCGGCTACATTGGCGAAAACGTCGTTCTGTCGCTCATGGCCTACATCGCGGCTTACATAGCGGTCGTTGCCCTATCGCTCCCTGGCGGGCTGATCATGACACTGTCCGGTGGCCTGCTGTTCGGCTGGATGCTTGGCGCTCCGGCAGCGGTGATCGGAGCGACCATTGGCGCAACCATCATTTTTCTGGTGGCCAGAACGTCATTCGGAGAAACTCTGGCAGCCAAAGCCGGACCCTGGGTTGGCAAATTGAAGGACGGATTCAAGGAGAATGCACTCAGTTACATGCTGTTTCTGCGGCTCGTGCCAGCGTTCCCATTCGTTGTCGTCAATTTGGCGCCAGCCCTGTTGGGCGTGCCACTCAGAACCTATTTTATTGGCACGCTGTTCGGCATCATGCCCGGCACGGCCGCTTACTCGTTCGCCGGCGCTGGTCTCGGCAGTGTGGTTGAAGCGCAAAACAAGGTGTACAATGCTTGCGTCGCGGCACTTACCGCCAGCAGCGACACCGGCTGCGCGTATAGAATAGACACCAGTCAGCTGGTGACCAAGGAACTTGTGTTCGCATTTATCCTGCTCGGCCTCGTAGCGCTGATCCCTATCGCACTGAAGAAATGGAACCAGCGCCATGCAGCAGCTTAACGATAAATCTAAGGCGGAAATGTCGATCAAGACCGGCACTGAGAACATCTCAGCCGACTTGTGCATTATCGGCGCAGGTTCCGGCGGGTTGTCGGTGGCAGCCGCAGCTGCCGCGTTCGGGCAGTCCGTCATCCTTATTGAAAAACACAAGATGGGCGGCGATTGCCTGAACTACGGCTGCGTCCCGTCAAAGGCGTTGATCGCGGCTGGCAAGCGGGCGCACGTGATGCGCTCCAGCAAAATCTTCGGCGTAACCCCCGTCGAGCCGACCATCGATCGCAAGGTGGTTCACGACCACGTAAAGGGAGTAATCGCCGCGATCGCACCGAACGATAGCGTCGAGCGCTTCACCGGCCTTGGTGTGCGCGTAATCCAGGCGGCCGGGCGGTTTGTCGATCGCAATACCGTGGTGGCTGGCGACGCCCGCATCACCGCACGCCGCTTCGTGATCGCAACCGGCTCATCGCCAGTTGTACCGCCGATCCCGGGCCTTGCCGATGTGCCGTATTTCACCAACGAAACCATCTTCGACAACCAGTCGGCGATGCCACACTTGATCGTGATCGGCGGTGGTCCAATCGGCATGGAGATGGCCCAGGCGAACCTGCGGCTCGGCTCGAAGGTCACCGTCCTCGAAGGCCTGACCGCGCTCGGCAAGGACGATCCGGAACTGACGGTCATCCTGTTGCGCGCGTTGCGCGATGAGGGTCTCGTCATCCGTGAAAGCGCCAAGGTCGTCAGCGTCGGCGGCGCGGCCGACGCTATTCGCGTGACCATCGAGACTGACGGCAAAGCAGAGGTTGTCGAGGGCACCCACCTGCTGGTCGCGGTCGGGCGCAAGCCGAACATTGCCGATCTCGGGTTGGAGACTGCCGGCATTGCCTACGAAAAGCGCGGCATCACGGTCGATAGCGGGCTTTTCACATCAAATGCGCGCGTGTTCGCGATTGGAGATTGTACCGGCGGTCTGCAATTCACGCACGTCGCAAACTATCACGCAGGCATCGTTATCAAGCGTGCGCTGTTTCGACTGCCGGCCAAGGTCGACAATGGGTTGGTGCCGTGGGTGACGTATACCGAGCCGGAACTCGCCAACGTCGGCATGACGGAAGCACAGGCCAAAGAGCAGAAGATCGCGATCAAGGTACTGCGCTGGCCGTACCACGAAAACGATCGAGCCCAGGCCGAGCGCGAGACGCACGGCCACGTCAAGGTCATCACATCGGCCAAGGGGGTGATCCTGGGCGCGTCGATCGTCGGCGCTCATGCCGGTGAGCTTATCCAGATTTGGTCGCTCGCGGTCTCACAGAAAATGAAAATCAAGGCGATGACCGATTGGATTTCGCCGTATCCTACCCTTGGAGAAATCAACAAACGCGCGGCCTATCGTTATTTTGCCGCCTTCAGCAGCAGCGCCTTCGTACGCAAAGTCATCGGCTTCGTCAAAAAACTGGGCTAATGTCCGTCATACCGACATTGTGAACCAGGACGGCGACGCGTGGCGCTTACAGATGAACAAACGACCAAGGCCGACGCCTCCACGTCAAGCCGCCAACCGACGCGCATCGGCCTGCCCCTCAAGCTGCTAATGTTGACCAGTATATTTGTCATGCTGGCTGAGGTGCTCATTTTTGTGCCGTCGATAGCAAATTTCCGCGCCACGTGGCTGGCCGACCGGCTGATGGCGGCGCATCTGGCATCACTCGCGGCCGAAGCAGTCCCGGGCGGCGCCGTGCCGGACAGTTTGCGTGCCGAGTTGCTCAATACGGCGAAAGTTCAAAGCGTCGCGGTGAAGCGCAACAATCAGCGTCGCATGGTGCTGCCTCCAGAAGACGAAATGAAGGTTGATGAAAGTTTCGACTTCAGACCGATGTGGAAAAACACGATCGAACTGTTCGGAGCGCGCGCCAACCTGATCGGTGATGCCCTCGGTGTGTTCCTGGCGCCGCAGAATAGGCTGATTCGGGTGATCGGACATCCCGATACCGGAGCCGCTACCCTCGACACAGCCAACCGCTTTGCAGCCTCAGACTTTGTCGAAATCGTATTGTCGGAAGCAGCGTTGCGTGACGCGATGGTTAAGTTCGCACTGAATATACTGCTGCTCTCGATCATCATCTCGATCATCACCGCGGCGCTGGTGTATTTTGCACTAAGCAGCCTACTGGTCCGTCCGATGATGCGGTTGTCCCAAAACATGATACACTTCAGCGAAAATCCCGAAGATGCCAGTCGCATTATTGTGCCGTCGGCGCGTACCGACGAAGTCGGAATAGCTGAGCGCGAATTGGCGCGTATGCAGCGCGAGTTGACCCAGGTGCTGCAGCAGAAGAACCGATTGGCACAACTGGGGCTCGCCGTTGCCAAGATCAATCACGACCTGCGCAACATGCTATCGAGCGCACAGCTCATGTCAGACCGGCTGGCGGCATTGCCCGATCCCGCCGTCCAGCGCTTCAGCCCGAAACTGATTGCATCTCTCGATCGAGCCATCAGCTTCTGCAACGAGACGCTGAAGTTCGGCCGGTCGCAAGAGGCGGCGCCTCGGCGCGAGTTGTTTGCGCTGCGGCCCCTCGCAAATGAGGTGGCCGATGGCTTGAGCCTGCCGCGCGCTGATCTTGCATGGGTCGTCGACATCGCGCCGGACCTTCGCATTTATGCCGACCGCGATCAAACATACCGCTTGCTCAACAACTTGCTCAGAAATGCAGTGCAAGCGATCGAGAGCGCGGGCCGACCTGACGGCACGGTGGGTATCACTGCGACCCGCGAGGGACGGCGCGTGCATGTCGCAGTGCATGACAATGGTCCCGGTGTGCCCGAGCGCGCGCGAGCCAATCTGTTCCAGGCGTTTAAGGGCGGCGTCCGCAAGGGCGGGTCTGGTTTGGGGCTCGCTATTGCTGCCGAATTGGTCGCAGCCCACGGCGGACGATTGCGGCATGAGCAGCCCGAGGGAAGACGTGGTGCGATCTTTCGCTTCGACGTGCCGGACCGGTCGATCCTGGAAAACTGAC
>JANNRP010000215.1:0-1792 GCA_031401535.1 Hyphomicrobiaceae bacterium | reverse complement strand
CATGGCAGGCGCTGGCATCGGCCTTGGCAACCTTTTTGGCCAGTTTCTCGCCGGCGCATTACGCAATCCATCGGCTGCTGACGGCCAGCGCGGCACCTTGCTGCTCGGCTTTGCATTGACAGAAGCTCTCGGCATCTTCTCACTGCTGATCGCACTTCTTTTGCTGTTCGCAGTTTGATCGCTTGGTCGGGTTCAACCCTGGCCTTGACACCCACAACCCACTGACGTGCACCCTGATGAGCAATCACACTGGGTGCACGTTGGATGTTTGAGCGTTCGATCTAGGTGGTTCCTCAATGGCAGCTCCGGCAACTAAAACGTCCACTAGCACCGGTACCGCGCCTGAGCATGGCGGCGGCTTCCCGCCCTTCAATCCCGATACATTTTCTTCGCAACTGATCTGGCTCGCCATTGCGTTCGGCGGACTTTATGTTTTGCTGTCGCGTGTCGCCCTGCCGCGTGTCGCAGAGGTGATCGACGAGCGCCGCGACCGCATCCAGCGCGACCTGGATGCTGCGGAACGCTTGAAAGCTGAAACCGAGAAGGCATTGTCCGGCTACGAACAGGCGCTAGCCGATGCTAAGTCGAAGGCTGGTGGCATTATCAAGGAAACTCAGGGCAAGCTTGCCGCCGATACCGACCGCGAACGCGAACGGATCGATGCGCAGGTCTCAGCCAAACTCGCCGATGCTGAAACACGGATCACGGCCATGAAAACTAAGGCGTTGGCACAGGTCAATGATATAGCCATCGAAACAACCAGCGCAGTGGTAGCGCAGCTCGGTGGTGGCACCGTCACCGCGGACGAGGTACGCCGAGCCTTATTGCCGGCAGCCGGAGAGTAAAGCGATGTTCAATCCGGTGAACCCAGAATTCTGGGTAATGATTGCCTTCTTCTTGTTCATGGGCCTGCTCGCCTACATGAAGGTGCCGGGCATGTTGACGAAGGCACTCGACGACCGGGCCGACGCCATAAGGCTTGAGTTGGACGAGGCGCGCCGCCTCCGCGAGGAAGCACAACAATTGCTCGCCGATTACCAGAAGAAAGCCCGTGAAGCTGAGGCCGAAGCGACAGCTATCGTCGACCAGGCACGGCTGGAGGCCGAAGCACTAGCCAAGGAAACGCGTCGCGCGTTGTCCGAGAGCCTCGAGCGCCGGACCCGACAAGCCGAGGACAAGATCGCGCGTGCCGAAGCGCAGGCCGTCAGCGAGGTGCGCGCTGCCGCCGTCGATACGGCCATTGGTGCCGCCGAACGGATCTTGAAGGTGAAAACGTCTGGTGCTGCGGGGGCCACCTTGATCGAGCAGGGCATCCGCGACTTGAAGACGAAGCTGAACTGATAGGCCGCGACGGAACTTCGCCGCCGGCACCGTTTAAGCGACGAACGTATGCTCAGGGGAGTTTGAGCTGATGTCCGTCCGTCACGCTCGCGCTTTGGGATTTGCCGCAGCCGTATGCTGTGCAGCGTTCGGAACTGCCGTTCGGTCAGCGAGCCCCGAAAGGGTTACATTTACCTCGAACAATACCGACTTAACGGCATTGACCGGATACCTTTATCGACCGGCTGGCGATGGACCTTTTCCAGCCGTCGTCGCCATGCATGGTTGTGGCGGGCTATTCACCAAGACCGGCCGTGTCCAGAGCCGCAACGTCGACTGGGCGCAGCGTTTCAATGCGGCTGGCATAGCTGTTCTGTTTCCCGACAGCTTTAACCCACGTGGCGTAACGCAGGTCTGCACGTTGACGCAGGCTGAGCGCCCGGTGGTTCCGTTTGGACGAGCGAAGGACGCG
>JANNRP010000214.1:0-25417 GCA_031401535.1 Hyphomicrobiaceae bacterium | reverse complement strand
GCAAATCTTAGACTAACCCGAATGCGTGGCATCCTCGACCGCAAATGTGGGGCACCGCCGCCCAAATATTAGGCATTGCCGACCGACACATCATTGGAATGCTGTTGCATTGCCTCCATCCTCCCGCTGCTCCGAACCGTCGTTGGATCGTGCCGCCCTGACGCTCCTCGGCTTCATCAAGTTGGCTTTGATCATCGCTGCGATCGCCTCGACGGTCCTTTCAGCCTACGCTCTCGCCGCCGAACGCGCGCGGCGTCTGCTACGTCACCAAAAGCGGTCCGGCTGGTGAACTGGGGCAGCAGTGCCGACATGGCCGGTGTCACCGGTATGATTTTAGCGCGCTGATGCCGAATTTCGATTGGGGGTATAACTAGCGATAGTCGAATTCAGCCCTCAGGCAGCGCCGCTCGTGAACGCGATATCCTGATGCGCCCGTGCCACCGCTTTGCGATCAGCGCCCGCACCACTCGGTCGCGCAAAACAGCGGCATTGTCCACACAGTCCGCGACAGTGCACTTGCTCAGCGAAGTTGCATCCCTTATACGACCAACTTTAATGACCAAAGCACAGCCAGCTTCGCCGTTTTTCTTTCCCAAGCGCCATTTGCTGACCTGCGAAGGTCTTACGGCGCCAGAAATCAATTCGCTTCTTGATCTTGCCGATCAAGCCGCCGAGATCAATCGGCAGGTCAACAAGAAACGCGACGTCCTGCGCGGGCGCACGCTGATCAACTTGTTCTTTGAAGCCTCGACCCGCACCCAGAGCTCGTTTGAGTTGGCCGGCAAGCGGCTTGGTGCCGACGTCATGAATATGAATGTCTCGACGTCGTCCGTGCAGAAGGGCGAGACGTTGCTCGACACGGCAATGACGCTCAACGCCATGCGCCCCGACATCATTGTGGTCAGGCACAGTGCTGCCGGCGCCGTTGAACTGTTAAGCCAGAAGGTCGATTGCTCGGTCATCAACGCTGGCGACGGCGCGCACCAGCATCCGACCCAAGCTCTGCTCGACGCGCTGACGATCCGCCGCGCCAAGGGCCGCATCGAAGGACTGATCGTCGCGATCTGCGGCGACATCATGCACAGCCGCGTGGCGCGCTCGAATATCGATTTGCTCAACACGCTGGGCGCACGCGTCCGCATTATCGCCCCTTCGACACTCCTGCCTTCTGAGCCGGAACGACTGGGTGCAGAGGTCTTCACCGATATGTGGGAAGGACTGAAGGACGTCGATATCGTTATGATGCTGCGGCTACAGCGCGAACGGATGCAAGGTTCGTTGGTGCCTTCGTCGCGCGAATATTATCACTTCTTCGGCCTCGATCACGAAAAACTCGCACTCGCCAAACCGGACGCCTTGATCATGCATCCAGGCCCGATGAACCGTGGCGTCGAGATTGCGTCAACCATTGCCGATCACTCACGCAGTGTCATTCGCGAGCAGGTCGAGATGGGGGTCGCCGTACGTTCCGCCGTCCTCGAAGCACTGGCACGCCACCTGCCCAACCGATGAGCCGTCAACCGATGAACCGGCCCCGCAAGCAGAGCGATCCGACCCTGCGCCCGAGCGATCCCGTGAGCAGGGCGCGCACGGTTTTTATCAACGCGCGGCTGCTCGATCCAGCGACGGGACGCGACGAGCCCGGCGGACTCCTGGTCGAGGACGGACTAATTGCCGATATCGGCGGACATCTGCGGCGCAATGCGCCGACTGGCGCAGTCGTTGTGGACTGCAAGGCGCATCTGCTGTGTCCCGGCTTGATCGACGCTCAGGTATTCACCGGCGAACCAGGGTCGGAGCACCGCGAGACGCTAAAAACTGCCAGCCATGCGGCAGCAGCGGGCGGCATCACCACAATCGTCGTGATGCCGGATACCAGCCCTGTGATCGATCAAGTCGCGCTCGTAGATTTCATTCAACGGCGCGCCCGCGACAATGCCGTCGTCAATGTACATACGATGGCGGCCATGACGAAGGGCCTCGCTGGACAGGAAATGACCGAAATCGGCCTGTTGAAGCGTGCGGGCGCCATAGCCTTCACCAACGGCAAGTCGAGCGTGACAAACACCAAGGTCATGCGCAACGCTTTACTCTACGCCCGTGACCATGCCGCGCTCATCGTTCATCACACCGAAGACCCCTACCTTACTGAAGGCACCGCCATGAACGCGGGCGCAGTCGCCACCCGTCTTGGCCTGCCCGGCGCATCAAAGGCTGCCGAGACAATTATGTTGGAACGCGATGTAAGGCTCGTGGAGATCACGCGCGGCCGTTATCATGCGAGCAACATCAGCTGTGCCGAAAGCCTTGCAATTGTCAGCGGCGCCAAGGCCCGCGGTCTGCCCGTGACGTGCGGTGTCTCGATCAACCATCTGACGCTAAACGAAAACGACATCGGCCCCTATCGCACGTTTTTCAAAATGCGCCCGCCGCTACGTCATGAGGACGATCGCGCGGCGATGGTCCGAGGGCTTGCCAACGGCGACGTCGATGTCATCGTCTCAGGCCATGATCCGCAGGACGTGGACGTCAAACGGCAGCCGTTCGCGGAAGCAGCCGACGGTGCCATCGGCCTTGAGACGCTGCTGGCGGCGGCCCTGCGGCTGCATCATGCGAGCGAGGTGCCATTGATGGTGCTGCTGCGCGCGATGACGACCAATCCTGCAAAGCTGTTGGGGCTTCCAGGCGGCAGCATCGAAAAAGGTATGCCAGCCGATCTTGTTATCGTCGATCTTGGCGAGCCCTGGGTGGTCAACAAGGATGCACTAAAGGCGCGCTCAAAGAACACCCCGTTCGATGAAGCCAAGCTGCAAGGCCGCGTGTTGCGTACGGTTGTTGCGGGCGAGACGGTCTATCACTACGCTGGCGTTGAACGCACTTGAGCAGATAGCGCACCGCCGCACGTTGGAGACGACCGGACGATGCATTCCATGGCTTCGATGTCGGCTCTACTCGCATTTAGCGTCGGATACGTTCTGGGGTCGATCCCGTTTGGCTTGTTGCTGACGCGTGCGGCTGGCCTCGGCGATGTCCGCAGCATCGGGTCAGGCAACATCGGCGCCACGAATGTGCTGCGCACGGGCAGCAAGAGGCTTGCGGCGGCTACGCTCATCCTTGACGCTTTGAAAGGCACGGTTGCAGTTCTACTCGCCAAATCTGGCTTGTTCGGTCAGATGATCGGACCCGAACTTGCTTTTCTCGGTGGCTTTGGCGCCTTGATCGGACACCTTTTTCCAATCTGGCTCGGCTTCAAGGGTGGCAAAGGGGTTGCAACCTATATTGGGCTTTTGATCGGCCTCTATTGGCCAGCGGCTGCAGTCTTTTGCGGGGCATGGTTGCTCACGGCACTGGTGACCAGAGTGTCGTCTTTGTCGGCAATGATTGCCATTGTGGTTACGCCGTTCGCCGTGTGGGTCGTGGGCTGGCCCGAAGTTGCCATCCTATTGCTCGTTCCATCCCTGCTGCTGATCTGGAAGCACGAAACCAATATCCGGCGGCTCTTGAAGGGAGAGGAGCCGAAAATTGGTGCGACGAACTGAGATCCCGTTGGAGACGATATCGATTGACCCTCCTGACATGTTTACGGCAGCGCCTTTGCCAGTGGCCGTGCTCGATGACGTCCAACGCCTCGCATGCCTGCGGCTTATCCGGTCGGAAAACGTCGGGCCGGTTACGTTCCGAGCCTTGATCAACCATTACGGCGGTGCCCAAGCAGCCCTTGAAGCGCTACCTGAACTCGGCGCCAAGGGAGGCCGTCGCAAGCCTGTCCGCGTCTGCCCGCGCGATGTGGCTGAAGCGGAGCTTGCTGCCGCAACCGGTGTCGGCGCCCGCATCGTCTTCACGATCGAGCCAGGTTATCCCGGACTGTTGGCGCATGTCGATGTACCACCGCCCCTGCTTTATACCAGAGGGCGGATTGAGTTACTCAATCGGCCTTCCGTCGCCATCGTCGGCTCGCGCGATGCATCGGCCGGGGGCTTGAAAATGGCTCGTGATCTTGCCCACGAACTCGGCGATTCTGGCTACGTAGTCGCGTCAGGCTTGGCCCGTGGCATCGATTCTGCTGCCCACCGCGCGAGCATCGATCATGGTACTGTTGCAGTGCTGGTCGGCGGGATCGACAACATCTATCCACCGGAAAATGCTGGATTGCACGCCGAGATCGGCGTCCGCGGCTGCTTGGTTTCAGAGCAACCGGTCGGCTTCCAGCCGCGTGCCCAGGATTTTCCGCGCCGTAACCGCATCATCTCGGGGCTATCACTTGGAACCATCGTTATTGAAGCGGCAAAGCGATCCGGCACGCTGATCACGGCGCGGTTTGCCGGCGAACAGGGCCGTGAGGTGTTTGCGGTGCCTGGACACCCGCTTGACCCGCGCGCCGAAGGCACCAATCAGTTGCTGAAAGACGGAGCAACAATGGTGACGGGCATCGACGACATCCTGCGCGCTTTGACGCCTGCCGTTACAGGTTATGAGGATCGCAGGGCCGCAGCGGTCTTGCCGTACCAGCCACAAACTCCCATTGCCCCTGGCGAAGGGCGGTCGCTGACGGACATCGATGAACCCGAGCGAGCCCAGGTACTGCAGGCGTTGGGGCCAGCCCCCATCGCCGCTGACGAGATATCCCGCGCCACCGGCCTACCGATCCGCATCATCCAAATCGTATTGATGGAGTTGTCGCTTGCGAACCGCGTTGAGTTCCATGCGGGCCAGTTGGTGTCACTCAAACCGCCGACAGGATTGTCCGAAGAGTGAACAAACAGGGCTTTTTTGCGCCTCCGCCACAGAACTGTCGCGCGACTGATGCATTTATCGCGCATCGCGCAGGTTTGACAGTTGGCGATCCTTCTCCCATGGTCGCGCGCAATTTGAGAAACTCGCGTTGCTGAAGCGCGCCACATCCCTAATCGGATACAGACAAGTCGGTCGAGAAAATCGGGGCGCATGAACGTCGTTATCGTCGAATCGGCCGCAAAGGCCAAGACCATCAACAAGTATCTTGGCAGCGACTACAAAGTCATTGCGTCCATAGGGCACGTACGCGACCTGCCTTCAAAAGATGGTTCAGTCGAGCCCGACAACGACTTCGCCATGCATTGGGACCTGGAGGGTCGCGGCGCCAAGGTGATGAAGGACATAGCATCAGCCGTGAAGGGTGCCGACCGGCTGATTCTGGCAACCGACCCCGATCGCGAAGGGGAAGCTATCTCCTGGCATATCATGCAGGTGCTTGAAGACAAGAAGGTGCTGAAGGGCGTGGCAGTCGAACGCGTTGCATTCAATGCGATCACTAAGCAAGCCATTCTTGAGGCGATGAAGCATCCGCGTCAAATTGATCGCCCGCTGGTGTCGGCCTATCTCGCCCGCCGTGCCCTCGATTATCTCGTGGGTTTCAACCTGTCCCCGGTGCTGTGGCGCAAGTTGCCGGGCGCACGCTCAGCAGGTCGGGTGCAATCTGTCGCACTTCGCCTCGTGTGCGACCGCGAAGCCGAGATCGAAGCCTTCAAGACCGATGAATACTGGACAATCGAAGCACTGCTGCTCACGGCCAAGGCCGAGGAAATCCGCGCGCGCCTCGTGTCGATTGGAGGCACCACGCTCAAAAAGCTCGACCTCAAGGATGAAACCACGGCGACGGCAATTAAAGCTGCTATCGAGCATGGTGATTTCCATGTCACGTCAGTCGAGAAGAAACCAACGAAGCGCAATCCTTATCCGCCGTTTACGACATCGACATTGCAAATGGACGCCTCCCGCAAGCTCGGCTTCTCGGCCAAGCAAACGATGCAGGTGGCACAAAAGCTCTACGAGGGCGTCGATGTTGGCGGCGAAGCCGTCGGCCTGATTACCTACATGCGCACCGACGGCGTACAGATCATTCCCGAGGCGGTGGCCCAGATCCGCGACTTGATCGGCAAGGAATACGGCGGGCGCTACACGCCGTTTGCCCGCGAATATAAGACCAAGGCGAAGAACGCACAGGAGGCGCACGAAGCCGTGCGGCCGACCGACCCGCGACGCACGCCGGATAACGTCAAGCGCTACCTGGATAAGGAACAGGCAGCCCTTTACGACCTTATCTGGAAGCGCGCCATCTCCAGCCAGATGGCGTCGGCCGAGATGGAACAGACGACCGTTGAGGTTGAGGTCACGGGCCGTGACGGCAAGTCCTACGGACTGCGCGTGTCTGGCTCGGTCGTGACCTTTGATGGTTTTTTGCGCGTCTATCAGGAAGGGCGCGATGAGCGTTCACGCCTGATCACCAAGGGCAAGGACGATAGCGCCGATGCTGATGACGACGATAGCCGTCGTCTGCCGGTGCTGAACCGAGGCGACCGACTGAAGGACAAGCAGATCGACGCCGACCAGCACTTCACGCAACCGCCGCCGCGCTATTCAGAAGCGACCCTGGTCAAACGCATGGAGGAGCTCGGCATCGGTCGACCATCGACGTTTGCCTCGACGCTCGCAGTGCTGCGCGATCGAGACTATGTGCGCATGGAAAAAAAGCAGTTGGTACCGGAGGACAAGGGCCGTCTCGTCACCGGTTTTCTCAAAAGCTTCTTCCTGCGCTACGTCGAATACGACTTCACGGCCGATCTCGAGGAAAAACTCGATCTGATCTCTGACGACAAGCTCGAATATAAAGTGGTGCTGCGCGAGTTCTGGAAGGAATTCACCGGCGCCATCGACGAGACCAAAGAGCTACGCGTTACCGATGTACTTGAAACCCTGAATGAGTTGCTCGGGCCGGCAATCTTCCCGGCCAGGGAAGACGGCTCCGACCCGCGCACCTGCCCGGCTTGCAACGTCGGGCGCGTCAGCCTCAAGGTCGGCAAGTTCGGTGCCTTCGTCGGCTGCTCGAACTATCCCGAGTGCCGGTTCACACGCCAGTTTTCAGATACCAGCAACTCAGGTGAAGGTGCGTCTCCTGATGGCCGTCTACTCGGCACCGACCCTGAGACCGGGCTCGCCGTGACACTGCGTGCCGGACGCTTTGGAACTTATCTCCAACTCGGCGATCAAAAGGATTATGGCGAGGGCGAAAAGCCCAAGCGCTCATCGATCCCGAAAGGCATCGATGCCGCGACCATCGATCTAGATCGCGCCTTACAGTTACTTCGGTTGCCACGTGAGATCGGCGCTCATCCTGAAACCGGGGCGATGATTACCGCCGGACTGGGCCGCTATGGACCGTTTATCCTCCACGACGGCAAGTATGCAAATCTTGACTCGATGGATGACGTCTTCAACGTTGGTATCAACCGCGCGGTAACACTGATTGCAGAAAAGGCGGCGGGCGGCGGCAAAAGTGGTTTCAAACGTGGCGCCCCCACGGCATTGCGCACAATCGGTGAGCATCCTGATGGTGGCAAGATCGAAGTGTTTTCGGGCAAATATGGGCCGTACGTGAAACACGGTGATGTCAACGCCACGATCCCGAAGTCGGCCGACCCAGCGACCCTTAGTCTCGACGACGCCGTCGCGATTATTGCCGAGCGTATTGCCAAGGGCGGCCTTAAGCCCGCAAAGAAGACCAAAACCAAGGCTCCGGCCAAGAAGGTTGCGGCGAAGGCACCGGCAAAGTCGAAAGCAGCCGCAAAACCCAAAGCACCTGCTAAATCGAAGGCCAAGTCCAAGGTGACCGTGGAGGACTAGGGCCCAGTGGCACGCCGCGAAAAGCCGAAGAAGCAAGCCAAGCCGCGCAGGCTTCGCCAACCAACGCCGGATGCAGCGATTGCGGCCCGCGTATTCGGACGGATGCCCTCGAAAGATGAGATTCTGACATTTATTCGCAGCTCGACAGAGAAGGTCGGCAAGCGTGAAATCGCTCGTGCCTTCGGCATTACCGGTACTGATCGCGTCAAGTTAAAAGATTTGCTGGGTGAACTTTCGCGCGAAGGCAAACTCGAAGGCAACCGCCGCGAACTGCGCGAGCATGGGGCCTTGCCACCCGTCGCCACGATTGAGGTCGTCGGCCGCGATGATGATGGCGACCTGATCGCCGAGCCAGTCGCCTGGAACAACGACGAAAGCGAACGGCCGAAGTTACGACTGGTTGTGATCAGTACGATCGAAGGCGAAGGTGGCAACGCTGTCGGTATTGGCGACCAGATACTTGCGCGGATCTCGCGCATTGAGGACAGCGACGTCGGCGCTGATGGTATTTGCTTTGAAGGCACAGCGATCAAACGGCTGCCACGCGAAAAACGCCGCCTGCTCGGCATCTATCGAGCCAACGCGCGTGGCGGTGGTATCATCATGCCCGTCGACCGCTCGGCATTGCGTGAGTATAGCGTGCAAAAGGGTGATGAGGGTCCAGCCTGCGACGGCGATCTTGTGCGCTTCGATCTCGCCCGACGCAACCGGACCGCCAACCCGCAGGCACGCATTTTAGAAGCCCTGGGCAATCCGTCGGACAGCCGCCAGATCAGCCTGATTGCGATCCACGCGCATGGCATTCCTGATGATTTTCCAGAGAGCGTGTTGCGCGAGGCCGAGGCATTGATGCCGCCCGCGATGCAAGACCGCGTTGACCTGCGCGAACTCACTTTGGTGACCATCGACCCGCCTGATGCCCGCGACCACGATGATGCCGTGCACGCTGCACCCGATCTCAATCCGAAAAACTCCGGCGGTTTCGTCGTCCACGTCGCCATCGCCGATGTCGCATTCTTCGTGCGGCCCGGCACTAAGCTCGACCGTGAGGCGCAACTGCGTGGCAACTCAGTGTATTTTCCAGACCGCGTTGTGCCGATGCTACCCGAACGGATTTCGAACGACCTGTGCTCGCTACGTGAGGGCGAGGATCGTGCTTGTCTTGTCGCACGTATGGTATTTGCGGCATCGGGCGAGAAACGCAGCCATACGTTCCTGCGCGCGATGATGCGATCAGCGGTCAAACTCAGCTACCAGGAAGCGCAGGCGGCAATTGACGGCGCACCATCGGACAAAGCCGCCCCCCTCCTTGAAACTTCGCTCAAACCGCTGTGGGCAGCTTACGCCGCTTTGTCTGCCGCGCGTGATCGGCGTGGACCGCTCGACCTCGATCTGCCCGAGCGCAAGATCCTGCTCGATGGGCAAGGTCGCGTAACCGGGGTCGCCATACCGCAAAGATTGGCCGCACATCGACTGATCGAAGAATTTATGATTCAAGCCAACGTGGCCGCCGCCGAATTGCTGGAGAGCCGCAAGTCGCTGTGCGTTTACCGGGTCCACGATCAGCCATCTAAGGAGAAACTCAAGTCGCTCAAAGACGTGCTCGATACGCTGAAGCTGAACTTCCCCAGTTCAGGTGCCATCCGTGCCGCAATGTTCAATCAGGTGCTAGCCGATGCCAAAAACCTGCCAGTGCCAGAACTGGTCAATGAGATCGTGTTGAGATCACAGGCGCAAGCAGAGTACGCGGTAGATAACTATGGCCACTTCGGACTGAACCTCTTGAAGTATGCGCATTTCACCTCGCCGATCAGGCGTTATGCCGACCTGCTGGTGCACCGGGCGCTGATCACCGCGTGTGGGCTCGGCGATGGTGGGATGGAGCCCGCCGACCATACGCGGCTGCGCGAGGTTGCCAAGCAAATTTCAGACTCGGAGCGGCGCGCCATGGCAGCCGAGCGCGAGACGACAGACCGCCTGATCGCCGCTCACCTAGCCGATAAGATCAATGCACAATTCGAGGCGCGCATCTCGGGCGTCACCCGGTCAGGACTATTCGTGCGGCTGAAAGACACGGGCGCAAATGGCTTCATTCCTGCGTCCACGCTTGGGTCTGAGTATTTTGCCCATGTCGAGGAATTGCAGTCCCTCGTCGGGAGCCGCACCAACGGCGCCTATCGGCTCGGCGACGAAGTCGACGTGCGCTTGATTGAGGTCATCGCCAGCGCCGGCGCCATGCGGTTCGAAATGCTGAGCGATCCAAAGAAGGCGCACGCGAGTCTGATGAAAGGCTGGCGCCCAAAGCGTATGCCGGCCGGTCGTCGACCACCGCGGCGGCAGTGAGAGTAACGACACGGCCTGCGACCCTGCTACGCAGCGGTGAGGCTTGACCTGTATGGTTCCGCGGTGGCCTATGGCCCAATGACCATAACGATCAGCGCGTCGGGAGCCAGTCCCAAGGTGATCACATCACGCAACATGTCGGCCGTGCCGCGTTCGAATGCGGACGCGATGCTGCGCGGCATGCGCCTCCGGTGCCCAGCCTGCGGCGTCAGCCCGATGTTCCGTAAATATCTCAAGGTGGCGGATTACTGTCCGTCTTGCGGGGAGGCTCTGCACCATCAGAGAGCCGACGACGCGCCGCCCTATTTCACCATGTTCATTGTCTGCCACATTGTTGTTGCTGGCGTTCTGGCGTCAGAGCAGGCGTGGCAACCAAGTGTCCTCACCCATTTGTTAATCTGGATGCCGCTCACCCTGGCGTTGAGCCTTTCGCTTTTACCTATTGTGAAGGGTGCGCTGGTCGGACTGCAGTGGGCCTTACGGATGCACGGGTTCGGTGAGGGCATCGATCCGTCCGACCCACAGCCAATGGCTGATCCAAACGAAGCCAAAGTCATCCACTGAAGTGAAGGTCGATCACTCATGGCGAGCAGTGCCCCGGATGGCAAAGCGACGCCATCATCGTCGAAGATGCTTAAGCCGCGCGATGCATCGACACTCATCATTGTCGATGGAGTGGGGTCAAATCCACGCGTCCTCATGGGCAAGCGGCGCATGGAGCAGGTATTCATGCCGGGCAAATACGTGTTCCCCGGTGGTCGCGTCGACAAGACAGACCGGCTGGTCCAGAGTGCCGACGAACTGGCGCCGGTCGAAATCGCAAAACTCATGCTCGACATGAAGGGGGGAGCGACCCCGAGTCGGGCTCGTGCCCTGGCGCTTGCGGCGATACGGGAAACCTATGAGGAAGCGGGTCTTGTGATTGGTCAACCAGCACCAAAGCGGCAGCTTTCTTCGCCAGCCGGTTGGAACGCGTTCATCGACCATGGCTTTACTCCGAGCCTCAGCCGCTTGACGTTTTTTGCTCGTGCAATCACGCCGCCGGGTCGGCCGCGTCGCTACGACACACGATTTTTTTGTATCGAGGCCGAGGCCATCGCTCATCGCACCGACAGTAATGATGGGGAGCTGTCTGGTCTGCATTGGCTGACGATCGAGGACGCACGCGAGCTAGATTTACCGGCTATCACGCGTGTGGTGCTCGAAGACTTGGGAGATCGCCTACGCAATGGCGGCCTTGCCGCATCTCATGCGCCGGTGCCGTACTATCATTTCAAAAACGGCAGCTTCCGCCGCGACTTGTTGACAGTGGCTGCTTCGGACACAGCTTGAGGGATATTGGATGTCGATCAGGACGCGCAAACTCGTCGGCACAGTGCTGCTGCTGATACTGATCGTTGTCTACTCGTTTGCCGCCGTCGCCGTGGCAATCACGATGCAGTTGCAGAATGCGAACAAGCTGGCAGAGTTGATCTACTACGTTGTGGCGGGCACGTTGTGGGTTATACCGGCCGGGGCAATCATCTGGTGGATGCAGCAGCCTGAAAACCAACCGCCGTCCAAGGTTGCCCGCGCATCACAATCTTAGCCCAACATTACATAGCCGATTGAGCTGGACGTCGCAGCATATTCAGGAACGCGAAAGGTGCCCCGGTCAATAACACCTTCACATAATGGCTTTCCTGATAGTTGCCGTTGAGCGAGACTCTGGGCAATCCGGTCATGTCCGTTGATTTGATTTTGTTAATCAAGCCTTTGCGGGTTGTAACCGCGGTCGAAAGTCCGACATCGGCCGCTAAGTCGAAATCACGCTGGTCGGCACTGGTCTTGTCGCCATAGGGGAAACTGAAGTGGCGGCATGGCCGTTCAAGCTCGTGCTCGATCCGACTGACGCTCTCCGCTATCTCTTGCCGCGCGAGTGATAACGGCAACTTTGAAATCGCAAAATGGCGCCTCGTGTGTGCGCCAATAGTCACTAAGGGATTTTTCGACAACGCCCGTAGTTCAACCCAATCCATTACCAACTCTCGGCATAGAGCTGCCTGATCGACACCTGCCGCTTTGCACAAGTCGCGCACAACATGTCGCGCATCGTATTCGCAGGCCGCCCGCAGCCACCAGTATATGCGCTCGTAAGCTGCATATTTTTCCGCAACCGTCCGACAGCTCAACGGTACCAACTGACCGTTAAGGCAGGGTGCGACCGAAGAAGACAAACGAATAACGCGTTCGAGCGCCAACCACCAGAGTTCGCCATTCCCGTCAGCATAGTCGGTCGGTACATAAATCGTAAATGGCGCCCTATGTCGTTCCAGAACGGGCAAAGCATAGCGGGCGTTATCCTTGTAGCCATCGTCGAAGGTAATGCACGCAAATGGCTTGTCGACTTGATCATCACCCTTCATCCGCGCAGCGGCATCATCAAGCGAGATCAATTCGAACCCAGCGTCGCGAACCTGACCAATCACTGTGTCCAAAAACTCTGGAGTAATCTTCAACAGACGATTGGGATCAAATGGCTCATGCGATGCTGGCAGCACATGATGCAATGTGAAAATCACGCCTTGGCCACGAGTCCATGGCGCAACCAGGGCCCCGACCCCTGTATAATGCAGGGTGGATAGCAGCGCTTTGACAACCCTGGTGGAACGCTGGCTCATTGTGTCTCAAATTGTGTCATACAGCGGCTCTCGCTTCGTTCACAGAAACGTTATGCAAACAGCGTGCTGATGGCGACGACGGACTGTGGCAGTATCTTTAAATGAACTGAACGCAGTTAAACTTTATCTAATCCGTGCCCATTCCCTGCCCCAATTGAGGCACGTTCGACCCCGTCAAGGTCGGGCTTCACGAGTGGCAGAACGCGGACCCGCGCTGATACCCCTGCTGCTCGAGCGCCAAGCGTCTGATAGTTTAGCCGCAGACCGCTCACAGCGCATCACGTCGAGGTCGGTCACTTCGAAGCCAAGGAAACTGCCAGGCTCATCTTCTATCAGTGATTGGCGCTTTTTGGAGTCACCCACGATAACGCCAGCATCGAACCGGCCCTGAATTGTCTGGAACAATTGGCGGGCACCGTCATGATTTGCTGATACCACGATGTGTTCATAGGCCTCGTCGAGTGCGTCGAGAACCAGATTAAGTCGATCAGCATCCGCGCATACTGACGCGTCGGTAAGCTCGGCTCCACAGGCAAGATAGTGAGCATCATTTCCTGGAACACGAGTAATGACATCCTCAAAAGACGCGGCACCGGTCAGGAGATCGTTCATACCTGGCACGCTCGCGACACCTAATTCGGCAGAAAAACCTGTGCCCTCAAAACTCCAGTCCACCAGCAATACCTGTCGGTCCGCATCACTGAGAGCCCTAGCAAGCGCAATTGCCTCTTGCGTACAATCGAGAGACCGAGATTCGGGTGCGATCATCGTTCGGAATCCCGCTTGACCCGCGGACCGGGCAATTACTCGTTCAGCGATCGTTTCGATCGTCAGTTCAGGTGCTGCATCAGGAGCTGTTACGAGGGTGGGATCAACCGCTGTGGCCGCACCCGTTGTGGCTCTAGCCGCCGCGGGCCCGATTGGCGCCACCCGACCGAGCATCGGTTCAAGCCCGCCCCTCGGCGGGCCTCCAGTACCACCACCCGATGGCGGCATCGGCCGCTTGGGCGCAGAACCACCGACATTGCCTGCACCGGAGCGGGCACCCACCAACAGCTCTCGCGTAACGATCCATGCAAGACCAAGCAACATCGTGCCTGTCATAACTAGCAAGGTGATTGGCATTTTCTTTGGGAATGTCGGCACACTGGAGGCTCGTGCCTGTTCCACAATGCGCGCCTCTATCGGAACGGTTTTAGTGACAACTACCGTCTTGTTGTCCTCGAGTTGCTTCTGCAGCCGTTCAAGCTCGGCCCGCTTGCTCTTTGCCGATGCATCAATGGCGCGCAGCTTGGCATCATCACCACTGGTATTGATGACTCGGCCCTTCAACTCCGTAATTTGTTTGGCAATCGATTCCACACGAAGCACGCCAACGCGTGCTTCCTTCTCCAGACTCTGTGCAAGTTTTTGCAACTCGCCGGTAATTTGACGCTTGAGGCCGCCAAGGTCCGCATTGAGCTGCTGCATCCGTGGATGGCCCGGCAGCAACGATGCCGACAGTTCTGAAATACTGCGCTCTAATCGCACCCGCTGCTGCTCCAGATTTTGGATCAACGGCGACTTTTGCGCCTCAGGAAGCGCACTGCCACTGCCTGTCTGCATCAACTCTTTGGCCCCACGCCATTTCGACTCCGCGTCACTTCTCAGTGCATCGGCACGGGACAGCTCGGCTGTTAACTCGCCAAGCCGCTGGTCGATCAATGGTGTTTTTTGCTGCCCGCCAATGGTCCGATCAATCTGCACACGTGTGCGCTCGACCTCGGCCTCGGCCTCTATAAGCTCACGCCGTAACTGCTCGACCTTGGGTTCAAGTGCCGCAACTACATCTGACGTTTCCTTGACCGTATCGGTGACAAGGCTGGAGCGATAATCCTCAGCCAACCTGTTGGCGAATATGGCGGCCAATTCAGAGTCGGAGGATGAAAACCGAACATTGATGGAGCGGCTCTCTTTGGGTGACGAAATCTCCAGTTGCTTGGCCAGAGTTGCGAGCACGGTGTCGTCAACCGTTTCTCCCGGGCGAAGTCCAGCCAACCCGATCAAGCGTGAAATTTTCGCGAACGTATCCAAATCACCGGCACGAGGGTTAAATTCCGGCAGTTGAGACAGCTTCAAGCCATTTGCGACCTTGAGTAGTAAGTCGGTGCTCTGCAAGGCGCGCACCTGCGTGTTGATGGCCTCCTTGTCCATGCGAGACGTCACGCTGTCCGACGGCGTGTTTCTGTCCCGCCCATCAGGGAACGGATTGGTGCTCTTTGCCACGATTGCCAACTGAGCGACGGAAGAATAGCGCGGCGCCATCGTCGAGAGTACGCCAAAACTAAGTGCTCCTGCACCAATCGTGACAATGAGAAGGCGAGGAAGACTACGCTTCAGCGCTGCCATCAAAGACATGATGTCGATATCGTCGGCTGAAGCAGCCCGGTGGGAGCGCATGGTTCGCGTCTCTATGAATCGTTGTCCGATGCTCCGCAGTAAAACGGTGTGAAGTTGCGAAACCATTAACTGTCTCAAAAATTGACACGTATTCGTCGTTTTTTAACTACTGCTGCTTAGTTTGAGGGAGCTCGTAGTCTTTGCAAGGAACCTGCCTCATGTTCTCGCGTCGCATGCTCGCCTTTGTTGGTGCTGCACTCCTACTTACAGGTTGCGCCCATGAGCCGGACGGGGCATCAGGCTTAGCCACGCTGTTTGGTCAAGGGCTTGCACGATCAGGTCCTGACTCCACGCCCGTTGCTGTGGCGGCTCCCGTCCATACCGGCGTCAATACGTCGTGGGGAGAGCCTACTACTGTGCCGATCGGGCTGAGCGGACCAAAGGCGGTGGCTGACACAGATGGACCATATCTGCTCGACACCGGCGATCGCCTGCGTGTGTTCGTTTACGGACAGCCAAACTTATCCCGCCTCTATGTCGTTGACCATGATGGCCGGATCACCGTGCCCCTGATCGGCGCTGTGAAGGCGCGTGGCCACACAACGACTCACCTCGAAGGTTCAATCCGCTCGCGGCTCGGTGCCCAATTCGTGAAGGATCCGCAAGTCACTGTCGATATCCAACAGAACCGGCCGTTTTTTATTCTTGGCGAAGTGCGCACGGCCGGCCAATACCCCTACGTCAGCGGCATGACGGTGGAGACAGCGGTTGCAATCGCCGGCGGTTATTCTGAGCGGGCCAATGAACGCCGCGTCAGAATTTCCCGCCGTATTGATGGTTTGATGGAAGTAATGGACGTGCCGCCAGACTACGTAGTCCAGGCCGGCGATACCGTTTACGTCTACGAACGCTTCTTTTGATGCGTTAACTCAAGTTTCTGCTTCCTCACGTTACAAAGGCGTCAAGCTCTTTGTGGCGGGAAAAGCTGACGGCCAATGAAACAATTGCGTATCCTGCACTGCCTTCGTGCGCCAGTCGGTGGCCTATTTCGCCACGTACGGGATTTGGCAACTGCCCAGTCGCGGATCGGGCATCTGGTTGGTGTCATCGCCGATAGCGCCACGACCGACAGCTTAACTATAACGCGCTTAGAGAGTTTGAAGCAGCATCTCAAGTTAGGACTTCATCTCACGCCAATGAGCCGTAGCTTGGGCTGGCGCGACCTTGCGGCGACCCGCGCAACGACAGCAATCGGGCGTGATTTGAAGATCGATATTATTCACGGACATGGCGCCAAAGGCGGAGCCTACGGGCGGCTCGCTGCGCACCGCCTTAAAGGGAAGGGCCATAGGATTCTGTCATTCTATACGCCCCATGGCGGCAGTCTTCACTACGCACCAACGACGCTGCAGGGTCGCCTTTACATGGCGCTTGAACGTTATCTGGCCGGCAGGACGGACGGCCTGATCTTTGAAAGTGCGTACTCGTCCGCGATTTACGCGGCAAACATCGGGTTTAGCGGAATCAATCCACGCATCATTCCAAACGGACTTTTGCCAGAGGAGTTTGGTGATCATCAACCTGTAGCCACGGCCAGCGACGTTTTGTTCATTGGTGAACTGCGGCACTTGAAGGGGGTCGATGTGCTGTTACATAGCATGGCCCGACTTCAGCACTCCCCACCAGTCACCGCAGCGATCGTAGGCGATGGACCTGATGCCGCGCGTTTCAAGGCCCTGTCGCAAAGTCTTGACCTTGCTGATCGTGTTCGATTCCTCGGCGCAATGCCGGCGTCCCAAGCTTTCCCGCTCGGTCGGGTATTGGCTATGCCGTCGCGCGCCGAAAGCTTTCCATACATTGTTCTGGAGGCGGCTGCGGCTGGTATCCCCCTGATCGCGACGAATGTAGGTGGTATTTCTGAAATTGTCGCCGGCACCGATACTGCTCTAATCCAGACCAATGATCCGCTGGCCTTGCGTGATGCCCTTTGGGAGGCCTTGCAAGACCCTGCCGCTCGTAGTGCCAAGGCTGGTCGGCTCAAGGCGTCAGTTGCCCGCCGTTTCACCGTCGCGCAGATGACAGCCGAAATTCTCGCCTACTACAATTCGGTTAGCCATTAACGTTCCCAACTGACTCAACCGCCGTCTGCCGCAATATTAGTTGTAGCTCCACGCAATGCTTGGCACGGCTCCTGCTTAGGACGTGTTCGGAATACGAACCGATCGTCGACAGCGCGCAAGAGTCTGCATTGATGGCCCAATCTCACGAACTCGATTTACAAACAGGAAGTGCTGCCCTGCAAGCGTCCATCGCTCTGCAGGTGCCTCGTCTTGCTGACTTCCGAATAACCGAAAAATCCAGCCTAGTGTCTCCCGTGGTGCTTCAGGCCGTCGTGCAAGTAGTCGAGACATTGCTGATTATTGTAGTCGGACTTGTGATCGCCAAGGCCTATGTAGAGGCCGGTGATGTCGAAGCCTCGCTGCTGTATTGGCCGGTACTACTGGCAACCAGCCTTTCAGCCGTGGCGATGTTCCAGATGTTGGGGCTCTACACCACCCGCGCATTCGCATCGATCCGCTGGACGGTTCCGGGCCTATTGCTCGGCTGGACGATCGCGATTGGCCTTCTCGTCGTCACCGTTTTCTTTCTCAAAGCCGGTCCTGATATCAGCCGCGTTTGGCTGGCTCTCTGGTTTGCGGTCGGCGGTGTGGCACTAGTTACCGGTCGTGTCATTCTGACACTCATGACACGCGAGTGGATCAACCGTGGCCGCCTCAACCGGCGCGCCGTGATTTACGGTGGTGGCACGGCATGCGAAGACCTGATCGCACGCCTGGAAGCCGACGTCGAAAGCGATATCCGCATCTGTGGCGTGTTCGACGACCGCGGCAGTTCTCGGGTGAGCAGCCAGATCGCGGGTTATCCAAATCTCGGCCGACTGAGCGACCTACTCGCGTTTGGACGCAAAACCCGCGTCGACATGGTCATTCTGTCGTTGCCGCTGACAGCTGAGAGGCGGTTAATTCAGCTACAGCAGCAGATCCGTGTAATGCCAGTTGATATCCGGTTGGCGGCAACGGCATCCCGCCTGCGCTTCTGCAAGCGCTCATACTCATTCATTGGCAGCGTGCCGATGATTGACCTGCATGATAAGCCTCTGACCGATTGGGCTGGGGCGACGAAATGGCTGTTTGACAAGCTCATCGGTGGCATAGCGATTTTCCTGCTAGCGCCGGTACTCGCCGCGGTGGCCACCGCGATCAAGCTCGATAGCCGCGGACCGGTACTATTTCGCCAGAAGCGCTACGGCTTCAACAATGAGTTGATCGAAGTATACAAGTTCCGCTCTATGTATCACGAGGCAACGGACGCCACCGCATCCAAGCTCGTGACGAGGGACGACAAACGTGTAACACGCGTCGGTCGTTTCATCCGCAAGACCAGCCTTGACGAGTTGCCGCAACTCCTGAACGTTTTGAACGGTACGCTCTCATTGGTCGGACCGCGCCCCCACGCACTCCAGGCAAAGGCCGACGACCGCCTTTACGGCGATGTCGTTGCCGACTACTTCGCCCGCCACCGGGTAAAGCCTGGCATAACGGGCTGGGCTCAGATCAACGGTTGGCGCGGTGAAACAGATACCGCCGATAAAATCCAGAAGCGCGTAGAGCATGATCTCTACTACATCGAGAATTGGTCACTTCTCTTCGACATGTACATCCTCGCACGGACACCATTCGCACTTCTCTCGTTCAAAAACGCGTACTGATCCTGCCGCTATCGGCCAGTCCCTTCACGACTGGCAGACAAATTTCCAACCAGGCAAAGCTGTACTTGCAGCATCCAGGGTGAGATCCTCAGTGAACTCTACCGAGCAATGGTCACGCCCAATGGGCTCTGGTTCGCAACCACCAGCGGCACCGCAACGCCGCAGCATCGCTCATACGCTCGTACTGGGGCTTGTCTGGTTAGCGGTGGTCTCGGGTGCTGTGGTATTTACTGAACCAGCTCCGGTCGATGTCCTGACGATTGGCCTCATTCTACTGCTGCCGGTCGTCGGTCTCGTGGCGTTCAAACCCGGCCTTGTCATATTCTTGGCACTTTGGCTGATTGCAGCAGCAGCGGCATTCGGTGCCGCAGCATTCGCCAGTGATATTGCACGTGCTAGCATTCACTCAGGCGTTTCCCTTTATCTTTATCTCAGCACGTTTGTCCTTGCCGGCTTTATTGCGAAACGCCCACTCCAACATACTCAGCTTATCCTGCATGCTTATACCTGGGCGGCGGCTTGTGCCGCCACGGCTGGCCTGATCGGCTACTTCAATGTCGTTCCCGGTGCCGCCGAACTCTTCACCAAATTCGGGCGCGCGACGGGCACATTCAAGGACCCCAACGTATTTGGCCCTTTCCTGGTGCCCGCCATACTCTATTGCCTGCAGCAGATCATTGCTCGCCCATTGGTGCGCAATGCGATTCCAGCGCTCATGCTCATCCTTCTGAGCTTCGCGCTTCTTCTCAGTTTCTCACGAGGCGCCTGGATCAGTCTGACAGTGGCAGTGACGCTCTACGGTTGGTTCAGTTTTATCTGCTCACCAACCAACGGGCAGCGGTTAAAACTGCTCGGATTATTGATTGCTGGCATTTTCATAACCATGATCGGGATCGGCGCAGCATTGCAGTCCGATGATGTCGGCCGGTTACTAGAGGAGCGCGCGCAAATCACGCAATCCTATGATGAGGGCCCCGAAGGCCGGTTCGGCGGCCACGAAAAGGCAAAGCGGCTAATTCTCGAAAACCCATTTGGAATTGGTGCCGGTGTTTTCACCGACCTGCATCATCACGAAGAAGTCCACAACGTCTATCTCAGCATGTTCCTCAATGCCGGCTGGATTGGCGGACTGCTGTTCATAATGATGAGCGCATTGACCACGCTCTATGGCTTCCGGCATGCGTTCAAACGCACCCTCACACAACCGCTGTTCGTCGTCGTTTATGCCGCGTTCGTTGGTAACGTGGTTGAAGGGATCGTCATCGATCTCGACCACTGGCGGCACTATTATCTTCTGATGGCGCTGATCTGGGGTCTTATGTTGGGCGACCGACTTATCGTCGCCAACTCATCGCGCATTAGACCGGTGACATTGGTCGGGCCAGCAAAATCAATCCGAGGGCACCGTCCCGCAAAGATCGTCCGTGCTGCCCGCCGTCGGATTGGCAGCATCCCGCATCGCGTCCAACGCCGCCCATCCTTGCACCAGCAAGCAACAACACGCTTGCGCTACCCGTTACGATAATATTATCCGCGTCGGGGCTGTGGCCGTGTCAGGATTTCGGTGAGCAGGCCGCCGGGCGCCATCTCTGCGATCTCTGCTTTGCCGATAGACAGCCCCGCCAGAACACGCGCAAGCACCCAATCGAATCCGTTGGTCTTTGGCGACGAGGCACAGCTCGGAACTCCAATAACAGTCGATAAGCCGATGGTACCGATGAGTAGTAAATTGCCCGGATCAACTGGCATTCCCAAATGACGCACGGTGCCACCGGCACCCACGATCGCCGCTGGTATGACGTCACCCCGATCAACGATGGCCGACGCGCCGAACACCAACAAGGGATCGAGCCCCGCTGCAGCCATCCGCATAAGTGCCGCATTGACAGCATCATCTCTATGCGGCGCAACCACCGTATCTCCGACGCGGCTGCCAAGTCCCCGCAAGCGGGCCGAGATCACCTCGACGCGCTTGTCGATCAGAGACTGGCGCGTTCCTTCCACGCGGGTAAGGATCAAGCCAGCGGCGTGAGGCGTGAAAGGGCAAACCTGCAGCAACGATCCCGGCTGTGCAAGCAACTCCTCTGCGTGACGGACCACGACCTCCGATAGCGCATACGGTATGATCTTGACTGTCGCTACCATCTGCTGTGGCGTTACCGTTTCGTGGGGATGCAGCGTTGCGACGGTCAAACCTTCATCAATCGAATTGAGTGCAACCAAGCGTTGACGATCGATGGTCAGGACGCCGTGGGCAGCAGCATGAAGATTGGTCCGTCCTGTAAATGCCGCCGCAATAGAAACACCATTGCCAGCGATCGCCGCAGCTATGCGCCGAGCGGCAACGTTTTCTGCGACATCGCCTGTATCGAGCCTAGCGGCGATCACCTCTCCGACGCCAGCTGCGATCAAGACCGCGATATCGCTGCGCGAAATCACATGCCCCTTCTTGATCGCGCTTCCACCCACCCGGATCGAGTGCGCCAACACGCAACCCTCTGCTTCGTCAATAGCCACCATGCCGAATTTCATGACGCTGTCCTCAACGCGCGGCGCTGAACCGGACGCGCTCGTGCCTCAAGGGCCGCTGCCAGATCGTCAAGGCTGTTCAAATTGTGACAGCTGCGCATATCGGACGCAAACCGGCTCAGCGCCTGGGCACCTGCGGCCAGCGGCTGATAGCGCTCGTAACGCATCAAGGGATTGAGCCAGATCAAACGTCGGCAACTTGCCTTCAACCGCCGCGCCGCGCGCTCAAGTCCTTCGGCCCCGTCACGGTCGAGGCCATCCGTAAAAAGCAAGACAAGTGCATTTTGCCCAAGCACGCGGCGCGCCCAATGTCGGTTAAAATCATCAAGACACGCACCGATCCGAGTACCGCCCGACCAGTCAACCACTTGGGCACTGACTTTGCTGATCGCCGCGTCCGGGTCCTGCGCCTTGAGACTGCGCGTTACATGGCTCAGTCGTGTCCCGAAGAGAAACGAGAACACCCGGTCGCGATCATTGGTGAGGGCATGCATAAAATGCAGGAACAGGCGCGCATAAGCGTCCATGCTGCCCGAGATATCGCACAGGATGACAATCGGCGGTCGGCGCACGATCCGAGCCTTACGATGCAAACAGAGATGATCCGCTCCCTTCGCAGCGGATTCACGCAGGATGCGGCGCAAGTCGATGCGCTTGCCGTCTGTTTGAGGCTTAAAGCGTCGGGTGCGAATTTCCTCGAATGGGAGTGTCATGGAGCGTATCGCACGCCTGGCGCACGACAGTTCCTCCGCACTCATCTGCTCGAAATCCTTGGACTTCAATAACTCGCTTTCACTGAACGTGCCGACTGCGTCGATTTCAAGCTGGTCATCTTTTTGAGGGGCAGGCTTATCACCATGCTTAAAGAGGCTTTCCGAAACGCGGCGCGACAGTGCCTTATCGTCAGGAGCGGCTTCCGCGCGCAGGTTCGGAACCATCAACGATAACATCTGGTTGATGTAGCCTGGATCGCGCCAGAACATCACGAAGGCCTGGTTGAAGATATCTCGCTCTGAACGACGGCTTACAAACACAGCGTGAAGCGCCCAGTACAATGCGCGCTGATCACGAATGCCAACGGCAATGACCGCTTGCGTCGCGGTAATCACTCGATCAGAACCAATTGGCAAGCCGCTGGCACGCAGTAGTCGAGCAAAAAATAGGATGTTCTCCGCGATCCGTCCACCATCGACGTCGGCAGCGATTAGGTTAGCGTCGAGCCGAACTGGACGAGCCAAACTTGCATCCCGCGCCACAGCGGTATTGTTGACAGTCTCTGTCATGACCTAGCGCACTTCGGCTTCAAACGCCTGACGTCGCGCCTCGGACTTCACGTGTTCAAGGATGCGGGCGGCCTCGCTGCCTTGGATGCGCGTGATATCGTCCTGGTATTTCAGCAATGTACCGAGCGTGCGATCGACGTCTGCTGGATTGAGTGCAACACAATTAAGCTGGGTCAATGCCTGTGCCCATTCCAGGGTTTCCGAGACACCTGGGTTCTTGTAGAGATCCATGCTCCGCAACGCATTTATGAATGCAACGATCTGATTGGTCAGCTCAGGCCCCGCACCTGGCGCCTTCAATGCAAGGATCGCTCGCTCGCGTTCAGCGGTCGGGTAGTCAACCCAATGATAGAAACAGCGCCGCCGCACGGCATCATGAACCTCGCGCGTCCGGTTCGACGTCAAGATCGTGATCGGCGGCGTGGCAGCCTTGATGGTTCCGAGTTCGGGAATCGTAACCTGATAGTCGGCCAGCAACTCTAACAGGAAAGCTTCGAACGGCTCATCAGCACGATCCAACTCATCAATCAGCAACACCGGCGGCAAACCGCGTGTTGACGCTTCCAGTGCTTTCAGAAGTGGACGCTTCAGCAGATAGGTCTCTGAATACAGGTCCCGTTCCAGCTCGGACACGCTGGATTTGTTACCGCCTGCCTCCGCCACACGGATGTGCAACAACTGACGGCTGTAGTTCCACTCATAAACAGCGGAAGCAATGTCGAGGCCTTCGTAACACTGTAGCCGGATGAGCTCGCGACCCAGAGTCGCGGCCAGCACTTTGGCGATCTCGGTCTTGCCGACACCTGCTTCGCCCTCAAGGAACAATGGACGCTGTAATTTCAGCGCGAGGAACACTGCGGTTGATAACGCATCATCAGCAACATAGTCGCCTGACGAGAGCAGCGCTTTGGTTTCAGGTACAGTCGCAGGAATGGCGGACATGGGGCTCGGATCGATACAGTGGGGAAAGGATTCACAGCATAGACCGGAGCCTTGGATAGGCAAGGTGATCACAGTCACTTCACGTATCGAGTCCATTAGAACCCAAAGCAGCATTTCTGCTTGCGCGGACAGGTGACTATGCCATCCTGATTGCGCACATTATCAAAGTCAGGTTCGCTCATGCGCCCGTTGCAGTTAATATACTCGTCGCGACCATTTGGGTTCGACGACCAGTCGCTCAACAGCATTTTGTTCAAAGCGCGCCAAAACAATAGACGCGACGGCATCACAGGCGCACTTGTGTGCCGACATGACTTATACTTGCAGATGCTCGAAGGCCCAAGTGACCTCGTTACCGCCACCTACAACCGAATCCTGAGCGATGACCGCCACGTTGAAGTCGAGAAACTTTGGTCTGGCGACATCGAGGAACGGACGTTCCCAAATTGGGAGATGCGCCACGACCCTGCCCGCTCATGGATGTGGACTCCAGATGAAGTGCGATCTGGAGCTGTACTCAACGCATCCCAGGACCAACTACGCGCCGTTTTTACCCGGATCGCTGCAGAGCCATACACTGAGGACTCAGCGATACTTTAGGATTGGATCAGGCCTTTCGTGTCATCGATGTCGCCGCATCAATGATCTTGGCGACCGTCAGACCGAAGTGCTCAAACAGTTGCGGCGCCGGTGCGGATGCACCGAAATCCGACAAGCCAACAAACTGGTCGCCTTCACGCAACCACTCGTGCCAACCTTGTACGACCGCCGCTTCGACGGCGATACGTGGCGCGGTGCCGAGCACCTGAGCCCGGTAGGCAGCCGACTGTCTGCGGAACAGCTCGAACGACGGCATCGAGACGACGTTGGCACTTATTCCGCTTTTGGCGAGCGCCTCGGAAGCCTCGACTACCAGTCCAACTTCAGAACCTGTGGCAAGTAACGTCACATCTACCTTGCCGACCGCAGGTCGTAATATATACGCCCCCTTTGCCGACAAATTCTCTGCCGAAACTTGAGGCCGCAAATTAGGCACCGCCTGCCGTGTCAGAGCTAAGACTGACGGTGTATCGGCAGTCAGGCAGGCAAGTTCCCAGCATTCAGCGGTCTCTTGCGCATCGGCGGGGCGGAACACATGAAGGTTTGGGATACAGCGCAATGCGGCAAGGTGCTCGACAGGCTGATGCGTTGGACCATCCTCGCCGAGCCCGATTGAATCGTGTGTCATAACGTAGATAACCCGCTGCCGCATCAGCGCTGAGAGGCGGATCGCAGGTCGGCAATAGTCCGTGAACACCAGAAATGTACCACCGTACGGTATCAACCCTCCATACAGCGCCATGCCATTCATGGCAGCAGCCATGCCGTGCTCGCGAATGCCGTAGTGAATATACGAACCGGTGAAATTTTTTGCCGTGATAACGGCCTGCGCCTTGGCTTTGGTATTGTTCGAGCCGGTCAAATCGGCCGAGCCGCCAATCAGCGCTGGCACCGTAGCCGTGAGCTTTTCGATCGCCAGTTCCGACCAGATCCGCGTGGCACGTTTGGTTGTATCGGCTGCAAAAGCCGCTTTCGCGGTTGCAATCGCGGATTTTATCATGGTTGTCCTTGCCGGGTCGGCAGGATCAACAAGCGCGGCTTTTGCACCCGCATCAACTTTGGCCCAGCGCTCCATCCACGCTGATCGATCGACGGCGCCGCGCGATCCCGCATTCGCCCACGCCCTTTGTATCGTCGGTGGGATGACAAACGCAGCATGTGGCCAGCCAAGCCGCTCGCGCGCGCCCTTGATCTCATCGGCGCCCAAAGGCGAACCATGCGACGATGATTTGCCGGCCTTGGTTGGGGCACCA
>JANNRP010000213.1:0-2091 GCA_031401535.1 Hyphomicrobiaceae bacterium | reverse complement strand
GTTTCAAGTGCCCACAAGCCGTCGCTGCGGCCATTGAAATCATCGGCATTACCATCGGTCGAAATCCAAAGCCGTCCCATCGCGTCAAACGCGCAGTTGTCGGGATTTGAGAACCAGCCATTCTTGCTCGTTGCCGGATTGAACGTTGCACCGATTGCCGCAACACTTGGATCGCCGCACTTTACCAGAATCTCCCATTTGAACTTGGCCGCCGAATGATCTCCATTCGGAGGGATCAACTCGATGATGTGGCCATGCTTGTTCTCGGCGCGCGGATTTGCGGCGTCCACCTGTTCCGGCTTGCGCCCGGCATTCTTGGTCAGCAAGATGTAGACGCGGCCCGTCTTTGGATTGGCTTCGACGTCCTCGGGCCGATCCATTTTTGTAGCCCCCAAAAGGTCAGCGGCCCGCCGTGTCTCGATTAGTACGTCGGCTTGGCTTGCGAACCCGTTGACAGTTGTCAGCGGCCCCTGTCCGAACACCAGTGGCAGCCACTCCATCGTGCCGTCGCCGCCGAATTTAGCAACGGATAGGGTGCCCTTGTCGAGGATGTCTTTGTTGGCCGACTTGTCATTTGTGTCGACTTTTGCCGCGCTGATGAAGCGATAGACATAGTCATTGATTTGATCGTCGCCCGAGTACAGCGCGTATTGCCCGCCAACCGGATTGATGATGCCGGCAGCGCCCTCATGCTTGAAGCGTCCGAGTGCGGTTCGCTTCTTAGGTGTTGATTTAGGATCGAATGGGTCGATCTCAACGATCCAACCAAACCGATTGGACTCGTTCGGCTCCTTCTGAACCTTGAAGCGGTCGACGTAGTTGCCCCAGGCATAGCGCCGACCTGGAATGCCGATGCGCGTCCAGGCAGCGCTCTCGCGATGTCCCTCCGGCACGGGTCCGAGGAAATAGTTGTTGATGTTTTCCTCGCACGTCACCCAGGTGCCCCACGGCGTGGTGCCGCCGGCACAATTATTCAACATTCCAAACACTTTGCGTCCGGCCGGATCTGCGCTGGTCTTCATCCGATCATGGCCGGCCGCCGGACCGGTCAGTTCCATCGGCGTGTCCATGGTAATGCGCCGGGCATACTTCGAATTAGGCACGACAGCCCACGAGCCGTTGCGGCTTTTGGTAACTTCAATAACTGATCCACCATGTGCCATCATCTCGACTTCGGCCATGGTCTTCGAGATTTTATCGGTCTGACCACCGCGCGCATCGGCGACCGACTTTAGTCCGGGAAACAGCAATTCCGTACTGGTATACTCGTGGTTGACCGCCAACAATCCGCGCCGCGAACCTTCGATCGGAAAGTACCCGAGGAAATCATTGTTGTAGCCGAATTGCTGCGATTGAGCGGCGCCGGTTTGCGCCTTGGGTTCGAACGCGGGCGCACCTTTGGTGACTGGATCACCCCAGCGGATCAGGATGTCCGCGTTGTAGCCTTCCGCGACGTGATGCCGACCATCGACGCCTGCTTCCACCTCCTTGAAGTTGAAAGCTCCCGGCGTTGACTTTGCCTCGGCAGGCGTCGCCGCCATGAATCCTGTCGGCAAGGCGGCTGCGAGCACGGTGCTTGCCAATGCACCCTGAATGAGGTCGCGACGATCAAGCCGTTCGGCAACCAGATCGCCAATCGTGGCAGCATTGCTCTCGTTGACGATTACATCTTCGTCGTCATCAGCTCCGACTTGGGCCACGACAGGGCCGGTCGCATTTGCTTGGTCCACAGCGGTACTCCCCAGGTAACTGCGCAGGTTTTGCCCTGCTGCCTTGCCATCGTTGATCAGAATTGCTGACAGGTCTGAACCAACTCACTTCATTTGACTAGATCATGTGCCAGTGTGATGAGACTGTCTTTGGGCGACCCTGTCCCCATCCGCTAGCCCAATTTTTGGTGACAGGCGCAAAGTAGTCAACGTCTTGCGAACGGGTGCTACCGATGCGACCGCAATCAGAAACAGTGCGACTAACCGCAGCGCAGGCACTCGTGCGCTATCTGTGCGCGCAGCACAACGACCTGGGCGGCACGCCGATGTTTGCGGGCGTGTGGGCGATCTTCGGTCATGGCAACGTCGCCGGTCTGGGTGA
>JANNRP010000212.1:0-14219 GCA_031401535.1 Hyphomicrobiaceae bacterium | reverse complement strand
TCAAACGTGGCCGATACCGCCAGTAAGAGTCCGGCCCAGAATATGGTCGGCAGCACAGCGACAATCGCGAATCCCATAATTTGATCGACAAGCTCAACCGACGGCACGGATACGACCTGCCTGGTATGACCCACGACACTGCGACCACTTGCCATGCCACGTCCGCGTGTTGAGCGATTCCCACCAACTTTTTCGGTGAGTATCGAACGCTACTGGCAAGAAGTAAATGATTTGCTAAATCGTTGAAGGACGAAGGCTGTCGGGCGTCCGAACTCAAACTGTTAAGCTTCGTCGTGCTCAAGGCGATCCGCCAAGAACGCGCAGAGCAAGTATTTGCCCTGCTGCTGCTGCTTCACGGCTCGGCCCATAGGTGAGTACACCCGCTAGTTCAGGAACTTCTGCGAGCCAGCGACCGTCATCCTCGCGTTCGCATTGGATCATCAGGTTCATGGGGCAATCCCCATCTATGCAAGTGTCTTTCGAATTCTCGCCGCGGCAGAGGGCAAGGCGACAACGTGTCGGTCATCTAAACCTTTAATGCGCGAGTGCCTTCACAATCGTCTCTGTCATCTTCTTGGCATCGCCCAGCAGCATCATCGTGTTGTCTTTGTAGAACAGCGGGTTGTCGACGCCGGCATAACCCGATGCCAATGACCGTTTATTGAACATTACGGTGCCAGCTTTCCACACCTGCAATACCGGCATGCCGTAGATTGGCGACGTCTTGTCGTCCTCGGCGGCTGGGTTCGTCACATCATTGGCGCCGATCACGAAGGCGATGTCGGCTTGGCCAAATTCGCTATTGATGTCTTCGAGCTCGAATACCTCGTCATAAGGCACGTTGGCTTCAGCGAGCAGCACGTTCATATGGCCTGGCATGCGGCCGGCCACGGGGTGGATCGCATACTTGACCTCCACGCCGGCCTTTTTGAGATTGTCGGCCATTTCACGCAGCGCGTGCTGAGCCTGGGCGACGGCCATGCCATAGCCTGGCACGATGATGACCTTTTGCGCATTCTTCATGAGGTAGGCCGCGTCTTCCGCCGAGCCGAGCTTCACCGGACGCTGTTCGGCAGTGCCGTCTGCTGCTGCCGCAACTTCGCCGCCGAAGCCACCGGCGATCACCGAGATGAAGGAGCGATTCATACCCTTACACATGATGTAGGACAGGATCGCTCCCGACGAGCCGACAAGCGCGCCTGTAATGATCAACGCGATATTGCCGAGCGTGAAGCCGATACCGGCTGCCGCCCAGCCGGAATAGGAGTTGAGCATCGACACGACGACGGGCATGTCCGCGCCGCCGATTGGGATTATGAGCAATCCGCCGAAGGCGAGCGCGGCAAGTACGATCAGCCAGAACAGGATTGCGGATTCGGTTTTGCAGAACCAATAGATCAACACGGCAAGGCCGACGGCGAGCGCAATGTTGATGACGTGGCGCATCGGCAGCATGATGGGCTTGCCAGGCATCCGGCCTGATAGCTTTGCGAAGGCGATGACCGAACCGGTAAATGTGATGGCACCGATGGCCGCTCCCAATGCCATTTCGGCGAGACTGGTGCCTGCAATGGTGCCCGGCTTGCCAATACCGAATGCTTCCGGCGCATAGAGAGCCGCGGCCGCAACGAACACCGCAGCCAGGCCGACCAACGAGTGGAAAGCTGCCACCAATTCCGGCATCATTGTCATTGGAATAGTGCGGGCGGTGTAAGCGCCGATCGCGCCGCCCAGACCCAGGCCACCTATGATCAGAATCCACGTCAGTACGCTGTCGCTCGCGCCGAGGTTGGCGAGCGTCGTCAAGATTGCGATGGTCATGCCGACCATGCCGTAGATGTTGCCCATGCGCGACGATGCCGGGCTTGATAGGCCTTGCAATGCCATGATGAACAGCACGCCTGAGACGAGGTAGAGGATGGCGGTCAGATTGGCGGTCATTCGTTGTTTCCGGTTCGTCTCTGGCCCAGGGCTGATCTGCTGCTTGTGGGCGAATCTGAAATTATATTCTATGGCAAGCACTGTTGGATTTGGCGCCCGTCGGAGCACCCAGCTTTATGGTCACTTCACCCATTTCGATGGTGAACAGGCAACCTGCATGGCCTGGTTTTGGTTCGGGAGAAAAAATCGGGTTGCCCGGAAACGTTGCCGGTGCCAAGTAGGCAACGGATCCTAGAGTGGTGGCTTCAAGACTGGCCGTTCGAGCTTCACAGGTCGATTTCATGTTTGGTGAAAGCGGGCCGGTCAGTTGCCATGACAAGCCATATAAGTTCTTATCCGACTCTATTAGTTTCTTGCATCGATCGAGATGTTCAGGCCGAACCTGCCCAGAGATTATTCGAATATCGCTCGAAATTTTATCGCGGCCCATTTGTAGTGATTTTTGGAACTGCTCCGTACTGGCGCAGCCGGGGAGAATGATCGCCGCGATCGTGCAGAGGCTCAGGACTACCCACTTTGATCGGCGACCGGTTTGCATAGTCACACCATTGGCCCGTCAGTGCTTCACTTCTTCGCGTCTTTTTTCTTGTACATCGCGAGCATACGCTGGGTAACGAGGAAGCCACCGAAGATGTTCACCGCGGCCATCACCAGCGCCAGGAAGCCGAAGAACTTGGCAAAGCCAGAACCGGTGTTGACCAGCGCCACCCCGACCGCCAGCAGAGCGCCGACCACGATCACCGACGAGATTGCATTGGTAACCGCCATGAGCGGCGTGTGCAGCGCGGGCGTGACGCCCCAGACCACGAAGTAGCCGACGAAGATCGCGATCACGAAAACCATCAACTGGTAAATCGCAGGTGCGACGTCGGCACCACCCGCCGCGTAGGCAAATCCGGTCGATGCCAGCAGTATAGCCGCCGAAGCGGAGGCGGTTCTCGAAGCTGTTTTCATCTTGGCCACTATCAGCTCTCCTTCGGCGCGAGGCTCGGGTGGACGATTTTGCCACCCTTCGCGATCAGCGTGCCCTTGATCAACTCGTCGTCCCAATTGACGGCAAGTGCCTTTTCCTTTTTGTCGAACATGGTCTCGAAGAACGTCACGAGGTTCTTGGCATAGAGGCTGGAGGCGTTGACCGGTACGGTACCGGCGAGATTGAGGGGGCCTGATATTCGTACACCACCATGTTCGACGATTTTGCCGGGCTCGGTCAGCTCGCAGTTGCCACCACGCTCGGCCGCCAGGTCCATGATGACCGCGCCTGGCTTCATTGCGTCCACCATCGCCTTTGTAACGAGCTTGGGGGCTGGCCGCCCCGGAATCAACGCCGTGGTAATCACGATATCCTGGGTCTTGATGTGATTGGAAACCAGCTCTGCCTGCTTCTTCTGATATTCGACCGACATCGGCTTGGCGTAGCCGGCAGCCGTCTGCGCCTGTTTGAACTCGTCGTCCTCGACCGCGATGAACTTTGCGCCGAGCGATGCCACCTGCTCCTTGGTTGCCGGTCGAACGTCGGTCGCTGTGACGATGGCGCCGAGCCGTCGAGCAGTTGCGATTGCCTGCAGACCGGCGACGCCGACGCCCATAATGAACACCTTGGAAGCTGGCACCGTACCAGCCGCGGTCATCATCATCGGCACCGCTTGCTCGAACAATGATGCGGCGTCGACCACGGCCTTGTAACCGGCGAGGTTGGCCTGGCTCGAAAGCACGTCCATCGATTGCGCGCGGCTGATGCGCGGCATGAATTCCATGGCGAACAGGCTCGCACCCGTTGCTCCCAGGGCATCGAGGCCGACGCGATCGTCGTACGGCTGCATGATCGACGCAACAATGGCGCCCGGTTTCAAGGCCTGAACTTCGACGGCAGATGGCCGATTGACCTTGAGCAGCACATCGGCGCCGGTCACGGTGTCGGAGTGGGTGCCGACTGTGGCACCAGCGGTCTGATAAGCGGCATCGGCAAAGCGCGATTTCAGCCCCGCGCCTGCCTCAACCTTCACGGTGCAGCCGAGGCCGACCAGCTTTTTCACGGTGTCGGGAGAGACTGCGACGCGGGTTTCGCCCGTGCTTTCAGCCGTAACGGCAATTGTGACCATCGCTTGAGGATCCAGCGTTGATATGAGGGAATTCGGTGATGCAGACTCGGGTCAAACGCCGGGACTTCAGCATCGGATCAAGCGCACCCGATTGTTAGACCAGGAAAATGAACATCCCAACGAGCAATGCCACCAGGAAGATGACGGCAAACTTCGTCGCCGAAATGAAGCCGCTATAGGTGCGATTGTGCGCGCTGTAATCCATGTCGGGGTGGCCACCGGCCTGGTTGCTGCTCATCGTTGTCCTCGTCTGCTGTATAAGTGTTCACGGCAGTAGCTATACCAAGCCTGATCAGTCTTCAAGCAAGTTAGGCCATCATTTCTCCCTCAAAAGTCCGCAATGGGCGGGCTTCTGACCCCGCAACTCATGGCTGATACGGTGTCAGGACAAAGTCACGATGATCCGATTTCTCGATCGCTTGGGCGCTTGTATTCTTGCAGTTGCTGGCGCTGCAGTATTTCTTGCTCTCCTAGGCGGAGTTTCTGGTCGTTTGGATGCTGCCAGCCCCACCCGCACGCAGGCCGAGGCACGGACCAACAATTGTTTTTGGCAACTGGCCCAGGCGCGTGGCCGTGATCTGGTCTGCGACTATCCAACTTGGCTCGCTGACAAGGAACGCGAGGATCTGCGCCGCCTGACCCGCGAGATGCTACAGGATGCGCGCTGCACGGTGTCGATCAAAATCGCCCGGGCGCTGGTTGTTGAAGCTCTGACCGCGCCGGATCTCGTGTTCGAAGCCCCACCGCAACCAGTGGTCTGTGAGATTGTCACCAAGGAAAGTGTCGTGCCGATCAAGGCGACCTTTGCGCCGCGCGTTGTGATCAAGGATGGAGTTGCGGTCGATGCGACGCCGGGCATGGCGAATGTCACCGGCGTCAACGGTTATCTCGCTTGGCCGGTCATCGAATATGTCAACAGGTCCGAGACCGTGAAGATTGAGATGCTCAGTTTGATCAATGCTTATCTGATGATGCGTGTATCCGGGCGCGGTTGATCGCCGATCGGCAATCTCAGGCAACGCCCGCCCGCAGCAAGTCGTGAACATGGACGATGCCGACCGGCCGATCATTCTCGACGACAAATAGCGCGGTAATGCGTGATGCATTGATCTGCTCCAAGGCTGCGGACGCCAACATAGTTGGAGCAATCGTTTTTGGCCTACGCGTCATAATCTGCGCCGTTGTCGCGGCCAGCAGATCCGCACCCATATGACGACGCAAGTCGCCATCGGTGATGATGCCGACGAATTTTCCGGAGTGGTCGACGATGCCGAGGCAGCCGAGCGCCTTTGAGGTCATGGTGACGAGCGCGCGGCTCATGACTTCGTCATCGGCGGCGAGCGGCAGCCGATCGCCTTTGTGCATGACATCGGCAACGAACTTGAGTTTCGCGCCCAAAGATCCGCCTGGATGAAAGACTTTGAAATCGTGCGCCGTGAAGCCCTTGGCCTCGAGCAGGGCAATGGCGAGGCAATCTCCGATCGCCAGCTGCATCGTTGTCGATGTCGTGGGGGCCAGCCCGTGTGGACAAGCCTCCTGGGCGCGTGGCAATTCCAGAACCACGTTGGCGGCACGGCCTAGCGCGCTCTCCTGCTTGGATGTGATGGCGATCAACGGTACGGCGAAGCGGCCGGCAAAGTTCAAGATGTTTGACAACTCCACTGTCTCGCCCGACCAGGACATGGCCAGAATACAGTCTTCACGCATAATCATGCCAAGGTCGCCGTGGGATGCTTCGCTTGGGTGCACAAAGAACGCGGGCGTGCCTGTCGAAGCGAAAGTCGCCGCCAACTTCTGGCCGATATGGCCACTCTTGCCGATGCCCGTAATGATGACTCGACCACGCGTCGCCGTTAGAATTTCGATGGCCTTGTTGAACGGTTCAGCCAGAGCGCCGTTGAGCGACTGGTGGACGGCTGACAGGCCCTGCAACTCAAGATCGAGCGTGCGCTGGGCCGATGTGACTGCCGCTCGTGCTTCTTGTGCAATGTCGCGGTGAGGCTCAAGCTTTGGTGCTGCCGCCTGCGTCATGGTCCGTCGTCCACTCTCGAGCCGGTCGCTGATACGCCGATCCCATGCTGTACTGGCTATAGCAAAGCGAGGGCCGATCGCCAAACCGACGCTGGGCCAGCCTGTTCATAAGGCGCGCGTCGCTGCAATCAACACCCTGTTAACCGTTCACGCCTACCGTTTCCAAACGGGGTGCTGCGTTCCGAATAATGATTCGTGCCAGGAGCGCTCGACGGTGATTTTTTCCCGACAGTACATATGGTTGGTCCTTGGTTTTGCCTTGGCCACGCTGTTGGGCCTCGCCATCGACCCGAGGGTCGCCCGCGCGCAGTCGAGCGCATCGACGTTGACCACGATCAATCCGCCGCCACGGCCTCAAACTGTGGTGCCGCGTGCCTTCGGTTTGCCGGTACCCTTCGATCCCAACGCCGCCGATCAGCGTTTGCGGGGCACTGCGGGCCCAGTGGTCACGCCTGAAGATCAGGCGGCGGAAACCGACACCGAAGACACTCCCGGTGATGGCGATCTGTCCGACAGCGATGGCGTGGTCGGCCAACGACGTGTGCCGCGCGATGGTGACCCAGTCCCCAGGGATGGGCTGTTGGCGCCGCAGGACGGTATCGTTCAGACTGGCGAACCACGCGGACCGCAGGATGGTAACGACCCGACGCATACCGACACGCGATCGCCGGACGATATTGCTGTATTCGAGAACCCGCCCGCAGGCTTCGATCCGCAGTTGTTCCAGGCCGAGGTCGACCCGATCCTGGACCGGCGGCCCGAGCGGCTGTTCCGGTTCGAACCTTTTGAAGCACCGGGCGTCCGCTTCGGATCGTTCGTGCTGTTTCCCGAAGCTGAACTCGGTTCGACATTTTATTCCAACTTGTTTCGCTCAAGCAGCCCGCGCTCCGACATCGCCTTAGACGTTAGGCCGTCGGCGCGATTAGTTTCGAATTGGCGCAAACATGCGCTCGAATTCCGCGCCAATGGCACGCTGAACTATCTGAATGAATTCACCAGCGAGAACGACCGCGCCTACACGCTCGAAGCGCGCGGTCGGGTCGATATCTCGCGGCGCACCAACGTAGAAGCACTGATGTCGCGCGACGTGTCGCAGGACAGCCGCTCCTCGATCAACGCGTCGGCTGCCGCCGCGACCCGCGCCGACATCACGACTGACCGGTTTGCCATTGCGCTCAATCAGCGGTTCAACAGGCTCAGTGTGCAACTGCGTGGTTCGGTCGCCGAGACCGAGTTCGGGGCGACGGCGTCAACTGGCGGAGGGACAATCGGCAACCGCGATCGCGATGTTCGCGTAGCGGAGGAGGCGGTGCGCGCCTCGTGGGAATTGAAACCGACACTGTTTGCATTCGTCGAGGTTGGCTTCAACCAACGTGAATTCAAAGTCGCCTCGCTTTCGGATGGCATTCGACGCGATTCAACCGGTGATCGCACGCGGGTGGGTCTGTCGTTCGGCAATATCGGACAGAAGTTGCGCGGCGAAGCAAGTATAGGCTACGCACATCAACGCCCTGATGATGGCCGCCTACGTGAGATCGAAGGCATCATCATTGATGCAAACCTTGCCTATCGTCTGAGCGCACTGACGTCGTTCCTCGTCACCGCGAGATCGGATGTGACGGATACGACGCTCACGGGTTCGGGCGGCGCCCTATCGAGGCTGGTCGGGGCTGAAGTCCGGCATGGGTTCACGCGACAATTGATCGGTACGGCAGGGCTGAGTTACACGGTGCAGGACTTTACTGGCGTGGCACTCAGCGAGCGTGAGACCAGATCAACGGTGGGTCTCGAATACTTCGTCAACCGCGAGGTGACGCTGTTCAGTCGGTACCAGCACACCGCCTTCAACTCCGACGACGTCACGCGGAACTACAACGCCGATGAAATGCGCGTTGGTGTGCGCATCCGGCAATAGGCCTGCAAGCTCGTTGCGCGCGCCTTACTTTGTTGGCCGATGGCCATGGACAGGCCCGGCCTGACGCCTGTACGGTGCCCCTTTCAGTATAGGTGGGAGCGCGCGACAAGCTCGACAATCGAGCGCGTTCGCTGTCCGCTTTACGTTAGATCCGGGGGAAACTACATGGCAGAGACGTCCAGCAATGGCGCCCCGCCTGATGAAGGCGGCGGCGGATTGATTAAATCACCGGAAGCTTTGGGTGCTGGCATTTTTCTGCTGGTCATTGCTGCCATCGGCTTTGGCGGTTCGATTTCCATTGCTGCGGGTACGTTCGCCAAAATGGGGGCCGGCATGTTCCCACGCGTCGTCTCTACGCTGGTAGCAGCGTTGGGACTTCTGCTGGTGGTGCAGTCGTTCACCACGCGCGGACCTGCTTTGGAATCATGGTCATGGCGCGGCGTTCTGTTCGTGTTGGGCTCGGTGGTCGCGTTCGGATTGACGATCCGTGGCTTTGGCGTTGGCGGCATCACAGTGCCGCCTTTAGGGCTGGCCGTTTCCGGTCCATTGGCTGTGACGATCGCCTCGCTCGCCGATAAAGATACGCGCTGGAAGGAAATCATTATTTATGCGGTCGCTCTGAACGTCGTCTGCTTCGTAATGTTCAAGCTCCTATTACGGTTGCCGATTCCGATTGCGCCTTGGCTGCTTGGATACTGAGGGCGCAGACATGATGGACCTTTACGCAAATCTGGCGCTTGGCTTCGCAACCGTCTGGAAAATTGTCTGGTTGCCGTGGCCGGCGATGGGTCTTTCGGTGCCCATTCCTGCCAATCTTTTATTGTGTTTCGTCGGTTGCCTCGTTGGTACGTTGATTGGCGTATTGCCGGGCGTTGGCCCGATCGCCACCATCGCCATGCTGCTACCGGTCACCTACGGACTGGAACCAATCGGCGCGCTGATCATGCTGGCCGGCATCTACTACGGTGCGCAATATGGCGGCTCCACGACAGCCATCCTAGTCAACATTCCGGGTGAAGCTACATCTGTCGTGACGGTTCTCGACGGTTTCCAGATGGCGCGCCAGGGGCGTGCCGGCATCGCACTGGGGATCGCGGCCATCAGTTCGTTCATCGCCGGCAGTGTTGCCACCATCGTCATCGCCGCTCTTGCCGTGCCGTTGACCCGGATGGCGCTGCTGTTTGGCCCAGCGGATTATTTCGCGCTCATGGTTCTGGGCCTGATGTTTGCCGTCGTGTTGGCGCGCGGCTCCGTGCCGAAGGCCATTGCCATGATCCTTGTCGGCGTGCTGCTGTCGACCATCGGCAGCGATCTGGAAACCGGCGAGGAACGGCTTACCTTCGGTTGGAACGAGATCTCCGACGGACTTGATTTCGCAGTGATCGCGATGGGCATCTTCGGGTTCGCCGAAATCGTCAAGAATTTGGAAAATCCTGAGACACGCAACGTGGTGAAGGGCGCCATCGGTCGGTTGCTGCCCAATCGCGCGGATATGAAGCAGGCGGCGTGGCCCATTGCCCGCGGTACTTTCCTGGGATCGGTGCTTGGCTTATTACCGGGCAATGGTGCCGTGCTTGGGCCGTTTGCGTCATACACCGTCGAAAAGAAAATGGCGGATGATCCGTCGCGCTTCGGACGCGGTGCCATCGAGGGCGTTGCCGGTCCCGAAGCGGCTAATAACGCCGGTGCGCAGACGGCGTTCATACCGCTGTTGACGCTCGGCATCCCGCCCAACGCCGTGATGGCGCTGATGGTGGGGGCAATGACCATTCACGGCATTGTGCCGGGACCACAGATCATCACCAAACAGCCGAATCTGTTCTGGGGCATGATCGCGTCGATGTGGATCGGCAACCTGATGCTTCTCGTCATCAATCTGCCGATGATCGGGTTGTGGGTGAAGCTCCTCAAGGTTCCCTATCGACTGATGTTTCCGTCGATCGTGCTGTTCTGCTGCATCGGAATTTATTCGATCAACAATTCGTCGCTCGACGTGATGATGGTCGCAACCTTTGGGCTGTTCGGCTACACGCTGTTGAAGCTTGGTTTTGAGCCGGCACCCATGCTGCTTGGCTTTGTGCTTGGACGCTTGATGGAGGAGAAGCTGCGGCAATCGCTGGTGATTTCCCGCGGCAACTTCATGACGTTTCTGGAACGGCCGCTGTCGGCCTCATTGCTATTCCTGGCTCTGGTGCTGATTGTCATCGCGGCGCTGCCTTCAATCCGAAAAAGTCGCGAAACCGTTTTCACGGAGTGATGACGTGACTCGGCTCACCTCACCTCACACAAGCGTGACTTGTGTGGCGGCGCAGTCATACCAAATGTCTGGGGAGAGGTTTGTTTTCACTCAGGAGGTAGCAACCATGACCCGGCTGTCCAAATCGGCGTTACTGATTGTTGGACTAGGTCTCGCCGCGTCGTCCCTTGCGGTCGCAGCACCAGCAGACGCGGCAACCGAGAAGCGCCGATATAAGACTGACAGATCGTTCGATTATCGCACGCCCGTGCGCCGCGATCCGAATAGCTATGACTACGCGCGGGCCCGCAATATCGATCCAGGCGGCACATACAAGAGCTACCCGGACTGGGCAGCATATGCGTTGAGCCCAAAGAACGACAACAATCGCCGCTGATCGCGCCGGGGACCGTTGGCTAAACAGCCATAAACGGGAGATCGGTGTCGTCGAGTTTCAACCCATTCTGCGTCAGCAAGCAGTGGGTCTGGCCGCGATGATGGGTCTGGTGATTGAACATGTGCGTTACCAGCAGCCAGCACGGCTTGGTGACGTCACAACCAAGCACCTGGGAATGCCAGGTCAAGTCGCCGTTGAGATCATCCGCTCGCATGGCATCGGCCCAGCCGATGATGAGTTCATCGAACGCCACACGGCGCCGCTTGAGTTCGTCCCAGTCAGGAATTGCGGTCGCCGATTCCTCGATCGTCCGCGCCATCATCGAGGGTGGTGGCGTGGTCTTGGTGAAGCGATGCATCCACGCCATGTCGCCAAACAATATATGGCTCAGCGTTCCGTGAACGGACTCGAAAAACGCTCCGCGCGCTCGTTTGCGCTCGGCATCCGGCAATCGATCAGCGGCCGAATATAGCGACTGATTTTGCCAACGGTTGTAGCGCGCCATGGTCTGGACGTGGGCGGGCGTGATCATGTTGTGCGCCGTAACCGTGCTGTGACTTCTATCTCAACCTTGATCGCGGGATTGACGAGCGCTGCCACGATCATGGTGGCGGCCGGTCGCACGTCGCCGAAGGCTGCTCGCAACGTTGGCCAGCATGGCTCGAAATCGGCCGGGTTGGGGAAGATGTAGGTGACCCGCACGACGTCGGCGAGGCTGGAGCCCGCTTGCGCCAACGCAGCCTCGATGTTCGCCAAAGTCTGCACGCACTGCGCGATGACGCCGTCGGCCAGTGTCATTGACGCATAGTCATAGCCGGTGGTCCCTGACACGTAGACCGTATCGCCATCAACCACTGCCCTTGAATAGCCGATCTCCGTCTCGAACTTCGAGCCGGAGGATATGAGACGGCGGGACATGGAATTGCCTGTTGGCTTAGCCGACAATCTCGTCGAGCCGGAAGTTCATGGCGATCTCGCGCTCGGCGGCCGCGGGGCTGTCCGAACCGTGGCTGGAGTTCTCGCCTTTGGAGAGTGCGAACAACTTGCGGATCGTGCCGTCCTTGGCTTCCTTTGGGTCGGTCGCGCCCATCACATCTCGGTACTTGAGAATGGCATCCTCGCCTTCAAGTACCTGGCATACGATCGGGCCGGAGGTCATGAAGGCAACGAGTTCGCCGAAGAACGGACGAGCTTTGTGTTCGCCGTAGAAGGCCTCGGCCTGGGCACGGGTCCAGCGCACACGCTTTTGGGCGACAATGCGCAGACCCGCCTTTTCGATCACGGCATTAATGCCGCCGGTCAGATTGCGGGCCGTTGCGTCCGGCTTGAGAATGGAAAATGTACGCTCGATGGCCATGACAGGGCCCTTTCATCCAATGCTGCGTTGCAAGAAGTTGCTGGCTTATAGCCATGGCGCCCTTAGGCAGCAAGGCTCACGCGTGAGGTGATGTGACGAATGCACCGGCGGTACTCGCTTCACTGGCAGGAGCGCGACGACCGCCGGGCGTGACACTACACTGGTCAAGACCAGCGCTTGATGTATCGTGCGGGCAAACTCCAGCAATTGGCGCGGCGGACGGCGATGACCACAGCGAACAAACTCACAACCGTCCGACTCAAATTACCGGCCTCCAAGGCCGATCTTGCGGAACTTGAGCTTGGCACAGTGGTCTATCTCGATGGACTGGTCTTTACGGCGCGCGAAGGCGTCTACAAGCGTGCGGTTGAGGATGGGCATGGGATGCCAGCACCACCCGCTGCGTTGGGCTCCGCGAATTTCCATTGCTCGCCGGCCGCCAGCATCAACGCTGACGGCACCTACAACATGGGCGCAGTAACGGCGACGGCATCGTTCCGATTCACAAAATGGCTCGACGGATGGTTTGATGCATCGGGCTGCAACATCATCATCGGCAAGGGCGGCATGACGTCGGCAACCTACCGCAATAGCTTTGTGCCACGCGGCGCGATCTATCTGACGACGGTCGGCTATGGCACCGGCGCACTGCTCGGGCGGGGCATTAAGCGGGTCAAGGCAACGCACTGGATCGCGGAGTTGGGGCTCGCCCAAGCTATATGGGTGCTCGACGTCGAAAACTTCGGTCCGTTCCTGGTCGAAAGCGATGCGGCGGGCAACAGCTTGTTCGAGCGAGAAAATGCCAAGATTGCACCGGGTATTGTGGCCCTCTACGAAGGCACGCGCCCGGCAACACTGCGCCGCTATGGCGAGACCGACGACAAGACGGAGGAAGTGATTTGACCATCGGACATGCAGCGTCGTCGCCGATGCCAGATCTGACGCAGCGCGCGACCTTCAAAAACTGGACGGCGATTAGTCTCCGTTATGCCGACCTTGACCCCATCGGGCACGCAAACAATACCGTGACGCCGATGTTTTTCGAGGAAGCCCGTTGCAGCTTGATCTACCCCGTACTGCAAGCGAATGGCCGCCGCGACCTCGAGCTGGTTCTGGTGCGCACAATCATCGACTACCGTCGCGAGCTATCATACCCCGGCACTGTCAACGTCGGACTGCGCGTACATCGGGTCGGCACCAAGTCACTGCATCTGACCCACGGTGTATTCGTCAGCGACACCGATACCTGCGCTGCCACCGGCGAGTGCGTGCTCGTAATCTTCAATCAATCGAGCCGGACATCAGTCGAGCCGCCGCAGGAATTGCGCGACCGTCTTTTGGCTCTCGGTTAATGCAATGATGCTGCGCGGTCTAGGAATAGCGATCGCGGTTTGCCTTACGGTCAGCGTGGGCGCCGCCGTTGCGCTAACCATTTTGCCAATCCCCGCGCCTGGTCATCGGCCGCTGCATATCGGCTGCAGTAATCACAATCATGGTCCCGAACGTACTGCGGGCGAGGGTAAAAGGCTGCTGGAGGCACGCAGCATTGCCCGTCAGGCGCGCCCGCCCACCGAGTGATGCGACCTTGGCGCGCAGGCGCATAGCTGTACGGTTGGTGAACGACTTTAACGGTTCACGCGTTGCTGTTCCGCCTGCATAGCGCTACCATGGCGCTCCGAGTGGGCACGGTGGTTCCGGCCAACGATGGGGTTGTGTCAAATCATGCGCAGATTTTTTACTCTCTTTCTACTCGGACTGGTCGGCGCCACCGCGGCTCTCTACTGGTCGCCGGAGACGCGGACCCGGTTGGCTGCGACTACCGGGGTAGATGTCACGCCTTATATGCCGGGCGGGACGAAGTCTGATACCGACAAGTCCGGAGCTGCTGGGGCCAAACGTTCGGGCCCTCCAGCGGTCCCGGTCACGGCTGCGACGGTCGCTGAAACCGATATGCCGATCGTGCTTTCGGCGGCGGGCAGCGTCGAGGCCCTCGCTACGGTCGCCATTCGCACGCGGGTTGACGGACAGATCGTGTCGGTCGGTTTCAAAGAAGGCGACCTTGTCACCGAAGGTCAGATGCTGTTCCAACTCGACGAGCGTCTCGTGAAGGCGCAATTGGCCCAGGCTGAAGCCAATATCGCCCGTGACGTTGCGAGCCTTGCCGATGCAGAAGGTATCCTCGCACGGCGCGAGCAACTCGTGCGCCAGAAAATCACGTCCGAAGCGCTGCTTGATACGGC
>JANNRP010000211.1:0-1674 GCA_031401535.1 Hyphomicrobiaceae bacterium | reverse complement strand
TCGCCATTGGGACTGCCAGTCATGCGGTAGATCTTTGGAAAGTGATATGAGACGCGCCGCTGAGAGCCCGACCGTTTGCTGCCCATCGACAATCGCACGAACGATTTGCGGTGCGAGATACGACAGCCGGAAGAGCGATGTAAGGTGCTGGCGACTGACACCGAGCCGAGTGGCCCTCTCGTCAATGCTGCCATCGCGGCCCGAGAGGAGCGCCTCGCGCGTTGCGAATGCATCGTGCAGCAAACCAACAAGCTGATGCTCAGGTTCGGCGGTCGTGCCGTTGCCGATTACGAGTCGGATCCCTTTGCCAGCACGGCGCAGTGTGGCTGTGATCGACAATTTGATGAGATCTGCCTCCACCTGAATTTTCCCAGTGTCGTCCGCGAGCCGTGACAGAATAGCCCTGGGTTTGAGGTGCAGAAGAATTTGGTCGTCCTCGAGTCTCACGTCCCCGAGAATGGATCGGGTGATCTGGTGCAGTTCGGCGGCGGGCAAAGAAATCCATTCCGTTGCCAGCTGCACCGATCTGGCCAGCAGCCGGCGTTGGGTCGATGCATCGAGATCGATCGAGGCCAGCGCATCGCTGACCTCGACGTCTGACGAGAAGAATGCACGAAGGCGATCGAGCACCAGCCCTTCGATCTCGCCGGCCGGGACGCGCCGCCCCGTCGCATGATTGGATCGCGCTCCGGTGATCAGCGGGTTAGAGACATAGTAACGGTATCTTTTACCGCGCTTGACCGCATGCGTCGGCGTCATGCGATTGCCGTGCGCATCGACCAGCAGGCCGGCCAAAAGGCTCGGCGCCTCCGCCCCGCTGCCAAGCGAACGCTCATGCCGGTTGGCGGCAAGCTTGTCTTGAACGATTTGCCAGAGGTCGACGTCGACGATCGCTTCGTGCTGACCGGGATATACATGTCCCTGGTGCGAGATCTCGCCGCGATAGATCCGGTTCTGAAGCAGCGTATAAAGGGCACCACGAGAAAAGTGGTTGCCGCCCCCAAGCGCACCAGCGGCGTGTTCGCGGCGCTTGCTCACGACGCCTTGCCGAGCCAAGTCCTCTCGCAGAAGCCGCACAGAACCCAGCTCACCATAGCGCCGGAATATGGTGCGCACGGTTCCGGCCTCCGTCTCGTTCACAATGAGCTTGCGGTCCTTGACGTCATATCCGAGCGGCACGTTGCCGCCCATCCACATGCCTTTGGCCTTGGACGCGGCGATCTTGTCGCGGATGCGCTCGCCGGCAATTTCGCGCTCGAATTGGGCGAACGAGAGCAGCATGTTGAGCGTTAGCCGCCCCATCGAGGTCGTCGTGTTGAACGATTGCGTCACTGACACGAAGGAAGCGTCGTGGGCGTCCAGCACGTCGACGATCTTGGCGAAATCGGCCAGCGAGCGCGTCAACCGATCGACCTTGTAGACGACCACGATCTGGACTTTGCCGTCCTCGATATCGGTCAGCAGCCGCTGCAAGGCCGGCCGCTCCAGGGTGCCGCCAGACAAGCCACCGTCGTCGTAGAAGTCGCCCACCGCGAACCAGCCGGCGTGTTTCTGGCTTTTGACGTAGGCTTCACAGGCCTCGCGCTGCGCATCGAGTGAGTTGAACTCCTTCTCCAAGCCTTCGTCGGAGGACTTTCGTGTGTAGATGGCGCAGTTGATCCGGTTCATGTGAGT
>JANNRP010000210.1:0-16603 GCA_031401535.1 Hyphomicrobiaceae bacterium | reverse complement strand
CCAAGCTGGCTGCTGAAACCCGACAGTTGGCGGAGTTCGCCAGCGGTACGAGCGATCGCACCTGGGTTGATGCCAGCCTGAAGCGGCTCGGTTGCGAGATTGAGACATGACGTGCGCGCGGCCAATCAACCGCGCGAAACGTTGGCGATCCCGTTGACGATGTCATATTCGCAGCTGATGTTTGTCAGCCGGTCACCAATGGCCAAGTGGATGTAGGGATTGCGGTAGCGCGCGTCCCACAACGAGTTGTCAACCTGCCAGAACCACACATCGAGATCGCCTTTGCCGATCACAATGCGGACGTCATTGGGTTTGGACCAAATGCCGGTTTGCGCCATCAATCCTTGGTTTCGAGGATCGCGCTGGCATGCCTGAATGGCGCGCTCCCGATAGGCGCCGATGAGCACCTCGTTGGTGGCGCTGCGATACAAATATTCCTGTGCACCGAGCTTGGCCGCCGCCAGGGCGACAAGCACCATCATTGCCGCCTTTATGCGCATCGTCATGATCTCCGGCACCTACCGGATCAGTGTCGCTCAACGTGGTGAACAAATCGTTGCGTTGAGCACGCATCAGCTGTCCTCGAACGAAGCGTGCGGTATTATGGCGCAAAGACCACAAGAAGTGAATCCCATCTATCCCCATATCTGGGGACATGAACGAGAATTCCAACAAGTATGCAATGGCGGCTTTGAAAAAGAAGCGGGCCGGTATCTCATCGGACATCCTGCACCTGGAACGGCAGCTTAGGTCCCGGAGGGATTCGCTGGTCCATCTTGATGCAGCGATCCGGCTGCTTGATCCGGACGTTGATCCAGAAGCCATCCCCAATACAAGAAGGCGAGTTCACCTGTTCAAGCACGGAGAGCTGGGGCGGGCCATAGTCGATACCATGCGGCGGGCAGAACAACCGTTGCCGGTTCGGGAAATCGTTTCCGGCGTGATGACAATCTGCGGCCAAGAGGAATCGGCACGGCGGACGATGCTCATCAGAGTACGGGCTAACCTTCGGTATCTCAGGCAGAACGGCAAAGTCCAAATGGTCGGCGCTGGCCACGGCGCACGTTGGGGGTTGAAGTAGATTGCAGTCTGAGACCGATGGCGGGACGGTGACGCTCCCGCTGCAATCTAAGGCTTGTTACTAATCATTTTGGTGGCTGGCTGCGCACCAAGCTCCCCAAGGAGACGCAGAAAGTCATCAACTTGGCCTGTCTGCGCGAAATGCTGGGCTTGCATAACAAGACTCAGCTTTTTGGCAAGAAGAGCTAATTGCTGTTCTTCGTTGCGCAATCTTTTGCCATCTGTTTCCACCTCGATATTTTCGGCTTCAGCCATAAGTTTGCGTATTTCGGCAACCTTATGCTCGTTATCAATTCCAGGCTTGCTGAGAATTTCCTTGAGAGATTTTACGCTTGAAGCCAGAACGCCTTTTGCTTCTTCGCGCGCTTTCTTAACTTCGTCAGGGTTCACCATGGCATCAAGGACATGGGCGATGGCTCGGCTAACTTTGGTCATCAATTGATCGCGAAACTCCAAAGGCAACGATGTCTGCCGAGAAGCCGAGCCGCCAGATATCTCCGCCTTTTGAATGATCTGGCGACGGATCTCGACAAATGTCTTGACCACGAGCCGCGTTGCTTGGATCGCCCTAGGCGTTTTCAGTAGCGTTGCTGCCATGACCACGCCGTGCTCGGTGAAGACGCGCGGCGCATAGCGCGAACCGCCCCATTCATCACTTGAGATCGCATTTTGCGATCTCAAGTTTGCCACCTCATCGGAGGTCAGCCTGAATGCGAAGTCATCTCCAAATTTCTCAGCATTTCTAGTGACTTGCTCGTTTAATCGCCTCGTTTCAACCCCAAAAAACTTAGCAACTTCAAAGTCGAGAACTACGTATTGGCCACGGACAAAATAGAGGTTGGTAGCCTGACTTGGCAGCGGTTGGGGAGCTTCTTCAATAATCTTCTTCGGCTTTCGCGGCATATCGGTCCAATCTTGAGATCGCAATTTGCGATCTCAAGATGCTCTTTGCTCTGCTAGCTGCCAAGGTCACTTTTACACATGCCGCTGCCAATAGCCGGTAAAGTCCACCGACTTACCCTTACCAAGAGCCAGTCCGGCGACGCGGCTCACCTGATCACCATTCGGCACGCGGCGGTTGTCCTCACGCCATGCGGCTTCCTGAGCGAAGCGCAGCAGGTACGGCCCCGAAATGTGGTGGTGATGGCCAGCTTCGCCGCGACGCAACCGGCTGAAATAGCTCTCGGCCTGATTGGTGCAGGCACCGTCAAGGCTGTAGGCCGCTTGGTGGTCAATCCGCTTCATCTCGAACCGGCTGTGCAGGTCGTTCCATGACGGGGCTTCGTCGGCGTGAAGCACGGTGCCCTTTACGACGCGGCGCTTGATCCATGCCAGCGCATCGCTTTCCGACTTGAACACACCCGGCAGAGTTTCGCCGCCGCGCTCACGGATCACGACAACAACCTTACGCTTACCCGACTGGTTTTCCTTGAACCGCCGGTCAACGCGGTCTTCTTTCAGGTTCGCTGGCTTCACGTAACCGCCAAAATAGGCACCATCAACTTCGGCCTCGGGACGGTCATCACCGATCTGTCGCCCCTTCATTTCTTCGGCCATTGCTTCCCGCATCTTGTGGCAGAGCACGAAGGCCGACTTGTAGGACACGCCGAGATCGCGGCTCATCGCCAGCATGCTCTTACCCTTCACTTCGTTGCAGAACACCGCAATCGCCGCGAGGTGGCCACGCAGCGGCAGCTTGTGACTGGCGAACAGAGTGCCCGACGTGATCGAGAAATCCTTAGCGCAACCACGGCACCGGTAGCGCGGCGCACCCTTGGCACGACGGCAATCGTAGGCGTCCAGCGAACCGCAATTCGGGCACACCGGTTCGCCCTTGGTGTCCGCCCAACGCAGGCTCTTGAACGTCGCTTCCGCTTCGGTATCCGACATGCGGAACACCTTGGCCAAACTGAGCGTCTTGGCAGAGCGAGAGAGTAGGAACTGTTGAGCCATGATAAATCCTCATATTCGATGATCACGCATCAAATATGAGGATTGACTATTATCACATAAAGGGATATTTCATTGAATATGATGATTTTAGATCAAATTCGAGGACCAGACGGCATGGACGACGTATCCCTGAAGTTCCAAGAGAAGGCCAAAGGCATCCTGCGAGCCGAGATCAAACGCCGGAACCTCAACTATGAAGACCTGGCCGTGAAGCTCGGGGAACTAGGCGTGCACGAGACCGCGCGCAATCTGTCAAACAAGATCGCGCGCGGGGCTTTCACAGCAGGGTTTTTCGTGATGTGCTTGGAGGTGATTGGGGCGCAGACTGTGAGATTGAGGGACGATTGAGTGTCAGATCGCGTGTGGCAGTCGTGCGTTAGGATAGGATCGCTGTTCTTTGTGCTCGCCGTGCTGCTCATAGCAGCCGCGTTCCCTCACGATGGGCGGTTTACAGTAGAGCGCGCCAAAGAAGCCCAAAGCTACGACGCCGCTTCCGATTACGACGCATGCAAAACTCTGCTCGGGCCACTTCGGTCTGATGTAGCCGCCGATACCAGCCAGCCCGAAACCGACAAGCCCAAAAAGGATAGATATTACGAACTGTGTCAGCAAACTCGCTCTGCTGATGGCGCACTCCGAGCAGCTTCTTATGCGTGGTGGCAAACTGCCATCTCCGGCTTTGCCTTCGTCGCGCTGTTGGTGACTGTATATTTTACCGGATTGGCAGCTCTCCACACCGCTGAGGCCGCGAACGCAGCTAGTAAACAAGTGGAGCACGCTGGACGGCAAATAGAAATTGTTGCTCTCGACCAGCGGCCATGGATTACGGTGGAAACTACGCTGGTTGAATATGAGCGCACCGCCGCCGACTTTAGATCGGTTGTAATAATCACAGTAAAAAACATTGGGCGCACGCCCGCCATTGATGTGCGAATAAATGTACCGCAGGCAACCATACTGGCACCAGGAACTGATGCTACATATTCTAGTATTGAAATGATCCGAAGTGAGATGGAAAGGAGCCGCACAGGAAGCCCCGAAGGACTCTATGGACCCACTTATTTCCCTCAAAAGGAAACCATTGAGAACCACCTTGTATGGGGGCACGTAGACAGGAGCGCGGCCGTTTTCTTTGTCAAGACCGATGGATGAGTCAGATATCGATTGAGGGCCGGAGGTCCATGCCACTTCACCCCGTTTCAGATATCGATAACTTGGAGTCGCGATTTCTCTAGCGACAACGAATTGCACGGTCGAGCAAGACTTGACACTGAGTGGATTGCCATCCCACCCGATTAGACTCGTTGCCGCCAGAGCCAGCATCGCTAGGTTGATCATCGAGCGTCACCTACATGCAATCCCCCTTTAAGTCGTTGCGATACCTGCGTAATTCTTGTGGTCTTTGCGCCATAATACCGGAGGCGTGCCAAGTACCATGCCGCCGCGCTATAGATGCATCATCCAGCACAACGCAGCGGATCTTGGGAGGACACAATGGATAAAGCACTTTGGGAAAAAGGCTTGGCTAAGCGCAAGGCCGTGCTCGGGGCCGAGTACGTGGACAAATCGATGGCAAGCGCCACCGAGTTCAACAAGCCGTTCCAGGACATGTTGAACGAGTTCTGTTGGGGCAATATCTGGGGCGACGAGCGCATTCCTCCGAAAACGCGCTCAATGATGAACCTGACGATGATTGCCGCGCTCAACCGTATGGAAGAGTGGGAACTGCACTTCCGCGGCGCGATCCGCAATGGCGTCACGAAGGACGAGATGCAGGCCGTCCTGCACCAGATTGCGATCTATTGCGGTATGCCAGCCGGCGTCGAATGCTTCCGCATCGCTCGCCACGTTTATGCCGAACTTGAGAAAAAAGCCTGAGGGCTAACTTGATGTCGAGCGCCGAGGCCGTGGTCTGGAAGTCGGTATAGGTGACGGTGCTTTTTCCTCGAACAATTCGACGAGCTTGTCGGTCATTGCACCGGCAAGTTCGCTCGGATCGGTAATGGTGACGGCCTTGCGATAATAGCGCGTCACGTCGTGGCCGATGCCGATGGCAAGCAACTCGACTGGCGACTTGGTCTCGATCTCCTCGATCACTTGGCGCAGGTGGTGCTCAAGGTAGGCGCCGGAGTTGACGGACAACGTTGAATCATCGACTGGCGCGCCATCAGAAATCATCATCAGGATACGACGCTGCTCTGGCCTTGCCCGCAGTCGGTTGTGCGCCCAAGCCAGCGCCTCGCCATCGATATTCTCTTTCAGCAACCCTTCACGCATCATCAACGCCAGATTGCGCTTTGAGCGGCGCCACGGTGCATCCGCCGTTTTGTATATGATATGCCGCAAATCGTTGAGTCGCCCCGGCGTTGCAGGTTTGCCTGCTGCAAGCCACGCCTCACGCGCCAGCCCGCCTTTCCAGGCGCGTGTCGTGAAGCCGAGGATCTCGACCTTGACGCCGCAGCGTTCCAGCGTGCGCGCCAGGATATCAGCGCAGCACGCCGCCACCATGATCGGACGGCCGCGCATCGAGCCCGAATTGTCGATCAGCAGCGTGACGACGGTGTCGCGGAAATCGGTATCGCGCTCGCGCTTGAACGATAGAGGGAACATCGGGTCGATGATGATGCGGGTCAGGCGCGATGCGTCGAGCACCCCTTCCTCAATATCGAAATCCCAGGCGCGGCTTTGTTGCGCCAAGAGCTTGCGCTGCAGCTTGTTGGCCAGCCGCGCGACCGCGCTCGACAACGACCGCAACTCCTTGTCGAGGAAGGTGCGCAGACGCTCAAGTTCGTCCGGCGTGGACAGATCCTCGGCGGTGATTTCCTCGTCGTTGAGTTTGGAGAAAACCTTGTAGCCAAACGCATCTGGATTATCGAGTACCGACTGATTGGGCCGCCATGGTTCACGCGTTTCGGAAGGGTCTTCGCCGTCGGCTTCGGCATCAAACTCGTCGGAGTCGGCCGAGTCTGTTGATTCTTCGGTCTCGCCGTCTTCGCCCTCGGTCGTTTGCTCGTCCTGGGACTGATCCTGGCCTTCCGAACCGTCCTGGTTCTCCTCCGACTGCTCATCGCCGCCGTCCGGATTGTCCTCGGTATCGCTATCACCCTCTTCTTTCTCGCCGTCCGCGAATTCGTCGGTGAGTTCGAGGTCGCGCAGCAGGTCTCGCGCCAGTTTCCCGAAGCTTGCCTGATCCTCGACGAGCGTATCCATCTTGGAGAGTGTTTTACCGGCGCGGCTCTCGACCCAGTCACGCCAGACATCAACCAAGGCTTGCGCGGACTTAGGCGGGGCTTGGCCGGTCAGACGTTCCCGCACCATCAGGGCGAGTGCTTCCTCCAGAGGCGCTTCGGCCTTTTCCTTCACGGCCGAAAAGCGACCGTGGCCATATTGATCCTCGATCTTGGCAGTGAGATTGCGCGCCATACCGGGCATACGGTTGGAGCCCAGCGACTCGACCCGCGCCCGTTCGACGCTCTCGAATACGCTACGTGCCGGGCCGGCATCCGGCGCCAGCTTTTTATGGAGTTTTGCATCATGTACGGCGGCTGTTAGTGCGAAGCTGTCGGCCCAGCCGCGGATGACCGCGATTTCCTTGGCCGACGGCACGCGTGACGGCTCTGGCAACTGCACGAGATTGCCGTCGAGTTCGGGTTTGCCAGCTGCAAAGTTGACCTGCACCTGATCGTCGCCGGCGATGGCACGCACGCACAAGCCCAGTGCCCGCTTGAACGGCTCGGCGGGTGCTTCTTTTTTCTTCGGGCCTATGGCCATTGATCGTGTCCGTCGCTTGCTACGTCACTCGAATAACGAACCAATGTCTAATTCTAGACCCGGCGGACCGAGGCGTAGCGGCCCGGTTGCTGCTCGTACCAGTCCAGGAACTGATCCACGGTCAGACCGCGTGGCGGTTCACCATCGGTCAGCGTGGGTGCTGTTGCCATGGCTTGGACTCTCCGTCGCGCCTTAGCTCAACACCACATTCGCTGCACTCTCGGGCAGTTCCTCGCCAAAGCAGCGCTGATAAAATTCAGCCACCAGCGTGCGCTCAAGTTCATCGCATTTGTTAAGGAACGTGAGGCGGAACGCGAAGCCGATGTTGCCGAATATCTCGGCGTTTTCAGCCCACGTCATCACCGTGCGCGGGCTCATCACCGTCGACAGATCGCCGTTGATGAAGGCATTGCGGGTGAGGTCGGCGACGCGAACCATGTTGGAGACCTGCTTACGTTTGGCCTCGGTCTTGGCGAACGACTTGACCTTGGACAACACAATCTTGGTCTCGTCGTCGTGAGGCAGGTAGTTCAGTGTCGAGACGATCGACCAACGATCCATCTGGCCCTGATTGATCTGTTGTGTGCCGTGATAAAGGCCCGACGTATCACCGAGCCCTATAGTGTTCGTCGTCGCGAACATGCGGAATGCCGGGTGCGGGCGGATAACCTTCGATTGATCGAGCAGCGTCAACTTGCCCGAGACTTCGAGCACGCGCTGGATCACGAACATCACATCCGGCCGACCGGCATCGTATTCGTCGAACACAATGGCGGTGTTCGATTGTAGACAGTACGGCAGGATGCCTTCCTTGAATTCGGTGACCTGCTTGCCTTCTTTCAGCACGATCGCATCTTTGCCGATCAGATCGATGCGCGAAACGTGGCTATCGAGGTTAACGCGCACGCATGGCCAGTTGAGGCGTGCAGCGACCTGCTCGATATGCGTCGATTTGCCCGTGCCGTGATAGCCCTGGATCATCACGCGCCGGTTGTGTTTGAAGCCAGCGAGAATGGCGAGCGTTACATCGCGGTTGAACAGATAGTCGGTGTCGAGATCTGGCACGTGCTCATCCGCCTTGGAATAGGCGGGAACCTCCATATCGCTATCGATTCCGAAAACTTGACGCACAGACAGTTTCAGGTCCGGCAGGCCGGGCGTACCGGCTTGAGCAGTGGCGCGCATCGTCGTGACGTGTCCGGGTTACAGGTTGACATATCCGGGCACCGACCGCGCTCCGGCTCGCTGGGTAGACGACATGAGTCGAACAGCCTGAACCTTGCCGAACCGAAGATCAGCCGAGCCCTGCCTGTTTCAAAAGGTTATAGGCTTGAATGATCTCGCGCAACTTGTCCTCGGATGCCCGATTGCCGCCGTTCACATCCGGGTGGTGTTGCTTCACGAGGTCTTTGTAACGCGTCTTTATCTCAGCTTTCGTAGCTGTTTCAGGCAGATGCAGCGCATCCAGCGCCTTACGCTCCAGCGGCTTGATGCGGCGGCGCGGCTCGACGGCTTCGGCGCGTGCCTGCTGTGCACGCCATGCATGGAAACTTTGTTTCCGCGTCGCTTGCGCATCGGCAAAGCGCTCGGCATCGCCGGGCTTCGTTCCCTGGTGAGTTCCATGCGCCCAGGCGTTGGCGCCACTTTTCCACGTGGGGCGATGACCATAGGATGCGCCCTTCTGGAAGTCGGCCACTTCGCCATCGCTCATGCCATCGAAGTAGTTATAGGACGCATTATACTGGCGGACATGGTCTTCACAGAATTGAAAAAACTCGCCGATCTTGGCACGCCCTTTCGGCGCGCGGTGCGGCCCGGGATTGACACATCCCTTCCACTCGCAATGAGCCACCTCCGCCTTCCGCGGCGCCTTGGCGTCGGCGCGTGGCTTGATGCGAATGCTGTCGAAGTATTTTGAGGTCAGTTTCATGGGGCGTGGAGTATGATCATCCGAGGCGGTGGGCACAAGCGCCCTGTGTCGCTTAAGCTGTCAAGAGTGGCGGCAAAGTACTAACGTCGAATTGTATCTAGTGCTGCGCTGCGATCGTCGCACGTTGGAGTGAGGTGACCATTAATGACCGCAGAGACGAGAATGCGCGCCGCGCTGATGGTTGGCTTGGAACCGACCCGACTGGATATCATCAATGAAAGCGAGATGCACGCCGGTCATCGAGGATCACCCGGTACGGGTGAAAGCCATTTTCGGCTGCTGGTCGTATCGCCACAGTTCAGCGGCAAATCGCGGGTTGACCGTCACCGCATGGTCAATTCGCTGCTTGCAGATGAACTGAAGCGCGGTGTTCACGCGCTGGCGCTCGCCACATATGCACCAGGCGAATCCATAATCGGTTAGGCGATCAAATCCAGCCCTGCAGCTCCCGACGCACCACCGTCTCGATCACGCGCAGCCCCTCCGGACTGTCGTTCAGACAGGGAACGTATGAGAATTTTTCGCCACCATTGTGGACGAAGATCTCGCGGTTTTCCACGTCGAGTTCTTCCAGTGTTTCAAGGCAATCGGCGGTAAAGCCCGGTGCCACCATAGCGAGCGATTTGACGCCCTTCTTGGCGAGCCCCTCAACTGTCTCATCGGTATAGGGCCGCAACCACTCGTCACGACCAAATCGCGATTGGAACGTAACGACATAGCGGTCTTCCGGCCAGCGCAGAGCCTCGCGCAACAGCCGACCGGTCTTCAAACACTGGCAGTGGTACGGATCGCCCTTGAGCAGATACTTCATCGGCATACCGTGGAACGTCGCCAGCAGCACTTCCGGCTCGAAATCGAGCGTGCCCAAGTGCGCCTTGATCGAGTTGGCCAGCGCATCAATGTAAACAGGATCATCGGCCCAGGCAGGGGCCACCCGCACAAACGGCTGCCAGCGCATCTTCATGAGCGCGCGGAACGCTTGGTCGGCTGCGGTCGCCGTGGTCGCCGCCGCATAATGCGGGTACAACGGCACCAACAGAATGCGGTCGCAACCTTGGGATTGCAGCCACAGAATGCGACTCTCGGTGCTGGGATTGGCATAGCGCATTCCCCAATCGACGACGATCCGGCCATCGCCCTCGAACTGCTTCGCCAGCAACTCTGCCTGCGACCGTGTAATCGTCTTGAGTGGACCTTCGTTGCGCTCGTTGTTCCAGATGGTCGCGTAATCGCGGCCCTTGCGGCCCGGCCGTGTTGTCAGAATTACCCCATTCAACAGCGGCCACCAGATCAGCCGAGACACCTCGATCACGCGGCGGTCTGAGAGAAATTCTTTCAAATAACGCCGCATCGACCAGTAGTCGGTGCCGTCGGGCGTGCCTAGGTTGAGCAGCAGTACGCCGATCCGACCGTGCTTGACGCTCGGATGGTCGGCCGGCCAGTGGTCCGGGACATCTATGGCAGCCGGTTTGATCGCGGCGGGTCGAGGCATCTCATTCATAAGTCAGCATCCTCTCGGATGCATAACGACCGAAGCAGCGCCGTGGATCAAGGGGGGCCAAACGATTAGCCCTGCCGAGCCCCGCTGCAAATCAACGCAGACCGTTATTTCGCTATTCGCAGCGATTAACTATGAGCGCTTCATAGCACTGGCAATGCGCCAATACGTGTCGATGCGGCGGCATAGCCCGCCGCAACCGTCTGCCAGCAACCGTTCGCCACGCAGTTGTGCGTGCAGACGCAGTTGCGACTGCCGCTCCGTGATCACGCGGCCAAGTTCGCGATGGGCTGCGACAGACAGTTTTGGAAACTGCTCATGCTGTGTCATCGCGCGCAGCAATCCAAGGTCGCGATGTGCGCCGATTTCCGCAGAAAGAGCGCGCGCTTCTTCGATCCGTGCATCGAAAAAAGCAGGCCAACCCGCCTGCAACAGTTGCATGTGGCGCCAATGCAACTGAACCGTCTTACGCCAATCGTGGAGTGCCTCTTCTGCCGCACTGTCGAACGCTGTTTGAAAGGCATCCCGACAGGCCTGATAGCTCACTGCCAAGCCCGCGAGATCAGGCGCCAACTGTTCAAGATCAGTGGAGTCGACATCCTCGCGCAGACGGTGCAACTCCTGCATGGTTTCGGTCAGCGCTTGGGGCGTGTCTCCGTCGCTGCCCGGCATTGCAGCAATTGCTTTCTGCAGTCGCACCACGGCAGTTGGCTTGAGGGCGCTTTCGGCGCCAAGTGACAGTACGAGTTGCGCCATCACATCGCGGTCACGCTGACTGGCGAGCCGTCGGCCGGTGTCGCGAAGCGCGGCATTCCAGGCCTTGAATTTACCATCGCCGAGCATCGGTCGACCTAGCCGCAATGCGGCGCGTGCACGTTTCAGGCATTTGCGGATTTCGTGCACTGACGTGATGGACCCGTCTACTGTATCAGCCCCGGCCTGCGATTGCGTGATCGCGCGATCAATTTGTTGCAGAACGATCCGGCGCAAGCCAGACCCGAACGGCTCGGTCAGTTTGAAACGATAAGCCATTGGGTTCCAAGGGGCCATACGATGCCGCACACGCCCAACATTCATGTAACACTTTAATGACAGTTCGATGACAGTCAGCGCTAGCTGCTACGCGCCAATGCCGCCCATTCTAGCCATTCGACGATGCGCGCCTCGGGATCGGAGTGCGTCAGAAAATCGGTAATCACCGCCGCGCTATCGGCGCCAGCAGCCAACACCAGTGGTGCCCGCTCCAATGTGATTCCAGCAATGGCGACCAGCGGAATGCTGCCCATTCGCCGTTTCCAGTCACCGATCCGGTCGAGCCCTTGCGGCGCCCACTTAAGCGCCTTCAGCTTGGTTTCCCAGATCGGCCCTAGAGCGACATAGTCGGGCTTGGCGGCAAGCGCGATATCGAGTTCCGCGTGACTATGCGATGACAACCCGAGCCGGACACCCTGGGCTTTGATTGCCGCCAGATCAGCCCCGGCCAGATCCTCTTGGCCCAAGTGGATGAAATCAGCCCCTTCGGCCAAAGCTTCGCGCCAATGATCGTTTACGATGAGCTGACAAACGTGTTTGGCGCAGATCTCAAGGCTTTCAGCGATCTGCCGCGCAACCTCGCCCGATGCCGCTTCCTTGAGGCGGAGCTGAACGGTTTTCACGCCCAGCGGCACGATCCGACGCATCCATTCGACGTCGGGCACAATCGGATAAAACACATCGAGACCGATGCCGCCGACGCGGCTCATGGCCGGGCTCACGGTCTAGCGCCCAGATCGAAAAACGGTGTGCCGGCAACGGGCGTGGACGGTTGGGCCATGTCCCGCATCTCCATCAGCCCGGACTCGAACGCGGTGCGCCCCGCCCGGATCGCCTCGGCGAACGCGACCGCCATGCGGATCGGGTCGCCGGCCTTGGCGATCGCCGTATTGAGCAGCACCGCATCGTAGCCAAGCTCCATCGCAGCTGCTGCATGGGAGGGTGCACCAATGCCAGCATCGACGATCAACGGCACGCCAGGGAAATAGTGCCGCATGGTCTTGAGGCCGTATGGATTATTGAGGCCGCGGCCTGAGCCTATCGGCGCGCCCCAAGGCATCAATACCTGACAACCCGCCGCCATCAAGCGATCGGCAACGCCCAGATCCTCGGTGGTGTAGGGGAAGACTTTGAAGCCATCCTTGGACAGCACCTCTGCTGCCTCGACCAGCCCGAACACGTCGGGTTGCAAGGTGTCGTCGTTAGCAATGACTTCGAGTTTGATCCAGTCGGTGCCGAATACGTCGCGTGCCATTTCGGCGGTGGTAATGGCGTCCCTCGCCGTCCGGCAGCCCGCTGTGTTCGGCAGCACCACGACGTTGAGCGCGCGGATCAGGTCCCAAAAGCGCTGACCAGTTTTGGCGCGCGCGGCTTCCCGGCGCAGCGATACCGTGACGATACCGGCTGCCGACGCCGTGACGGCATCGCTCAGCACCTGCGGCGACGGGTACAGCGCGGTGCCGATCAGCATACGCGACGTAAGTTCGACGTCGTATAGCGTGAGCGGAGAGTTGTTGAGCGCGGCGGACATGGGTACTTTCAGGAATTGGTGCGGTGGCGACAGCGACCGACGCTGAACTGTATCAGGCTTTAGCCGCCTTGCCGCGGTGATACTATCTCGATCCGATCGCCATCGGCCAGTGCCGTATCGGCGCGCCTGCGCTCGGCAACGAAGCTACCGTTGACCGCCGTTGCCACCTTGCTACCGCCATGCCCCACCTCGATCACGAGACCGTCCAGCGTCGCGGCTGTGGTCGTCATGGCCTCGCCATTGACGATCAAATTAAGCGTCTCCGTCACTGTTGCCGAATTTTCCATGACGAACAGTTAGTGCGACCACCCCTCCTGGTTCAACCCCACCCCGCGACGGATGGCTCGAATTGGCAATCCGTTGTAACAATTCACTAGTCATTATGCCGGGGAGATTCCAGCCATGCGCACAGTCGTCATTCATGCCGCTCATGATCTGCGGGTAGAGAGCGGCGAAGTCGCTGCATTGGGGCCAGTCGACGTGCGTGTCCGCATCGAGACCGGTGGCATCTGCGGCTCTGATTTGCACTATTTTCATCAAGGTTGCATCGGCACTATCAAGCTCCGAGAGCCGATGATCCTGGGTCACGAGGTGGCAGGTAAAATCGACGCCGTCGGCAGCGACGTGACACGTCTGAAGGCTGGAATGCGCGTTGCCGTGAGCCCGAGCCGTCCGTGTGGGCGCTGCCGCTACTGCCAAGAAGGCCAGCAGCAGCACTGCCTCGACATGCGATTTTACGGCAGCGCCATGCGCTTCCCGCATGTGCAAGGCGCCTTTCGCGAGGTGCTGGTGGCCGATGCCGCGCAATGTCATCCGGTGGCAACCTCGATAACCGCCGCCGAAGCTGCGATGGCCGAACCTTTGGCTGTGTGCTTGCACGCCGCCCGGCAGGCGGGCCCGCTGCTCGGCAAGCGTGTGCTAGTCACCGGCTCCGGCCCGATCGGTGTGCTGGCTCTGATGGCCGCACGGCGCGCAGGGGCCGCCGAAATCGTCGCGACCGACGTGGCCGATGCGGCACTGAGCTTCGCCGCAAAAGCTGGCGCCGACCGTACGATCAATGTCGCTACCCAGGCCGACGCGCTCGATGCCTACAAAGCCGACAAGGGCCACTTCGACGTGCTGTTCGAAGCGTCCGGCAACCAGCAAGCGCTGGTGTCGGGGCTGGAGGTGCTGCGGCCCGGCGGCATCATCGTGCAGGTTGGCCTCGGTGGATCAGCGACCCTGCCGATCAACACCATTGTCGCCAAGGAACTGCAGTTGCGCGGCACCTTCCGGTTCCATGAGGAGTTCGCCTTGGCGGTCGATCTGATGGGCAAAGGGCTGATCGACGTGAAGCCTCTGGTCACGGCCACGCTGCCGGTCGAGCGCGCGCGGGAAGCCTTCGAACTTGCGAGCGACCGGACCCGCGCGATGAAGGTGCAGTTGGCGTTCGGATGAGCGGAGACGGGTTGGTATCGGCGAGATCGGGCATTACGCCATAACAACGGTGTCATCGTTCGAAGATCGATTCCCGCGTCGCACCGGCGCTCGATTTTCCCACCCTCAAAGATGTCATCCTGGGCCTTGGGCCCAGGACCCATCGGGCGACATGTTCCGCTGCTGGTGATTGCAGTACTTGGTAGCTGCCGCGAACGAATTTCGTTTTTCGAGTTTGTAGAAAAACGGGTCCTGGGCACAAGGACAAGGATGACAATATTGCTTACGTCGTCGACGACGGCGCCGAGTCGGCACAGGTTAGTGCACGACAGATGATCGTAGTGCAATTCTTACCATCATTCTCTCGTCGCGCAGCAGCAGCGGTTGTTTATCGTCGCCCACTCACTTCATCGTCGGGATCACGAACTCGGCGCCGTCCTTCATGCCGCTCGGCCAGCGCGACGTCACCGTCTTGGTCTTCGTGTAGAAGCGGAACGCATCAAGGCCATGCTGGTTCAAGTCGCCAAACAGGCGGCCGCGCTACAGGTCCAGAACAAGCAACGACACGATTTGATCGGCGTGAAAGTGCAAGATGTCAGCAACTCGATCGCGGATTAGGTGCTCGATGGCGCTTGAACCAGCGTTTCCCACCCTCAACCAAATGACTTTCGGTGGTCCGCCACGAACAAAGCTCAATCCTTGAAAATCGCTGTCCTTGGTAATGATCGTAAAATCGTTGTCGCGCGCGTGCGCCCAAATCTGTTGGTCATCGAGATGGATTCCGCCATGGTCGAAGACATGCGCTGTTTCGGGAAACAGATCCCTCACCGACCGAGCCAATCGCGGCGAAAGGTTGGCGTCGAACAGCAGCTTCACGGGCGTGCTGGAATCGACAGTCGCTTCTCACGGTCAGCTGCGAATGCGAGGCAGGCGCGGATATCCTCGCGCGTGAGATAGGGGAAGTCGTGAAGTATCTCGTCCTCGGCCATGCCGCCGGCGAGGTACTCGAGTACATCGGACACCGTGATCCGCATGCCGCGGATGCAGGGTTTCCCGCCGCGGATGCCGGGGTCGACGGTGATGATTTTGCGGTAGTCCATAGCGTTACCTCGGTTTACCACTCTTAACGGCATCATATAGCGCGGAAAGCGCCTATGGCCATCGATTAGCGAATTCTGGCAGTGAGAGGGACCGCTGTTGTTGAAGCAATTCACCCCGCTTGGTGCGCTGCGCAATAGCCGCCCTGCACCCTATCCTCGGAAGCCATCGATCATTTTCATGCGCTTCTGGATACGAGTTGGGCAGTCGGCGGCATTGCGTGGCCCGACACTGCCGCTAACGGTCTTCGCTACGAGATCGATCATGTAGTGCTCCGATGTTGCGATTGCCGTTGACCCACAAATCTCGAGAACAGTGTTAGTCCACGACTTTATCGCTAGCGAATTTATTTCGACGGGTAAAAGTCCTACCTCAGAAAGCACGACGGTAACTTCCAGGCATGTTTGCCTCGCGCGCTCACACTGCAATGTCGTGGTCTGCATCGGCCACGCTCCATCCTTAGTCTCTAGCTCCCATGTACCTAGAACATCCAGGTAACCAGCACTTTGGTCATAATGCAGTGAGAAACGCGGCCACGAGATCCGTGGCTTAGAGGTATTGGACATGCCTGCGAGAAAGCTCACGAGGCAAAGACCAATCAATCCAACTATGGCGAAGGCGTTTCGCATCCACCCCTCACTTCATCGTCGGGATCACGAACTCGGCGCCGTCCTTCATGCCGGAGGGCCAGCGGGCGGTGACGGTCTTGGTCTTGGTGTAGAAGCGGAACGCATCAGGGCCGTGCTGGTTCAGGTCGCCGAAGCCGGAGCGCTTCCAACCGCCGAATGTATAATAGGCGAGCGGCACCGGAATCGGTACGTTGATGCCGACCATCCCAACCTGCACCTTCGAGGCGAAATCGCGCGCCGCATCGCCATCGCGGGTGAAGATCGCGACGCCGTTGCCGTACTCGTGGTCGTTGGCTAGCCCCAAGCCTTCCTCGTAGGTCTTGGCGCGCACGACGCTCAGCACCGGCCCGAAGATTTCTTCCTTGTAGATCCGCATATCCTTGGTGACATCATCAAAGAGGCAGCCGCCCATGTAAAAGCCGTTCTCGTAACCCTGCATCTTGAAGCCACGGCCATCGACGCGCAGTTTCGCGCCTTCCTTGATGCCCACTTCGACGTAGTTCTTGACACGCGCCAAAGCCTCATTGGTGACCAGCGGCCCGAAGTCGGCACTGGCATCGGTCGACGGGCCGATCTTGAGGCTCTCGACGCGCGGGATCAGCTTGTCCATCAGGCGGTCGGCGGCGCTTTTGCCCACCGGCACCGCAACGGACACCGCCATGCAG
>JANNRP010000209.1:0-1821 GCA_031401535.1 Hyphomicrobiaceae bacterium | reverse complement strand
CTCTCGTTCAGCGTGTCGGAGTGCAGCATCGTCTGCACGTCGAGGTCGTCGGCGACACTCAGGCAGTTGTCGATGGCCGCCGGTGTGGTGCCCCAATCCTCGTGCAGTTTGAGCGCGCAGGCGCCGGCCTTGACCATCTCGACGAGGGCGGCGGGGAGTGACGCGTTGCCCTTGCCGGCGAAACCGAGATTGATCGGCAGCCCGTCGGCGGCCTTGATCATCATTTCGAGATGCCAGGGGCCGGGCGTACAGGTCGTGGCGCTGGTGCCAGCCGATGGACCCGTGCCGCCGCCCAGCATAGAGGTCAGGCCCGACATCAGTGCGTCCTCCACCTGCTGCGGGCAGATGAAGTGGATGTGGGTGTCGAAGCCGCCGGCAGTCAGGATCTTGCCCTCGCCAGCGATCACGTCGGTGCCGGGTCCGATGATGATGTCGACGCCGGGCTGGATGTCTGGATTACCGGCCTTGCCGACCTTGAAGATCAGGCCGTTCTTGATGCCGACATCGGCCTTGACGATGCCCCAGTGGTCGACGATTAGCGCATTGGTGATGACGGTATCGACCGCGCCTTTGGCGTTCGTCACCTGGGATTGCCCCATGCCGTCTCGGATCACCTTGCCGCCGCCGAACTTCACTTCCTCGCCGTAGACCGTGAAGTCGCGCTCGACCTCGACGACGAGTGCGGTATCGGCGAGGCGGACCTTGTCGCCGGTCGTCGGCCCGAACATGTCGGCATAGGCGGCGCGGGAGATGGTGCGTGGGGGTGAGGGCATGGGGTCTATGTGCCTCCTGCGTTTCGGTCGGCCAATTCGAATAAATCAGATATCGCTGCACGTCGATCGAAAGTCATGGTGGTTGCGCAACCAGCTGCAAAATTGAGTTCGCCGATCATTGCGTCTGACAATGTCATGCCATCCGTGCTCACGCGCTCCAGGGCCCGGCCGACGGCGTCATGGTTAGCCACCACAAAAGCCTCACTCTCGAGCATTGTTTCGATCGCTCCGACAATCTCGATGGGCGAATAGCCATATCGACGTTCCAGCGTCCATGCGAATTCTGCCAAAACCACCGCATTCACGTAGCCGGGTTTTGATGGCGCGAGCTCTGCAATGATCGCTCGCGCGACGGGTGACTGCACCGCATCATCCTGAACGGCGGCGCGCAGCAGCACATTTGTATCGAGCCCAATCATCTCTGCTTGCTCGTCCGGCGATGCGAGCGCGCATCGCGAGCAATGGCAGTGCCTGCGATCGCATCGTCATCACACTTGATGTTTGCGAGCGGGCGGCGCGGCGTCAAGGATTTGAGAAAGGCCGACGCCGGCAGGTTACGCTTGCGCACGCGTATCTCTCCGCGCAGGCCTACATAGAATTCGACGTGATCACCTGGTCCGACGCCCATCTGTTCCCGGATTTCAACCGGAAGCGTGAGTTGACCCTTTGAAGTAATCTTTGCGGGGTGACCCATTGTCATTCCTTACATAATAGCGATTGGCCTTACCGTTACCTTGTCTCAGCCGACTTCGCAAGTTTCCTCATGCAGTCGCGGATCGCCTTGCTGCCGCCGAACTTCACGCTCTCGCCGTATACAGTGACGTCGCGCTCGACCTCGATGACGAGTGCCGTACCGGCAAGGCGGATCTTGTCGCCAGTGATCGACCCGAACATTTGGGCGTAGTCAGCGCTCAGACGCCGATCACCTCAGTCGATCACATCGTCGGCCTGCGCCAACACTGCGAGAGGGATGCTGAGGCCTAGTGATTTAGCGATCTTCTGATTGATCGCGAATTCGAACACCGTCGGTCGTTCGATGGCGATATCG
>JANNRP010000208.1:0-7156 GCA_031401535.1 Hyphomicrobiaceae bacterium | reverse complement strand
GGTGCGGCGTGGCACCTACCTCGATTCGGTTGCGTTAATGCGCGTCGCACGCACAGTCGCTGTATTGTCCGGCGTCGAAGATGCCGGGTTGATGATCGGCACTCCTGCCAATCGTGATATCTTGCGCGATGCGCGCGTGCTCAATGCAGTGGGTGAAACGGCAGGGCCCGGCGATCTCATTCTCGCGATCCGCGCTTGCGATCAGATCGCGGCAGATGCGGCGATGCTCGAAGCCCGCCGCTTGATTGAGCAGCCGCGGCGACAGAACGCTACTGGTGCGCAGGTGTGGCGTCCACGAACGTTGCGGGCAGCAGTCGCGCAAGCGACTGGCGCCAATCTCGCATTGATTTCCGTCGCCGGAGATTTCGCCCTCGCTGAGGCGCGTAAGGCACTGCACGCCGGTCTGCATGTCATGATCTTTAGCGACAACATTCCTCTAGCCGACGAAGTACAACTGAAGCGCGAGGCGCGCGACCTCAGTCTCATGGTCATGGGGCCTGACTGCGGCACGGCGATCATCGGTGGCGTACCGCTGGCGTTCGCAAATGTGGTGCCGCGCGGCGACATCGGCATTATCGGCGCATCCGGCACTGGGATTCAGGAGGTGTCGTGCCTGATCGCACGCGCGGGACGCGGCATCAGTCATGCGATTGGCACCGGCGGCCGCGATCTCAAGGCGGAGGTCGGCGGTATCACGACGCTAATGGCTATTGATGCGCTCGATGCCGATCCTGCAACCAACCACATCGTTTTGATCTCGAAGCCACCGGCGGACGAAGTTGCAGCCAAGGTGCTCGACCGGGTGGCAAAGAGTGCCAAGCCGTTCACAATTTGCTTTCTGGGTGACGGCAAACGTGAATTGCCAATCAATGCTTGTGCCGCGCCGTCGCTCTGGGCTGCAGCGATGCATGCCTGTGGCCAGAAATCTGCGACGTCTCGCACGGCTGCACTGGCACCACGCCGTGGATTTGTCCGCGGGCTGTTCGCCGGCGGCACGTTTGCGGCGGAGGCTCAGATCGTGTTTCAGCAGGTCGGCCTCAAGGTCAATTCTAATGTACCAGTCCCGGGGGCGGGGCCACTCGGTGATCTGTCGTTGTCCCACGCGATGGTCGATCTTGGGGCTGATGAATATACCCGTGGCCGCCCACATCCCATGATCGAGCCAGCGGTGCGCGATGCGAGCTTCGCTGAAGCATTGGCCGATCCGAATGTCGGTATCATACTGCTCGATTGTGTGCTGGGTTATGGCGGACACGAGGATCCGGCCGGGCACATCATTCAACGCTTGATGAGTACCCGCCGCATCGATGCCGCCATTGTCGCATCGGTTACCGGTACGGATGCCGATCCCCAGAATTGGTCCATGCAGGTTGCCAAGTTGCACATCGCGGGTGTGATCGTTGCGGTATCAAATGCAGAGGCTGCAGGTTTGGCCGCCGCAGCCGTGACCTGTGGCGATTGAGTTTGCGGTCCAGAGGATCGGCGACCGGGCCATCCGGGTCTTGCAGCAGCATGGCGAATGGCGCGTCGAAGCCGTTTTCGAGCGCAGCCTGTATCTGCGTTCCGGGCCGGAATTCATCTGCATTGGCGATGCGTCGATTTGCGATGGCCCCCTAAACGCGATTTTGGTGAGGGGGCAGCTCGCAGGCACGGTTGGCGAGGCGGCACGCGTACACTTGTCCGCTGATACGGTGATTTGGACTGCACCCCAGTGGCCGCTCGTGCCGCCGCCGGAACAGCGCGCGGCAACGATCGCTCGCCTGCAGCAGGCAACCAGCCCGATGGTGCCGAGTGATTGTATCGGCGCATCTGCACTTTCCAAGCTACCGAGCGTCGCGCCTTTGCATGAACGGGCGTCGGCAGGCCTTTTGGCGTTACGACGCGGAGATTACGACCACGCGGCTGACCGCCTGCTCGGTCTTGGTGTAGGCTTGACTCCGGGCGGTGACGATGTGCTGGCGGGCACTCTAATTGCGTTGAAGGCGCTCGGTTGCACGACTGCAGCCAGCTACCTCGCACGGGCAGTATTGTTGCGGGCAATATCAGCAACGTCGCCGTTGAGCGCAGCATTTCTGCGTGCTGCGGCCGATGGTGAGGCCTCGGCACAAGTTTATAATGCGCTATCCTGCCTGATTACCGGTGCTCCGCCCGATCAGGTGATCGCTGCACTGGCGAACATCGGTCATACGTCTGGCTGGGAAATGTTGGCCGGAATGGTGCTCGCGTTCAAAACCGCAGCTTAAAACTTCCGCGCACGTTCCACACCGGTCGCCCAATCGCGCGCCAATGTGATGCGGTGTTCGCGCGGAAAGCCATATGCGTGCAGGGCACGACGCGGCTGGGGTTGCAGTCCGGTCATCACGAGGCGACACTTGTGGCGACAGGCTGCGACCGCCAACTCCTCGAGCGCGGAGATGGCGGTAGCGTCGATCAATGGCACATCATCGAGTGCGAGCACGATGACGCGCGGCCAGTTTTGCACGTTGTCGAGCGCTGATGAGATGCCGGTCGCCGCCCCGAAAAACAGCGGCCCTTGGAAACGGTATACGCGAATACCGTCGGCTTCCCAGACACTTGTGTCGGAATGCTTGTTGCAAGTCGGCGCCTGGGCTTCGGCCATCCGGTGCATGAACATCATGGCGCCCATGACAACGCCGACTGCGATCGCAACGTCCAGGCTGACGAACACAGTCAGCATTATGGTGAGCACGAGGATGATACGGTCATCGGTCGGTGCGCGGCGCAGGAAGCTTGCAATTTCGCGCAGGTCCAGCAAGCGCCAGGCAACGCTGAGCAGAACGGCTGCGAGGCACGGCATTGCAAGGTAGCTCGCCAACGGACCAAGCACGAGCATGGCGATCAGCACAAAGATAGCATGCATCATGCCGGATATAGGCGTGATCGCGCCGGCTGAAATGTTGGTGGCGGTGCGTGCCAGCACACCGGTTGCGGGAATACCACCAAACAGCGGGGCTGCAACGTTGGCAATCCCTTGACCAACGATCTCGACATTGGAGCGGTGCCGTCCGCCGGTCATTGCGTCAGCGGCAACTGCGGATAACAGGCTTTCGACGCCGATTAGGAAACCGATGGTCAAGGCGCTTGGAAATACACGCTCGATCATGCTCCAGGACAAGTCCGGCAAGATCGGTGTCGGTAGACCACCCGCGATGCCACCGTAGCGCGAACCAATCGTCTCAACCGGCAACTTGAGGATCGCCACGATGGCGGACGCTGCAACAACCGCGATCAGCAGACCCGGCCATTTCGGGCGGTAGTGCTTGAGAACGAAGATCGTCGTTAAAGCACCGGCGCCGATGAAGAAAGCACTTGGATTAAAGGTGGTGCGCGCGTTCCACAGTGCTTGCAACTTGACGATGATGTCTGCTGGAACCTGACCTTGCAGACCGATGAAGTCCTTGATTTGACCAATGCCGATGAGCGCGCCGACCCCGCAGGTGAAACCAAGGATAACCGGACCCGGCACATATTTCACGTAGGTGCCGAGTTTCAGAAAGCCAGCGACGATCAGCAACAGACCCGCCAGGAAGGTGGTCGTAAGCAACGCCGGATAGCCAAACCGTGTGACGATGTCGGCAATGATAACGATGAAGGCTGCTGCCGGTCCGCCGACCTGGAAGCGGCTGCCGCCAAGTGCGGAAATCAGGAAGCCGGCAACTACCGACGTGATCAAGCCCTTGTCTGGCGTCAGGCCGCAGCCGATTGCTATCGCCATCGACAGCGGCAGTGCCAGAACCGCAACTGTAAAGCCTGCAACGGTATCTTTAACAAAGCCCGCACTAGAATAGCCGGTGCGTAGCGCAATCATCAACTTTGGCGTGAAAGAGCGCGCGTAGTTCGAAAGATCAAAACGAGGCGTCGTCTGCTGGCGGGCGGTGGTCTGCATGGGGGTCTGTAGTTGGAATTGGGCAACCCGACGAACGGTAGACCTCGTAGTGCGAATGGGCAAGGCTGCCGCCATCCAGTAGATATGACTGGCCTCTGACATTTGGCTGGCCATTAAGGTCAGGTTTCGACTGGCCAGCCGTTAGTCCCGACACTCGCCGTTACAGGAACTCCACCACGAGTTTAACAAACTCATCGAGGCGATCGTGGTGGACCCAGTGGCCCGCGCCATTGATCGTCACTACCCTGCCGGTTTTGAAGTGGTGATCTCGGCCATCGTGTGCAGGGTTCGATGCCCAGCTTTCACTGCCGTAGATCAGCAGCGCGGGACAGTTAATCTCTGCCCACAGGTGCTCGATCTCCGGCTGAGTCATTTCGACTGGCGGCCAAGAGCGCAGGTAGTTGTCGAACTTCCAGCTATAGGTGCCGTCCTCATTCTGGTTGATGCCATAGCGCGTGAGGTGTAGCGCCTGTTCAGGGCTCAGCCGCTTGTTCTCGGCTTGCATGCGCGCTGCAGCGTCCTCGATGCTGGCATAGCGGCGGGCAGAACGGGCGGCCAATCCGCGTTGTTCAGATACCCAGGTCCGCATGCGCGCCGAGAATGGATTGGACAAGCGTTCGGCGATTTGCTTCGGCGAAGGTCCGAGTCCCTCGATCGATACGACCTTACGCACGCGATCGGGAAATACCCCAGCATAGCGCAGGGCAATCATGCCGCCGAGTGAATGGGCAACGATTGTTACGGGCGCAAGTTTCTGACTTTCGATCAGCTGCGCCAAATCATAGATATAGGCTGCCATACCGTAACTGCCGGAGCCGGACCATTCGCTGTCGCCGTGGCCGCGCAAATCAGGGGCGATGATGTGCCAACCGTTTCGTAGTCGCTGGGCGACCGCGTCCCAATTGCGGCAATGGTCGCGGCCCCCATGAATAAGCAGAAGTGGTGGGGCACACGGATTGCCCCAGTCCGCGTAGTGCAGCCGGAGCCGCTGGGAAAAAAAGGTTCCAGACGTTGGGCCGTAATCGTCAGTCCACTGCTGCATGCGTGCCTTTCGGGGGGAGGAAGTAGACCCGCCACCAATTGACCGCGTTCAACAAGAGCAATCAAGCGCCTTGATCACTTGGGCTATTCGGCAGCCTCACGTTCGTCTTCATCGTGGCCGAGCGTGCCGGTTGCAACTGTATCCGTGCGCAAGTGTCTTAACGTTGGTTCAGCGTCGCCGTTGAGCAGATTCGTCCAAAGCCGATAGAGACGCAAGGTCCGCTGTCTTTCGTTCGGATGGTCTAGCGCTGCTTTTGTCGTAGGTGCTATGCCGCGCCGACGGAGAATGCGTTGCAGGGTGCGACGGTGCATACCAATGGCCCGCGCCGTTTCGCTCATGTTCCGGTGGTGCTGCTCGAAAATCGTCAACAAATAGCGAAATTCTATTTCATCGGGGCGGGCGTATATGCGCTCAGCTGTGACCAAGGCTCCGCCGAGCATGGCCGCCTCGATACTGTCGGCGTCAGATGGTTTGGCCAAATAGTCGGCGGCGCCTTCTTTGGCGCATGCCACAGCGCTGGCAACACTTCCGCATCCAGTGAGCACGATTGTTCGCACATGCGGCCGTTGGCTGCGCAGCACCACCAGCAAATCCAACACCGTCCCATCCACGAACCGAATATCGACGATGGCATGTGTGGGCTTGTATTTCACGATTGCGTGATGTGCTTCAGCGACCGTGCCTACCGTCTCCACTATATGCTCACGCCGCTCCAGCGCACGCGCCAGAGTTCGTCTAAAAACGGCATCATTATCGACGATCAGAACCAAATTGCGATGTGCTGATGTGTGTTGCATGGTGATACTACGGCAATGGCCGCTGAGCGGATTAGTCGTAGCAGATCAGGGTTGCAATTCGTGCGGGTGACTGCATTTAGGCGCTGTGAGCAAGATTGTTCGAGCAATTGCGACGTTGTCAGCTTGCGCGACGGCAAGATAATGTAGCGGCTGGTTGCGAATTAGCGTGGAGACACGGCCATGACGGCAAACCCCGATGCGAAGATCGCGCGCCGTGAATTGGCAGCGGCGTTGCGGCTAGCCGCACACTTCGACTTTAACGAGGGCATTTGCAATCACTTTTCTGTGGCCTTGACCAGAGCAGGGAATGCCGAACGCTACCTGATCAATCCCTATGGCATTCACTGGTCGGAAATGCTGCCCGACGATCTGCTTCTGATTGACGGTGATGGCCGCATTATCGAGGGGGACGGCGAGGTCGAAGCATCGGCGCTACATATCCATGTTGCGGGTCACCGCGCAAATGCTCGACATGTGTGCATTTTGCACGTGCATATGCCGTGGGCGACCTCGATTACCATGCTGGAAGACGGCAAGCTGGAGATGGCTCATCAGACGGCTGCCCGATTCTACGATCGTACGGCGTACCTGGATTTCGGCGGAATCGCGCTTGATGCGGCGGAGGGGGAGCGAATTGCCTCTGCGCAGCGCGGCAACTTGTATGCTGACGTGATTTTTCTGGAGCACCACGGCGTGACTGTTGGCGGGCCTTCGATATCGGTTGCGTTCGACGATCTTTATTACTTGGAGCGGGCATGCCGTCAGCAGGTGTTGGCGCAATCCACTGGCCGCAAGCTCAAGATGCTGCCGCAAAAAGAGTTAGAGGATACGGCGCGCGCCTGGCGACAGGTGCTGGTGCCACAGGCGGACAAGCATTTCGAGGCACTGATGCGCATTCACAAACTGTGATATGATCTTGGCATGCTGAGATGGTTCGATCAGTGGCGGCGCAAGATGTCAGGGCTGGTGCTAGGCTTGGCGCTGCTGTTTGCCTGCGCACCTGTCATAGCGACAGCGCTGATGGCCGCGGTGAATTCCAACACCGTGAGCCTTACGGCGGGTGATGCCGTTCCGTGCCCGCAGCACATGACGAGCCATCAAAACGCTGCTGTTGAAGAACAACCGGGCAATGTCCAAGCGGATAGCGGAACTCAGTGTTTCTGCGGATTGTTTTGCCATGCCGTCCTGGCAATGGCTACCGAAGCGCTTCCTTTAATGTCGCCGCTTGCCGCGATCATCGGTCCGCTGCAGGGCCAGAGTGGCGATGGTAGTTGGCCGCAGCCTCTACCGCGCCCACCGCGAAGCTGAACGCCAGCTTCGATACTTTATATTCGATCCACCGTGCGCAGCTTTGGGCAGGATTGTCTGCTCGTGCGCTAACCTATGGAAAATAAACATGAAAACGATCAA
>JANNRP010000207.1:0-2848 GCA_031401535.1 Hyphomicrobiaceae bacterium | reverse complement strand
GACGAAGGCGAACAAGGCAACCGGCAAGGTTCAGGCTGCCTACTGCAAGAAGTCGCCGCCGGCACCGAAGAAGGATGCCAAGAAGGTCGAAGCTCCGAAGGGTTCCGCTGCTCCGGCAACCACCGCTCCGAAGGGCTCGGCCGCTCCGGCTGCAACCACGCCGCCAGCGCCGAAGAAGACGCCATAAGCTCAGTCAGTCTGAGCGCAGTGCATACTCGACGTAAAATCGGGCTGCAGTACCGTCAAGGCGCTGCAGCCCGAGTTCGTTCAACCGACGTTTCGTGATCAAGCCTGATGTACCAAATTTACAACCTCCGCGCGGTACACTGCCTGTTAACTAATCAACAAGTTTGATTCGGGGGATCTTCATGGTTTGGAAGCTGGCATCGGCGGCACAAGCACTACTTCTTGCGACGGGTTTAGCGGCCAGCGTAACTCCGGCCCAGGCGAGCGATCAACGCTGGGGGGGCCTCTACATCGGTGCCTCTATTGGTGCGCAGACGTTTAATGCCGATTGGGCCACGAAGACCGCGCTCGATCCTACGGGCGCGGCGATCCCGTTTTCTACAGCACCAACTGAAACATTCGATGATACCTCGTTCCGCTTTGGCCTTTACGGTGGCTACAATTGGCAGTTTGCGCCCCATTGGGTGGCGGGCCTTGAAGGCGAGATCGGCAAAGCAAATCACAAAGACCGTGCGGAAAGATACCCGGGACTTGGCGTCATCGGCGGCGGCACGTTCACGACCGTAGAAGCCACTGATGTGGACGGCAGCATTCGCGCACGCCTGGGCTACCTTTTGACCCCCACGCTGCTGCTCTACGGCACGGTAGGCGTGGCCTTTGAAAAGTTCGAGATTAAGGCGGTCTGTCCTGCGGATACGACCGTTTGCAATCCAGCCTTTGGCACGCAGACGCGTTCATGGCATGCTTCAGGCACCGGCGTGACTGTTGGCGGCGGCTTGGAAACTATGCTGGGCAGCAATTGGCTCGCCCGGATTGACTATCGCTTCGCGTATTTTGGCGAAGCCGATTTCTCGATCACACCGAACCCAATCCTGATCTTTGGTGCCAACTCGACCGTCGACTTATCAACCCATACGGTCTCGGCTGGTCTGGCCTATAAGTTTTGAGCAGCCTCATCGAACAGATTAGCTGGTTCGAGCATAGATCATGTCGTCTCGAACCGTAATTCTTCGCGTCATGCGATGCGGCTCGCCATGATTATACGTCACCGCGCCTTCGCCACCGGATAACCCGACCAGGCTCTGACAGTCCGGATCGCGAGATTGGATTGCAGGCGGCTGATATGCGGCAACGCAGCCAGCCGCTCGCGATGGATACGTTCGAAGTCGGCGAGATCGAGCGCTACGACACGCAATAAATAATCCGTACCACCCGCCATCAGGTGGCACTCCAGGATCTCAGCCACTTTACCCACCGCCTGTTCGAAGGCATCGAACGCGTCGCCGGTCTGCGAGGACAGCGACACCTCGACGAAAAATTCCATGGTGTAGCCGAGCGCCGCGCGGTCGAGCTGGGCAGCGTAGCCGGAGATGACACCCGCCTCCTCCAACAGCTTCATGCGCCGATGACAAGCGGACGGCGACAGTCCGATACGGTCGGCAAGGTCGGCGACGGCGATGCGGCTGTCCTGCTGCAGAGCGTCGAGAATTCGCCGATTGGGTTGATCAAGCTGCATACGAATGTGATCCTGAAATAATGGGACAAATACGAATATTTACCCAAGCTATATCGTAACTAAGCCACAGATCGGCGAGTTTTACAGCTTCTTGCGCGATATTATCGCACAGATCAACAGCCAGAGCGAAGGAGCATGATCATGCTGGTTGGAGTGCCGAAGGAAATCAAAGTCCGCGAGTATCGCGTTGGCCTGACGCCTTCCAGCGTGCGCGAGCTCGCCGCTCATGGTCACAAGGTCATGGTCGAAACCGGCGCAGGTGCTGGCATCGGCATGACCGATGCGGACTATGTGCGCGCTGGTGCCTCAATCGCCGCCAATGCCGCCGACATCTTTGCCGCGGCCGACATGATCGTGAAAGTAAAGGAGCCGCAAGCGGGCGAACGCAAAATGCTGCGCCGCGACCAGTTGCTATTCACCTATCTTCACCTCGCGCCGGACCCCGAGCAGACCAAGGACCTGATGGCGTCGGGCGCCACCTGTATCGCCTATGAAACGGTGACATCCGCTGCCGGCGGCTTGCCGCTGCTCGCTCCCATGTCCGAGGTCGCGGGCCGCATGTCGGTGCAGGCTGGTGCCTATTTCCTGGAAAAAGCACACGGCGGCCATGGCATATTGATCGGCGGCGTACCGGGCGTCGACCCGGCCAAGGTCGTGGTGTTGGGCGGCGGCGTTGTCGGCACGCACGCAATTCAGATCGCACTCGGCATGGGCGCGCATGTCGCTGTGATCGACCGCTCGGTCGATGTGCTGCGGCGCCTATGGGTCCAATTCGGCAGTGCGCTCAATACCGTGTATTCGACGCGCGATGCGATCGACCGGCATCTCAGCGACGCCGACCTCGTGATCGGCGGCGTGTTGATCCCCGGCGCGTCGGCTCCGAAACTGATCACGCGTGACCACCTGAAGCTCATGAAGTCCGGCTCGGTCATCGTCGACGTCGCGATTGATCAAGGCGGCTGCGCCGAAACGTCGAGGCCGACGACGCACGACGAGCCAACCTACGTGATCGACGGCGTCATCCACTACTGCGTCGCCAACATGCCGGGCGGAGTGCCGAAGACCTCGACCCATGCGTTGAACAACGCGACGCTGCCATTCGTGTTGGCGTTGGCGTCGAAGGGCTGGAAAGCGGCATTGAAGGAC
>JANNRP010000206.1:0-7857 GCA_031401535.1 Hyphomicrobiaceae bacterium | reverse complement strand
TTCAAGAGATAATTGCAGGCTTGATGTCGATAGCCCGGACGCCACTGGTGCGTTGAGATTGGCCGAAAGTTTACTCTGGATTTTGCCGACATTGGCCCAGATTTCCGCCTGCCGCGTGCCAGTTTCCGTTTGCGCAGCACTGCGGCTCTGGCGGATGCCGTTCTGCCGGTTCGACTGCACTCCGGCCACGGCGGCGGTTGGCGGCTCAGCGCCTTGTTTGACCGGTGCCAGCATCGCAAGCTTGGCCTCACGCGACGGCACCGATTTTTCGGAACTGGCAAATCGATTGACGTCCTCTTTACCGCGCACCGCCCAACGTCCCTGTTCGACACAGAACGCACCAATGGGCATACGGCCTGATTTTGGCGGGATCAACAAACTGACGGTAAGCACCCTATCCTGCTGGCCACCTTTGACGATATCACCGGCCTGAATGAACACACTCTGGCTGCTGGTGTTCTCAACCGCCAATTGATTGACACTGCCGGTCTCGTGCACGGTAAATCCGCCACCACCGAGCGCCTCAGCTAGGGTCAGCGGCACTGGCCCGGCGGTCGAAACACCGCGGATGAAATAGAAGCCCAGATTCTCGTGAATGACCGGCGTTGCGATTCGCTCGACATCTGCCAGAGCGCTCGACTGGGCAAATGCGCCTTGCGCCAGTAAAACCGCTATCGGACCCGTCCAGGCCATGGCTGCGGCAATTAGCGAAACTCGTGACATGCGACACACTCCGCTGTTGAAACTGTTACAACATGGGAGCATCTGTCTAGAGCCGCTTTACGGCCGAAGCGGGAGGGTTCGAGGGTCATAAAATGGCGCCAGTACGGCAGCTTGCGGCGACCAGGCGGGCACTTGAGGGGGGAGCCCCTGTCTGGCTACGGCCGATGCAGCGGCCTTTGTAATGCCGCGAACGCCGATGCCGACTGGCAGGCTGGGATGCTAACTTGCAACAGGGACACAGTAATTCGCGGGGCCTGCGACTTCCAGGCGTCTTACTAAAACCTCGAACATGCTACCTGAAATTACAGAGTGGCTCGAAACAGTGGATGTTGAACGCTCATGACCCTGCTTGAATTGTCGGTCGCCCCGGAATGTCTCGAACGCAGCGTTGCGCCAGAGCCTGTTCAACCCACTCGCATGGATGCTGCCACCTTGAAGGCCATGGCGCGCAGGCTGGCGGCCCACTGCGCCGCTTATCGTGGTGCGTCGCCCGGCCCCGCCATTTGGCAGTTGGCATCAACGACCGCTGCGTTTGTCGCCATGGTCGGGCTGATGCTGCTGTCGTTAAAATGGTCGTACATCCTTACCCTTCTGCTCGCTATTCCCTCGGCCGGTCTGCTCATTCGCTTTTTCATCATTCAGCATGACTGCGGCCATGGCTCATTCCTGCCGGACCGCACAACCAATGACCTGCTCGGCCGAATGGTGAGCGTGCTAACGCTCACACCCTATGGCCTTTGGCGGCGCGAACATAACCAGCATCATGCAGCGTCCGGCAATCTCGACCGGCGCGGCATTGGCGACATAACCACGCTGACCATCGCTGAATATAACTCGCGATCGTGGATGGGGCGGCTCAGTTATCGGGTGTACCGCAACCCGCTCTTCTTGTTCGGTTTTGGTTTGCCGTTCTATTTTCTCGTGTTGCAGCGCCTGCCGTGGTTCCATCCGTATCCTGCCAAAGATGCTTGGGGTAGCGTCACGCGCCTCAATCTTGGAATGGTGGCTTTCTACGGTCCAATGATGTGGATTTTTGGCATTGCGGAAATACTCATGGTGACGATCCCCATCCTGATTATGTCAGCGTCAATCGGGGGCTGGCTGTTTTTCATCCAGCATCAATTTGAGCATACTCATTGGGACGAAGGGCAAAACTGGGACTTCCAGGTCGCTGCGATCTACGGCAGCTCTTATTACGTGCTGCCGCCAATCCTGCAGTGGTTCACCGGCAATATCGGGCTGCATCACATCCACCACCTGTGCAGTATGATCCCAAACTACAAGTTGCAGGCTTGTCTGGATGCAAGCCCAGAGCTCAAGTCACTTAACCGGCTTACGCTTTGGGAAAGCTTATCGTGCGCCCGTTTGACGTTGTGGGATGAGGCGAACCGCCGCTTGGTCAGCTTCCGCGAGATGCATAAAACCGCTACAGCTTGAGTTAACCCAATCGCCACGGATAGCGGTTGGAAATTGAAACAGGCCGGTCCCTATTCAAGGATCCGGTCCATTTTTTGTTTGTATTGCAGGCTGAACGTCTTGCAACTTTGTGCCGCGGCTATTGTACTGCTGCTGCTTTCTTTTTGGCGGGCGGCGCTTTCTTTGCGGCCGGAGTTTCCGGTGTGGGATCAAGCGGTCCGCGACGTGGCCCAGCCGTTCCAGTGGTGCCATCGTACAGTTCGGCCAATCCGCGTGGGCCCACGTAAAGAGTAAAGCCCAACCCGGCGGTCTTCGCCTTTGCTATGTTAATGAATTCTGGCTTCGTCAGATACTCGATGACAAAGATTGCTTTACCAGCGTTCTTGGCGCTCGTCAGCAGACCGCTGCTATGGCTGATATCGGCCGTCGGGTTGATCTTTTCGGTATGACTGATGCCATAGACTAGATCTTCCTTGGCAATGCCGTCGATCGCCTTGACGTAAGCAGGCTTATCCAGAAGTTCTTCTGCATTTTGAGATAAGATCAGCGCGTCAGGCTTCTTTGAGCGAATATAATTGCTGAGCTTAATGATAAAGTCGCTCATCTGATTGCGCTTTTCAACCGTGTCGCCATAGTAATAATAAGCATCGACGCGATCGATGTAAAAACCATCAAACCCCGAATTTATAACCTGGTCGGCAAACGACTTCTGACCACCCATGATGATGTTCTGCCAGGTCGGGTCCCAGTACTGCACCAGGAAATTGCCGCCCCACTGCTTGTTCTCCTTACCAATCCAGGACGGCTTCTGCCTATTCCACTCCGGCTTCCAGTAGTAGCGGTAGTTCTCTGCCTCGCCGACGCTGAAATAGGCAATGACCAGTCGACGGCTGCCGTCAGGCTTCCGCTTCATGCGCTCTACTTCTTCACGAGTCAGCGGAATTTCCTTGTCTTGGGGAAACTGCTCGCTGTCTATCACAACGAGATCGAACGGCGATGCCGCGATCTTGGCCTGCTGCTCAGGCCCAAGATTCTTCAACTGAAACGCCCAGGACTTGGCCGACAATAATCCATTCACGCGCTCCTGTGCCGACGCGGTCGGAACTGCGGTCGCCACAATGATGGCTAAGACTGTCAGACAGAGTTGTAGATAACGAAATACGCTCATTGGGCCTCATGCTCCTATTTGCGGCATTGATGCCGCCACATCCGTTAACCAGTCTCAGACTTCAGGCGACCGCGGTCCTGGCTGCTCAAATTTACACTGCATCGGCTTGGCGTACCGAAGCAATATCATCTGTCAACCCATCGTTACCAAGGTGAGGTCAGGTGCTACCACGCCTTGCCTTTTTCGCAATTCGACTTGGTATATTCCGCCGATCCGACATCCTTTTTCAGATCGACAGGAGCCGTCGGGTCGGTGCCGTCTAATCCCCGCGGCTGGAAGGTCGGAACCAAGCCGCGCCCCAGCATTTCCTTGCGAGCAATGTCGATGGCCGCCTGCGTTTGCAGGTATTCGACCGCCAGAACCGGCTTCCATTCCCACAAGAGTAGATCGAGGTTGGCCTGAGAATGAGTGATTTCCCGCGCTGGATTCCGCTTGCCGGTCTCACCTGCGCCATACAGCATATCCTCCCGACCCAGCCCATCGATCACGGCGCGATAGTCCGGCTCATTCAGCAGATCATCGGCGTTTTGGGGCACTACGAAAAATCCAGGCTTTAGCTTCTTGGCGGTCGCCGACAGATCTTTGATGAACTGGATCATGTCAGCCCGCGCCGTCGGGCGATTAGGGTAAACATCGTAGATGTCAACGCGATCGAGATAGACGCCATCAAAACCGGCATCGATGATGCGTTTGAGATAAGACTTGCGACCGCGCCAAACAATGTCCTTCCATTGGTCGTGCCAGAACATGACCTTGTGAGCGCCGGGCCACGCGCAGTTCTCTTCCTCCAGCCACTCCGGCGGGTCCTGTTTCCACTCGTCGCGAAAATAGAAGCGGTATTGTTCCGCTTCACCAATCGACATGTACGACAGGACGATCCGTTTGCTGCCATCCGGCCGCTTTTTGATCCGTGCCACTTCCTCGGCGGTCAACGGCACTCGTCCGCCGGTCGTCGCGTAGTCCATCACAATCACGTCGGCTGTTTGCTTAGCCATGTGGTCAACGCTGATCTTATCGAGATGGTAATACCAGGACGTGGCTGCGTATAGCGGCCTATTGCCTGCCATATACGCCAGCCAATTTCCGGGCACATCGCGCCACGACCACACGAACCACAAGGCCACGATAGCGGCTAGCCCGGTCAGCGCTTGGCGTTTTTGGCGCCATTCCAGACTTTCCCAATAGACAATCGCAGACTTGATCGTGGCAACCAAAGAGTTACCCGCGGCGGTCACGGCAGACACCACGACATTCCACGTTGATACGGCTGTCGTCCGCAAAACGCGACGCTTTTCGTCATCCAGCCATTTCTGTCCGTTCACAATCCTGCCTCTCGATCAGTCCGAATATTGCGGGTTCTAACTGTAATTGACAGCACCCGGCAATGTCGTCGTGCGACGAGGTAAATACGTGGTCTGCAGAGTTGGCGGCAGCAGCCCAAGACTAGCCGCGATAATCTCTAATCCACCGCCGATCGCATCAGGCATCGTCAATTGCGAATTGCCGATGCGGCGGCGCTCGCCGATCTCGACGGGTAGGTGCACAAATCCGTTCCGCAGGCGCCAGTCGGCACGGCGCGCACAGACGAGTGAATGAAACAACGTCGCATTGCACAGATAGCGTCCGGCATCGCGTGATATTGTGACTGGCAGCCCGCGCATCCGCAAACGACTGGCAATCAATGCCACGGGCAGATTGCTGGCCATAACCGCAGGCCCATCGGACACAAGACATAACGCGTCAGGTACTTCGCCGCAGGCGTCTGCCGTCGCCGTTAGGTCGTTGACTGCGCGGCTCTCTAGCGTGAACCCAGTTGCGCGTCCCGACACGCCGAAATGGATCGCGACCGCTGGCCTCGATCCTTCCAACAACTCGACCGCGCGCTCCGTCCCAGCGCGCCATTCCGTCACCAGAACTTCGGATTTGATCACATGGCCAGGAAATGCTGACGCTGCCGCCCGCGCCAGATTCGGTAACATTCGGGCGGAGGCGTTGTCGGGCACACTCGGAAAGGGGCCGAACGCGGTCAGCAAGATAACGGGACGATTGCGAGCAGGCATCATGGCCCACCCGCAAAGTGGGACGGTCCGAGTATCCGCGCAAGATAGCGCACCGTTTTACCTCGGTGGGGCAGAAACGCCGATCCCACCACCGCAAAACCCAACGCCGCATGAAACGCATCTGAACTGGGATTGGGAGGATCGCTATTGACCTCGGCCACGATGGTGTCGTGCCCTGCAGCGGCGGCGACCACAAATAAATCGTCATACAGAGCGCGAGCCCGTCCAAGCCCTCGTGAGCGCTCATCAATCAGAATGCGGTCAATGTAGGCGAAGCACGGATATCGCGCCTTGAACCATTGGAAATTGGCATTATCGTAGGGCGCGTCCTGGTCGAACACAACGAGGAAGCCCGGTGGGGCACTATAGCCCTTCGCGTAAAACGCCATAGAAACCAAGCGTGCCAACGTCGGCATTGCGAGTGCCGGTCCAACCTCAACAGGGTGTCGATTGTTGAGTTCCAGAAACGGATCAAGCGGGAGCTCGGACATCAACGTGGGCACCTGGTTCATAGGACTATCTGTGCCCCATCAGCGCCATTACCTCGTCGACAGCGCGGGTCGGCAGCATTTCACCATCAGCTACTTGGGCTTCCAGCTTGGGCAGGGCCGCAGCCACGGCCGCGTCCGCGCGCAGGCTGATCAACACGCGCTCGGCCAGCATTTCCCGCATCCAGGTTACTGCCTGCTCGCGGCGACGGCTCGCAAGCTCACCGCTTCGTGTCAACACCGCACGATGGGTCTCGATATGTGCCCAAAGTTGATCGAGACCACGGTTTTCAGCACCTGATATTGTCACCACAGGCGGCTGCCAGTGGGCCGACCGCGGTGTCAGGATATGAAGCGCGCTCTGATAGTCCGCTGCGGCGCGGGTCGCACGGCCGATGTTGTCACCATCGGCCTTATTGATCGCGATCATATCGGCGCTCTCGATCACGCCTTTCTTGATACCTTGCAGATCGTCGCCGCCACCAGCCAGCAGCAGCACAAGGAAAAAATCGACCATCTCGGCGACCGCCGTCTCCGATTGGCCGACTCCAACGGTCTCGACGATGACGATGTCGAAACCCGCAGCTTCGACCAATACCATGGTTTCGCGTGTTTTGGCGGTGACGCCTCCGAGCGTTCCAGATGTCGGCGACGGCCGGATAAACGCGCGCGAGTCCGCAGAAAGCCGCGTCATGCGTGTTTTGTCGCCCAGAATCGAGCCGCCTGATCGCTTCGAGGTCGGATCAACTGCCAATACCGCCACCCGATGGCCGCGCTCGATCAGATTGAGCCCCAACTGGTCAATGGTTGTCGATTTGCCGACGCCCGGCACGCCGGTAATGCCAACGCGATGTGCAGCGCCAGTGCCGGGAAGCAGGTCCTGCAATAGATCTTGGGCCAGGGCACGATGCTCAGGCCGGGTGCTTTCGACGAGGGTGATCGCGCGCCCGAGCATTGCCCGGTCGCCGCTGCGCACGCCATCGATGTAGTGCTGAAGAGTGAATGCCGTCATCGAACAAGAATGGTCAGAAATCGCGCGCGCTTCAAGGTCAAGATCGTGTAGTTTTTGTGCGTCCGCTCAAACTACCCAACACGATCGCTGCAATCACCAGTGCTGCCCCGCCCAACCGGTAGGGGCCGAGCGGTTCTGCGAGCAACACCGTAGCGATGGCCAACGCGGCCACCGGCGTCGCCGCCGTCGCAAGCCCCGCCATCCAGGTTTCGACGTGAGCCGCCGCCCGGAACCAAAGAATAGGGTTGAGCACGCTCGAGGTGATCGCATACCAAGCGACAAGGGCCCAAGTTTGTGGCGCCACAGACGCAGCGTCGAAGGTTGCAAGGTCCGCGGCAGCTAGCGGCAGGATAAGCACGACACTGGCGAGCGCAACGGCGAGCGACAATTGGATCGGCTTTAGCCCGCCGCTGATCCGGCCCGACTGCATCACGAAGATCGCTTCGCACAACACAGCACAGGCGACCAAACCGCTGCCTAGCAGCGACGACGTTGCAGCAGCAACATGCCCGGCGCCGCTCTGCATCACGACAATCCCCGCCACGGCGGCGGCAATAGCCACCCACTGCGTGGCCCCCAGTCTTTGGCCACGTACCAATAGCCCTAACACCGCCACCACCGCCGGGATCGTCGCCGTGATGATTCCGGCGTCGCCGGCAGCCGTGCGTCTGGTGCCTTCGAGCAGAAAGATGTTAAACAACACCGTGCCGACCCCGGCGAGTACCAGCACCGTGCCCACCTGATCCCGGCTCAGCGCCGTCAGGGCCGGGCCTGGCTCACGCCGACTCAACAACCCCAGCGCAACAGCCGCTATAGCAAATCGCAAACCGAGGGTCATGTAGACCGGCATCTCAGCCACAATCAGCTTGCCGATGGCGACGTTGGCGCCGGTCAGGCTCATCGCCGCGACGAGACACATGAATGCAACAATGGGTGTGCGATGGTCCATGGACCGCACTCTTAAACTGGATTCGGACGTGGATTGCAGGG
>JANNRP010000205.1:0-3045 GCA_031401535.1 Hyphomicrobiaceae bacterium | reverse complement strand
ATGGATTATTTCGAGAGCATGGAGGGCATGCGCGTAACCGTGCCGACCCCGCGTGCGGTTTCGAACACCAACTCATTCGGCGAAATCTACACCGTTGCCGACAATGGTGCCAATGCAACCAACCTGTCGGCGCGCGGCACGATCGTTACCGAAGGCAGCGTCGGCGACGGCCTGCTGGTCACCAACACCGGCCCCGGTTCGGATTATAATCCGGAGCGCATTCAGATCGACGCCGATTCGACCATCACCCCCGGTGGTACCCCGCTCGTCGATGTCGGCGCGGTGCTGAACGATATCACCGGCGTGCTGAGCTACAATTTCGGCAATTACGAAGTCGTGCCGACCAGCGCGATAACCGTCGCCACTGCATCAACGCTGACCAAGGAAACGACGGCATTGGTCGGAATGGCAGACACGCTGACCATTGCCAGCTACAATGTGCTGAACCTCGACCCGAACGATTCGGATGGCGACACCGACGTCGCCGATGGGCGCTTCACCAACATTGCCAACCAGATCGTCAATAATCTGCAGGCACCCGACATCATCGCCTTGCAGGAAGTCCAGGACAACAGCGGCTCGGCCAATGACGGTGTCGTGTCGGCAAACGTCACGCTGCAGACTTTGGTCGATGCTATCGTGGCCGCAGGCGGCCCGACCTACAGCTTTATCGACAACACCTTCATCACCAACAACACCAATGGCGGCGAGCCTGGTGGCAACATCCGCAATGCCTATCTCTACGATGCGTCGCGGGTATCGCTCGACATCGGTTCGGTAGGGACCACGACGGGCGCCGCAACCGCCTTTGCCGGTTCGCGTCCACCATTGGTCGCTACCTTCGAATTCAACGATCAGGCAATCACGCTGATCAACAACCATTTCAGCTCGAAGGGGGGCTCGACCCCGCTTTATGGCTCCAGCCAGCCTTCGCTGAACGGATCTGCGCAGCAACGTCTCGATCAGGCGCAGAATGTCGCCGATTATATCGCGGGCCTTGCACCGGGAACGAAGACTGTCGTGCTCGGCGATCTCAACGAGTTCACCAACGAGGAATCGCTAGTTCCGCTCACCGATGTGGGCCTCTCGGCCATGTCGCTGACGCTCACCGCCGAAGAACGTTACTCGTTTATATTCGATGGCAATGCGCAGGAACTCGACCAGATCTACGTTTCGAGCAGTGTCGCGAGCATCGCTCAGTTCGATATCGTTCACGCCAATACCGAGTTTGCCTTCACCGACAGCAGCGCATCGGATCACGACCCCAGCGTCCTTGCGCTGAACCTTGCCGCGCCCAACTTCACCGTAATTGGCGGCATCAAGGTCTATGAAGAAGCCGCATCGCTCCAGGGCAGAGTCACTACGCCCGTCGCAACCAACGATGTCGTGCTCGTGCGTCTGGGTTCGATCGCCGCTGCGGTTTCGCCGGGTGCCGAGAGCATAGCTTTCAAAAATGGCAAGGCTTACTCATCCAACACCAACGCAGACACCATTGAAGTGACGAGAGTAACAGCCGAGGGTGTACTTGTCGCCGAAGCCCCGATCGCGCTTTCGGGACTTATCGAATATGGGGACGTCAACAGCGTTGCCGTTAACGCTGGCGTTATTGCGGTCGCTTATCAGAATGTTAATGCGGACCAGTCGGGCTATGTGGCGCTGTTCAACTCGGCAGACAACAGCTTGATAAAGACAATACAAGTCGGCGTCCTGCCGGATCATCTGACCTTCTCACCCGATGGCTCGAAATTGCTCGTTGCCAACGAAGGCGAGGCGATCAGCTTGACCAACAACCCGGTCGGGTCGGTCAGCATCATCGAAATGTCCGGCGGTGCGGCAGCGGCCACGGTTATCAACACTATATCCTTTGCTTCGCTGAACGGTTCCGAAGCACTACTGAAGGCACAGGGGCTTGCGCTGCTTGCAGGACAGACGGCATCTGGCGATATCGAGCCAGAATATATCAGCATCTCGCCCGATGGCACCCGCGCTTACGTCACGTTGCAGGAAGTCAACGCCGTAGCGGTGATCGACCTCACCAACCCTTTTGCCGTCGGTCCCCTGTCCATTCAGCCACTCGGGGCGATCGATCGCTCGCTGCCTGGTAACGCTTTTGACGGCAGTGACCAGGATGGCGCCGGAACAGCTGGATTGATCGACATCCAGAATTATGATGTCCTCGGCCTCCCGCAGCCCGACGCCATCGCTAGCTACACTGTTGGTGGCGTGACATATTTCATAACCGCTAACGAGGGCGACTCGCGCGTCGGTACTGGCATAACCGACTCGGTGCGCCTGAACTCGGCGACCTATGTGCTTGATCCGACCGCTTATCCAAACGCAGCTGCGCTGAAAGACAATGATGCAATCGGCCGGTTAAACGTATTGACCAATATTGGCGATACCGATGGCGACGGCGATTTCGACCAGATTTACACGCTGGGCGGACGCAGCATCTCGATCTTTCGGCAGGAAGCAGATGGCAGCATTACCAAGGTACGCGAGACCGGTGGTGAGTTTGAAGCAATTACTGCCTCGCTCTTCCCGGCGTCGTTCAACTCCAACCAAAGCACAACTGGCTTTGACAGTCGTTCGGACGACAAGGGACCGGAGCCCGAAGGCGTCAGCATTGGCGAAGTCAATGGCCGCGTTTACGCCTTTGTCGGGCTGGAGCGTGTCGGCGGCTATATGGTCTATGACGTTACCGATCCCGCGAACGCATCGTTTGTCTCCTACAAGCCGCAAACAGGCGCGGACCTCGGCCCCGAGACAAGCGCATTTGTATCCGCCGCAGACAGCCCAACCGGTCAGGCGTTGTTGCTGAGCGCGCAGGAAATCAGCAACACTGTAACGCTCTATTCGATCCAGACGCAGAGCGAAGGTGATGATACGATCATCGGCGGCGTCGATACCGAAAGCTGGAATGGCCGTGGCGGCAACGATAGCATTCGTGGCAACGGCGGCAACGACACTATAGACGGCGGCACGGGCACCGATACGTCTGTCTATGGTGGTGACTGGGTTGGCTATTCCGTCACCGGCGGCGGT
>JANNRP010000204.1:0-2714 GCA_031401535.1 Hyphomicrobiaceae bacterium | reverse complement strand
TCCGGAGAGCCCGGCCCCATCCGACCACCTCGTAGCGCGTATAGCGAGCCGCTCCCTTGGCTTTCACGACGATCCACGTATGGTGAGCAAATATTCCCTTCCACCGCCCCGTGCGGCCCGCCAGAACATGGACTACGGCATTTGGCACCTCAGCAGCAGTCGGCAGAATGCCCGATGACGACCAATTGGCCTCTGCCCAGGAATGCGGATGATCTTGAAGTTGCCACCACACAGCATGGGACAGCAGCGGCATGAGGAATACGACGACGATGAAGAGAGAGAAGTTTCGGGTCATGAACCGACTTTAACTGCAAGAACGTGGCACTATAATGGGCATTAGCCAGTCCGAGATTTCCCAGCTGCTCAAAGGACTCCTGTGGGAATATTCGGTGGAACGTCTCATTGCGTTTCTCAACGCTGATCTTGGTGAAATTGACAGCAAGGCGGTGCTAGACCCGTAACGCGGTGGTAAAGATTGCTGACTGCTATTGATATCGCCAAGATCGGGCAACGGCGGTGTTGGCCGTTCCTTTGTATGCAGTGGCGACACTATGAACGCGGCCGACTTGATCCGATACGCCTGCGACCACGGTCACTGGTGATCGGGAGTTCGACTCCGCGATGGTGATTGGCGCGCCACACAGGATAAAAGTGCGAACACCTATGTGTTTGAAATTAAATTATAATTCTTAGCTGTCCGCTCTGCTACTGGCATCAGATCGTGGTACTGAAAGCGCTGACTCCGCGACGGGCCATAAGCTGTCGTCCCAAGCCAAGGATGTTGAGAGGACATGTGCTTTTTTGCGCCTTCGGCTAGTCAGCTACTGACCCAGTCGACGATACTGATTTGGCATTGAGGCTGAATACAACATTGCGTCTGCAGATTTGGCTCAACGTCCGCCCATCGGATCAGATTATCAATCGCCGGGTTTGCGCTTGCCGGATAGGAGCGCAAACACCGCCATGGCGTGGCCGCGGCCAAGTTTGTGCTCGTCTTTCAACCAATCAACGATTTGGTTCGCCTTAACTCCCGACTTAAGCCGGCCTTGCTCCGATAGCCCCTTCGCCTCAGCGGCTGATTTAAGGCCTTCGGCGTCAAGGCCAGTCTGCCGTTCGATCGTGTCCAGGTAAGCTTGATACGACATCTCGGCTCCTCGTTTGAGATCAAGACCGGCCGGTTAAACAACCACGCCACGGGAACAGCGCGCGCATCGCCGCGTCGCGGAGCCATAGACCACCCCACATGGCGAGCCCAAGGTACATGCTAAACAGGACATGGCTAAATAGTGGAGCGTCGACGCGAAGCTGTGTGGCCATTGCCCCGCCAAGCAACCCTGTCGTCAAGACCGCTCCTAGTACGCTTGTTCGCGGCCAAAGGTAGAGCAGCACGCACCCGAGCTCTACCAGTCCGATCGGCAGTGCTAGTTCTCGCCGCCACCCCAGCGCTTGCAACGTGTCCCCGGAAATATTAGCGCCGATGAGCTTTGGTGCAATCGAAGCCCCCAACATGAATGTGGCGAAGACAGCTGTCAGAAGTCTTCCGGCTCGGAGCATCCAGTTGAGCCTCGCCCGTGTCGGTTCGGTAGAAACCGACTGTGAGAAGGGTGAGGACATGTCAAATCTCCTTGTGTCGGAGTTCGCGCTCTTGTATCTCGACATCAAGATAAAACAGCGCAGGTATCTCGATGTCAAGACAAATTTCCCTGCCTTCGGATCACATTGAGCGGCGACGAGAACAGTGGCGGCAGGAGTTACCAGATGTGGATACGACCGGCATGGCGGTACTGGGCCGCGCTCGTTGGATCGCTCTGCGTGTGCGCCCAAGCATTGAGGCGGTTTTTGAGCGGCATGGCATTAACACCGGCGAGTTCGATGTACTTTCGACTCTGCTGCGCTCGGGTCATCCCTACCGCCTCCGGCCAACGGAACTCTACACGTCGCTGATGATATCCTCCGGCGGGCTCACTGACAGGCTGAACAGGTTACAGGAGGCGGGCCTTGTCCTGCGTGCGGCGAGCCCTCAGGACGCGCGCAGCCTCCTGGTCCAACTAACGCCGCTCGGCCGCAAGCGGGCGGAAGCGATGTTCCGCGAAGATATGGCTGTGGAACGCGCCCTATTGAAGGGGCTTTCGATTGACGAGCTAAAGACCCTCGGCGACCTGCTGACCAAGCTTGCCAACAGTATTCCCGAGCAATCTTGATGCGCTATGTCATTCGTTGAATTCGAAGTGGTGGTGGCATCTCGCGAAGAGGAAGATGAGCGTTCGATTGCCATTTATTTTCCAGCTGCATTCCGCAGACTTGCAGCGCCTATGTTGCGCCCCGGTACTGAGTCCGGTTGGGTGCAAATTCTGCGGTACAGCCATCGGGTAACGAAGTCGGACATGCCTTCGAAAACGGCCATTTTGGCGTTATTTGCCACGATCCGGTCTTACGTGGCGGCTCGGAGTTGTGCGCCATCTACTTGATATCTGGTTCTTTGCTCGCCGCCGTAAGATGCTGCAACAGTTGTACGGGCCATTGCGCTCGCGACACAGGACGCGGGAGAAATTGTTCGCACGGATGAAGGTGAAATGGCGCGCCGGACAGGATGAAACTGCGAACACTTATGTGATTGAAGTGACTATATAATCTTAATGCTCTTTTTCCGTGTTGCCGGGCGTTGGGACGCGAACGAGGTTCAGTTGACCAGCAACATGGAATGGTCGCAGAGG
>JANNRP010000203.1:0-24424 GCA_031401535.1 Hyphomicrobiaceae bacterium | reverse complement strand
GAAGGGTCGGGCCAGCTGTTCAAATGGGTGGCGTGGTTCACCGGCTCGAAGAACGCCATGAAGGGCGTTGGGTTCTTCGCCGGCGCGCTGTTGTTGGACACAGTGGGGTTCCGATACGCACTTTGGATGATGGCAACATTGCTGGCAGTGATTTTTGTTGCAGGGCTTCTATCGCTTCCGCGCGAACTCGGAAAAGCCAAATCGTCTAAAACCGTGCGTGAGTTGTTCGGTAAATCGCGTGCGGTAAACCTGCTGGCGTTTGCTCGCATCTTTCTATTCGGTGCGCGCGATGTCTGGTTCGTGGTCGGACTGCCGGTGTTTCTTTACGCGAACGGCTGGACGTTTCTGCAGGTCGGCACGTTCCTCGCCGTTTGGACGATCGGTTATGGCGGCGTCCAGGCGATCGCGCCGTCGTTCGTCAGGCGCAGCCCGGACGGATTGCGCAGCGAAGTACCAGCGGCGCGGCTGTGGTCGTTGATTCTGGTGGCAATCCCACTCGGTCTGGCGATGATTTTGATGCTGCCGGGTATGCCGCGCCCAGATCTGATAGTTGCCGCTGGCCTTGCGCTCTTTGCCCTACCGTTTGCGGTCAACTCGTCGCTGCATTCGTATCTGATCCTGGCTTACGCTGGGTCCGAGAAGGCTGCCGAGGACGTCGGTTTCTACTACGCAGCCAACGCAACGGGGCGTCTAGTTGGCATTATTTTGTCAGGCGTTCTCTATCAGGCAGGCGGCATAACAGCGTGCCTGCTGGGATCATCGGCCATGCTTGCGGCGTGCTGGCTAGTCACACTGATGTTGCCGAGCACGACGCTCGGCAACAAGAAGTTGTCCACTGGCAAGGGGCTTGCATCGACTATGACTTAAAAGTCAATCAATCCGAACGCGGCCATGACGGCGTCGTTACCGCTTCATGCGCGTGACTTAGCGATCTCAATCTTAAACCTGAACGGAGAACGTAAACTATGAAGTTCAACTCGAAATCTGCCTACGGCTGGATCGTCGCGATGGTTATTGCGCTGGCAGGCACATCGCCGCTGCTTATCACTGGCATCTAAAATCGGAAAAACCATTAGCCCATTGATTTAATTGGTCGGAGCGACAGGATTTGAACCTGCGACCCCTTGCCCCCCAGGCAAGTGCGCTACCAGGCTGCGCCACGCTCCGATCCGGCACTTGTGCCCCGTTAGGTGCCTGCGGTCAACCGATTGTCGCACGCGTGAGCGTCCGGGAATGATAGCTCTTCAGCAACAGGCCTTAGCCGTGGCTCATACGGGCCAACTGGGCACAATCCAGAATTTGAACGGTCGGCGCAGGTGCATCGTGCTGTTGATCCACTGCGAGGGCTGCGAACAACCCGTCCGGCATTGCCAGGCTATGAACAGTAAGACCTGATATCTGCCGCATGGTCGCCGCTCGGTTCTCCGCCTCGTCAGGCGTCGTCACGCGTGCCCCACGGCCGATCAGCCCTAGATCGGACAAGCACGATGCCAACGTTGGCCCGCGCGCCTTGGCAAACGCTTCGATCCGGGTCCAGGCCATGAGTGCTGCTGCCATGTCGATCGCGGTCGACGTTGCAATGGTGCCGTGAGCGAGCCCCGTGCTCGCGCCAACCCAAAGCGCAAGGCGCGCAGTCGTCGCCTTCAGCGTTCGCCGTGCTTCGATATCGATTCCTACTCGGCCTGAACTACTTAGGGCGATCAGCAGCCAATGACTGGTATCGGATAAACTGAACGCGAGGTCGCTGTTGGCCAAACGCGGTCGTCCGCCCTTGGCGTAGACAAAGGATTGTTGTCGGCATATCGCCCCACCGCGATGTTCGAGCACGTGTCGCAATGCCACCCGCGACGCCTTCCAGAAACGGGACTGCTCAGGGTCGAACATGCCCGCCGCACGGGCGTATTCGTCGACGCTGATACTGGGGTTGGATGCCTCGATCGCCAGCAGGACCGGACTGAGTTCTGCAATGTCCACCAGCCACGTTTCCAGAAGTCCAGATCCCTTGTCCGGCGGACAATGATTGCTGACCTGGTCAGTGGGCATCACCGTCCTGAACGGGCTGCACGCAGCGGCAACACATGCTCAACGTCAGTGCCACGCAGTAGTCCGCGGCAAGCCTCCAACTCGGCGATAAGCAGCAGCAGTTGTTTGCGAGTTTCCGTGCCTTTACTAGTCATTTTTGCATCGAGCGTAGCCGGTTTACCAGTCGGAACGACAGACTTTGCCTTGCCGGATGCGCCTTTCCGTGGCTCTGGCGCAGTCCCGACCGACGTGACGGGATCTTCAACCGCCCCCTGCGCCATTAAGCCAGACGCCATTTTCGACTTGCGACCAGGACCCGTGGCTGAAGTCGACGTCACCGCCTCCGTCGGCCTTTGAGTAGGCACCTGCCAGCATGATTTCACATGCTCAAGGCCGTGTTCACGAAGGATTTTCTGCACACCCTTGATGGTGTAACCCTCGCGATGAAGCAGAAACCGAATACCACGCAGCAAATCAAGGTCATCCGGACGGTAGTAGCGGCGCCCCCCGCCACGCTTCATAGGCCGTACCTGGGGAAACTTATTCTCCCAAAAGCGTAGCACGTGCTTTTGAACCGCCAGTTCGTCGGCAACTTCGCTGATCGTTCGAAATGCTTCTAACGCTTTTGCCATGATCCAAATCCAAAACAGGCCCGTCACCAGAGCTTGTGAGCGTAACATCGTTGGCGGTCGGACGGCACCTCCCGTCGCTCCAAAATCAATGATCATGCACCGTTAAAATACACAGCCAGCATCCTATAATTCGAAACAGCATTACTGGATTGGGGCAGGCGCCTCCGACGCACCAAGATCCTCCGGCGCCTGCCGCAGATCCCGCTCGGCAAACTGCACGACAAATCCCAGTCCCATTAGCAACTTGAGCGCCTGGGAACGTAGCGTTGGATCAGCGATGTACTCGACAACAAACACAGGACGATTCTCTGCCTTTAACCGATTGAGGTCGACGGTTGCACGACGGATCTCAGTGGTCGTGTTGGGCTGGCCTGGCGACGCACTGCCAAACAGCAGATCCTCCTTGGCAATTGCATCGACGCCCCGTCGGTAATCGGCTGAACGCAAAAGTTCCTCGCCATTCTGCGGCACCACGAGAAATCCCGGCCGACGGCCTTTCGCATATGCCGACAAAGCACCGACGAAGTTGATCATGTCGGCCTCAGCATTCGGGTTTTCCGCCTTCCAAACGTAGAACGAATCGACCCGGTCAAGAAACACTCCATCGAAGCCTGCTTCGATGATGCGATCAAGATACGGACGCGTCGACGGCTGCCACATTTCCTGTAGGCGACCAAATAGAGACAACCGGGGCTGCATAAAGATTTCGCGCCATCCAGCCTGCCAGTAGCGCACTGGAAAATTACCCTTCCATTCTGGGTTTTCCGGCCCGAGCCAAGACGGAGGCAGCACTTTCCAAGAGCGCTGCCAATAATAGCGGTAGTTCTCGGCTTCCCCGATCGATACGTAGGCAAGTACCACGCGGCGCGCGCCATCGGACTTGCGCCGCAATCCGTCCACCTCGGCGGCAGTATAGGCCGTGGCTTCACTACCATCACGCGAGTAGTCGACGACCAGAAGGTCGACCGACGCAGGTATGGCCTTCGCATCGACGTTTTGTAATTGGTAACCCCACTGCCGGACCTGAGTGAGCGACATACCATCGCGTTGTGCAAGTTTCGGCCGGTCAACCGGCAACTGTGCAAATGCAATGATCAAGATTGCGAGGACGAGGTAGAACGCACGTCTAAGGAGGACAAACCAGCCGTGTTTGCGCGGCACTGCCTCCCGCCTCTTAGCGAATGACTGCTGTCTGGTGTCGTTCGGCATACGTGGGACGGTGGCAGATTTTGGCGGCAGCTCTGGCGGAATTGTTGGCGTCATGACTGCCTGTGGGTGCTTGACGCCCCGACTGCCTGTAAACTACCTGCTCGTCGTTCGTGAGTCATCCCCAAACCGGGCGATGTCAAGGCATACCCCGTCAATCGATCTCCATTTCGGCATACTCTTTCAGCGCCTCGATATCGAGAATGATGATGTGTGCGCCGTCGATCCGGATCAATTCCTCCTCCTTGAGGCGACCAAGCTCCCGGCTCGTATTTTCGCGCGACAGCCCAACAAAATTGCCCAAATCCTTTTGCGATAACTTCAAATCGACGAGAATTCCGTCGCTCACGGCGCGGCCGTGTTGGGCGGCCAACAGCAATAATCCGCTGGCAGCCTTTCCAGCCATCTGCAACAGGCTGTGTTCGGCCATCGCCGACATTTGCCTGATTTTGCCCGCAAGCGTGGCAACCAATGCCAGCATCGCGTGTGGATTGCGCTCCAGAACGGGAAGAATGTCGCGGCGAAAGATGACAAGGGCTTCGGTCGCCTCAAGCGCGGTTGCATCGGCCGAGCGCTCGCGACCATCGAGTACGCCGAGTTCGCCATTGAGATCGCCTGGCCCCAGGAAATTGAGAACAATTTCTCGCGCACTACTGGCAACATTAGATATTTTTATGCGTCCGCTGATGATAATCATCAGGCTGTCGCCCTCATCGCCACGTCGATAGACGGCATCTCCCTTTGCGAAGCGCACGATGCAGGCCCGTCGCAGCAGATCGTCCAGTGCATCGTCCGGCAGACTGCCTATGACGCTTCGCTGCTTAAGCACATCCCGGTTTTTCAAATGTGTATCGCTCAAGCGCGTCCACTCCAGGTCCGCCAGTATCCGCACATCATAGGGCGAATGCCAAACTGAACAATGCAAATCGAGCGGCTTGTACCGGTCAACTGTTAACGTAAAGTCCAATGGATCTCCACATCACCGCTGGAAGTCAGGAGCGTCGCACCGTTCCCGCCTTTGCCAAAGCGGCCAACTCGACGAGTAGTCGCTCAGCGATCACTGATTCAAGTGCGCTCGTCAGGCGCGCAGCTTTGAGCGCCCGTGCAATTCGTCCACGGGCATCGACCAGCCGGTCCGCCGTCCAGACCCTGCACTGCGCCTCAAGCGCCGGTTTCTGCTTGAAGAATAGTGGCGGGCGCAACGCCCGCGTCGCATCGTCGAACGAGTGGCCTGCATCGAGACTGGTACGCACACGGTGCAAGCGATGAAAATGCCGCTGCACTGCGCCAATGATGACTTGCGGGTTCTCTCCCGCAGAAACCGCCCGATCAAACTCGGTTACGGCCTGTGCGGTCTGACCCATGGCGGCGCTGGTAACGATCTGCTCGGAGGTCTGTTCCGAGGCATCACCAACGATGGCGGCAACATCGTCAACGTCGATGGTTTCCCGCCCGTACGCATAAAGCGCAAGCTTCTCAATTTCGGCACGCGACAGGGCACGGTCGGCACCCAGCCTGGACAGCAGCAATTGTTTGGCGTCGGGTGTCAACGTCAGCTTGGCTGCCGACAAGACCTCGCGCACGACGAGTTCCAGATCGCGTGCGGTATCGGGATAACAAGCAACAGCGACAGCTTTCGGTGACTTCTCAAACAAGGCACGCAAGGTATCGTCGGCTTTCAAAGCGCCCGCCTCGACAATCAGACGTCCCGTCAGACCACCTTCGACCAAAGGCTTCAACGACGCGGTCGTCACGCGGCGACTGGCGGTTGTGCGAACGATCTTCGGACCGCCAAACATCTGAATGGTCTTTAATTCGACAATCAACCGGCCCCCGTCGCCTTCGAGGTCAGCGTCCTCGATGCGGACAATCTCGCCAACTGGATTGCTGGCTTCACTGAGCCTGAGAGCCATCATACGCGCGGTCTCAGCCACCAGGCCCGCATCGCCGCCGAACACCAGGATGCATTCAACCGCCGGGTTGGGCGATTTTAGAAATGTGGGAACATCTGAGACTTTGAGTGCAACCATGACCGATCCTGCTACGTTAAAAACGTGGCCAGATCAGCTTTCATTCGCGAGGAACGCGGCGAGCCGACCCTTGATATCTGTCGATATGGTCTTGGCAGCGCGATTTTCAGCATCCTCACGGGCGCGAACGTTTGAATAGATCGATGAGAACCGGTCGAACCCGGCCCGTCCGTAACTGACACCCTGCAGGATGATCTTCTTGTCCGACAGGCGCAGTAGCTTGAACGTAGCATCAAGGCTGTATATCTGGCTCGAGGCCTCGCCGTCCGAACGCACCAGCGTGGACAGCAGCGACTCGCGCATCGCGATATCAAGGCGATACTCAGGGGCTTCGGGCAAAGACCCGCCGTTATTCTCGAAAATCAATTCGTTACGGATCCGTTGCCCGACGCGGCTCGGAATGGACGCGACATCGACCCGTGCCAACTTCTGGTTGAGAACCGCACCGTTGGGCCCAGTGGCGTACAGAGGACGGAACCCGCTTTCGCAGGCAGCGATAAACGGCGCAACCGCAAATAGTGTGCACAGCACGAGCATCCACCGCCCGAAACCGAGCTGGTTAATCGACGGACGCTTGTCAGACAACGACATTCACGATCCTCTGCGGTACCACGATAACTTTGCGGACCGGCTTGCCCTCCAACGCCCGAATTACGGCCTCCAAACCGAGCGCTGCTGCCTCTACGTCCGCATTGGACGCATCGCGTGCAATCGTTAGTTCGTCCCGGCGCTTGCCATTCACCTGTACGGCAATGGTGATCGTATCGTCAACGAGAAGGGCGCCCTCGACCGTCGGCCAAGGTTGATCTGCCAGTAAGGTGTTGTATCCAAGCCGCGCCCAGCAATCCTCGGCAAGATGCGGCATCATCGGACCAACCATATGGACCAGAAAGCCCGCCGCCTCACGCAATGCCCAATCGAGCCCCGGCTCGGACTCGTTGCTCGCACCCTGCACCTCGGAGGTAAACTCATAAATATGTGCGACTGCTACATTGAAGCGCAAACCCTCGATGGCAGCCCCGACCTTTGCCAATGTCTTATGACCGGCCCGCCGCAAGGCCATGGCAACCGGACCAAAACTCGGCGGCCGGTCGGCCGACGGCGCGGCCGCACGTTCCGCCAAGTCCTCGGTCAATCGCCAAAGGCGCTGTACATAGCGGCTCGCGCCAGTAACACCGGCCTCAGTCCAGATGACGTCGCGCTCCGGTGGGCTGTCCGACAGCATAAACCAGCGGGCACAATCAGCGCCAAAGCCCGCGATGATGTCGTCCGGATCGACCAAGTTCTTCTTCGACTTGGACATCTTCTCGATGGCGCCGATCTCGACCGGCGCTCCCGTGACCATCTCAAAGCCGCGGCGCGCATCGCCATCGACCTCGAAGCGGACTTCACCGGGAAGGAGCCAGTTGCCATTGCGGCTCTTGTAAGTCTCGTGCGTCACCATCCCTTGTGTGAACAAGCCAGCAAACGGTTCCTTGACGTTCAGGAACTTGGTCGCAGTCATGGCGCGCGAAAAAAACCGGGAATAGAGCAGGTGCAGGATCGCGTGCTCGATGCCGCCAATATATTGATCGACAGGCAGCCAGTACTTCGCGGCCTTGGCATCGACCGGTTCTGTAGATTCTGTTGATGTAAAACGAGCAAAATACCACGAAGAATCTACGAACGTATCCATAGTGTCGGTTTCCCGCATTGCGGGTATTCCGCAGGCTGGACACAAGCAGTGCTTCCAGGTTGCATGGCGCACCAATGGATTGCCCGGCACATCGAACGACACGTCGTCAGGTAGCTTAACCGGCAAGTGATCGACCGGTACCGGCACGACACCACAGGCCGTGCAATGGATAATCGGGATCGGGCAACCCCAGTACCGCTGGCGCGAAACACCCCAGTCGCGCAACCGATACATGGTCCTCCGCTTGCCTTTTTTTAGTGATTCTAGGCGGTTAGCGACTTCGGCCTTAGCCGCCTCAATCGACAGGCCATTTAAGAAGTCTGAGTTGGCTATACGGCCTGGACCGTCATAGGCCGCTCCGCTCAATGCGTAAGTCGCAAGATCTGCATCGTGTGGCACAACGACCGGCACAATTGACAGTCCATACTTTGTCGCAAAATCGTAGTCACGCTGGTCGTGCGCGGGACAACCAAAGATTGCGCCGGTACCGTAGCCCATCAGCACGAAATTAGCGACATAGACAGGAATTGCAGCATCTGGCATCAGCGGATGGCGTGCACGCAAGCCCGTATCGAAGCCGAGTTTCTCGACTTTCGCCATGTCTTCGGCTGAAGTCCCACCCTTGGCGCACTCCGCAATAAATGCTTGCAGACTTGGATTTTTCTTAGCCAGTTCGAGAGCAAGCGGATGACCGGCAGCCAAAGCGCAAAAACTGCCACCGAAGATTGTATCCGCACGCGTCGTAAATACTTCCAGTTCTGACCACTTTTTTGCTTTGGGCAGGGCCACGCCTTCGAGCATATAACGCATCAGCAAGCCTTCCGAGCGACCGATCCAGTTCGCCTGCATGAGCCGTACTTTTTCGGGCCAACGATCTAGCGTCGACAATGCGTCAAGCAATTCGTCGGCATACTTGGTAATGCGAAAATACCAGGACGGCATCTCTCGCTGCTCGACGACTGCCCCCGATCGCCAGCCGCGGCCATCGATTACTTGCTCATTGGCCAGCACGGTCAGGTCAACCGGATCCCAATTGACGCGACCCGTCCCCTGATAGGCTAACCCTTTGGTATACAAGGATAAAAACAGCTTCTGCTGTTGATGATAGTAGGCCACGTCGCAGGTCGCGAACTCGCGGGACCAGTCGAGCGATAGTCCCATCGACTTTAACTGCTTCTTCATGGCCGCGATATTGGCGTAGGTCCACGCAGCCGGATGCGATTTACGCTCCATCGCTGCATTTTCCGCCGGCATTCCGAACGCATCCCATCCCATCGGATGCAGCACGTTGAAACCCTTGGCGCGCTTGTAGCGGGCAAACACATCGCCCATCGCGTAATTCCGAACATGCCCCATATGAATGCGCCCCGATGGATAGGGGAACATCTCCAGTACGTAGCATTTTGGTCGTGTGTCGACGTTCGATGCCTTGAACGTCGAACGGCTTTCCCAGACCTGCTGCCAATGGGCTTCACGAACGGCTGGATTATAGCGCTCGCGCACGGGTTCGGGCGTTGAGTTGGATGCCATGGTGATGGGCTCTTGCAACTGATTGGGTGGTTGGTCGGTATGAGACATCAAGCTGCGGGCCGGTCAAGTCGTATGCGGGTCAGGGATCGCACATGTCGACTTAACTGTATGAAATCGACATATACAGATAAATCCGTCTATCAAATCGACACATCGAGTCATATATGTCCATTTACAAAATAATTTTCGACATATTATGCAAAAATGCCGATGCTATCGACACATCGCATGAAACATGTCCATTTTTACACTGTTGATCGACATACACATCCATTGTATCGATATGAACGACACGTTGGTCCGCACATGTCGATTTTGGATATTCATTTCGACATGTATCTTCGCAACGATCCAAAGCAGCCGTACAACGGGCTGCCGCTGCTCCCGCCACCAGGCGATCTGGAAAGCAAGCTCGTATTGAAAGCCTGCGTACGTGCGCGTGCGCTGCTCGCGGAATTGCGCATAGCGGGTCAGTTGATCCCTGACGAAACCTTGCTTATCAACACGATCCCTTTGCTTGAAGCCAAGGACAGTTCGGAGATTGAGAACATCGTCACGACCCATGACGATTTGTTCCGGCAGGCGACCCTGACCGAGGCTGGCGCCGATCCGGCCACCAAGGAGGCAATGCGCTATCGCGGCGCGCTCTACGCTGGATTTCAATCGCTGCAAACGCATCCGCTGACCACACGGACCGCGGTCAACATCTGCCGCAGCGTCAAAGGCATCGATATCGACATTCGTACCACCCCTGGGACCACGCTTACCAACACGTACACCGGCGAAACCATCTACACACCGCCCGATGGCAATGACCGCCTGCGTGGGCTGATGGCTGACTGGGAGCGCTTCGTCAACGCGCCAACGGATATCGATCCATTGGTGCGCATGGCAATCCAGCACTACCAGTTCGAGGCCATCCACCCATTCACGGATGGCAATGGACGGACTGGGCGCATAATCAATATCTTGAGTCTTGTGCAAGATGGGTTGCTCACTCAACCGACACTGTATTTGAGCCGCCATCTGCTGCGTACGCGCGGGGACTACTATCGGTTACTCGGTCGCGTCACATCGCACGGCGAGCTCAGTGATTGGGAAGCCTGGACTATGTATATGCTGACGGCCGTGGAGGTGACTGCGGCCTGGACCGCAGAGAAAATCCGCAGCATTCGTTCACTTATGATTCATACGTCTGACCACGTCGCGCGCGCGCAACACATGCCAGTTCACAGCCGATCGCTGATCGAGGCGATTTTCGCGCAACCCTATTGCCGCATCCCTGTCCTTGTCGAGCGTGGTATCGCCAAGCGTCAGACTGCCTCCGTCTACTTGAAGGAACTCGGCCGTCTGGGAGTGTTGGAAGAGCGCAAGTATGGTCGCGACAAAGTATTCGTCAATCGCCGCTATCTCGATCTTCTGGCAAGCGACGGGCACGATTTCATTCCGTATTTCGTTGCCGATGCCGACTACCGGCCCGGCCAATATGGGTTTCGGGAGGATTAAGCAGAATGTCGGAAGACAGCGCAGTACACCTTGGCGCCGTCACGCAACGGATCGCTGCTGCCGAGAAGGCAGCCAACCGGTCAGGAGGATCGGTGACGCTAATTGCAGTGTCAAAAACCTACTTTGCGCCCGAAATTGAACCCGTACTCGTCGCCGGACATCGCTGCTTTGGTGAGAACCGCGTGCAGGAGGCCAAGGGCAAATGGCCCGACCTTCGTCAGCTGTACCCTCATATCGAGTTGCACCTGATCGGCCCGCTGCAGTCCAACAAGGCAAAGGAGGCAGTGCAGTTGTTCGACTGCATCCACACCATAGACCGGCCAAAGATCGCGCAGGCCATCGCCACTGAAATGAAGGCTCAAGGTCGAGTTCTAAAATTGTTTGTCCAGGTCAACACCGGCGAGGAGCCTCAAAAAGCCGGTGTTATGCCAGCTGACGCATCAGCCTTCATCGCCATGTGCCGCAATGAGTTATATATCGAGATTGCAGGCCTGATGTGTATTCCGCCCGTCGACGAGGAGGCAGCAATTCACTTTACGTTTCTAGCCAAGCTCGCACACGCGCACGGCCTCAAAGCCTTAAGCATGGGCATGAGTGCCGACTTTGAAACAGCGATCGCCTTTGGAGCCACGCACGTCCGGGTCGGCAGTGCCATCTTCGGCACACGCGACTAGTCATTGCTACTCAACAATTGCACTGGTCGGGTTTTCCAGAGCTTATTGAGACGGCGTCGATGGTTGAGTGATTCACGGTGCTAGCTTCCTGCGAAACGATTCGCGCTCCGGGAGATACCGATGGCTGCCAGCACCACTGCAGAGACGATCGAAGCCGATAACGCCGCGGCCGACGCAGCGCGAGAGGCGCGCGCCGAAGCCCAGGTGCGTACCGCCGCTACTAAAGATGCCGCCAAAGCGAAGCGCGTGACCGATCCCAAAGACCCGTGGCAGCACTTCCAGGTCGACGTCTGGGTAACCGATCTCAATTCAATCGAGTTTGGCTTCTACAAGAAGAGTCGCAACAAGGCGAAGTCACGACAATTCACGTCTGACATGGACATCTTTGCCGAGGTGACAGAAGACGGCGAGCGCACTGGCCTCATCGGTTATCGCGAGGACCTCTGGACCAAGAATGTCGGCATGGACAAGCGCCTCGTGTTCAAGCTGTTCGGCGAGAAGCTTAATTGGCACGCTACCATGGACCTGATGATCGGCCGCTCTTTGCAGCTGACGCTCGGCGCTCGTGGCTTGCCTGTCATCGCCTATTCACTCAACACCGGCGACCACAATCAAATGGTCTATCTTGAGCGCTCGGCACACAAGTGGCCTTTCACGCCGGAGGATTTCTCATTCTTCCTAATGGAAGACGACAAGCTCGACTTTTACCGCCTGCGCCGCGACATCGTGGCGCTCGGCAAGGACTACACCCTTTACGACCAGCACGATCGCGTCGTTGGGCACCTCGACGGCAAGTTGTTGTCTCTTGGGGGCAAGTGGAAAGGACGCATCTTACGTGATGGCAAGGACAAGCGCCTGTTGATGGTACTAAAGATGTTCTGCGGCATGCTGACGTTCAACAACGGCTGCCGCCGCCATATCAAACGACTGTACCAAGACGTGCGCGCTGGCCGCTTGGTACCAAAGCTCGAAAAACAGGAAACCGACCTTTACATGAACCCGCGACGCGTGCGCTAAACTGCAAAGAACCTATGGAGCGTTAACACGCGTCCCCATTGCGCGACATTAGCTCGCTTCCCCGAATGCGGACGAGGAACCGGGCATGACCGACACTTAGGCCTTCTTGCCGAAACCGGATTCCCGCGCGCGCAGCAACGCCACGACCACGTCGTTGACGGGTGTAGGTTCACCAATCTCTGCACCTTCGCGGCAGATCGCGCCGTTGATATTGTCAACCTCGGCGGGCCGACCCGCGATATGGTCGAGCAACATTGAGGGCCGCGCACCTGGGATCTTTTGGCCGAATGCCTTGACGTAGGCAACCGGATCATCGAAATCGAGTTTAATGCCCTTGCGGCGGGCAACATTGAAGGCTTCCGTCGCGCACGCCGATGCAATCTTCCAGGCGTCAGCGCTCGCTTGTACCTCTCCGACACGTAGCCCCGTCATGGCGCATGGCCCCGAGTAGGTCGTGTTGCAGATCAATTTTTCCCAGATCATCTTGTTGATGTCATCGAAGGTGAGGACCTTGAACGAGCCCGAGCGCCATACGTCGGCAACCTGTTCAAGCCGAGGCGTCATGCCACCGTTCATTTCACCGAGGCGCAGAAACTCCATTCCATTGTGATGCGCGTGGCCAGGTCCCTTCATTGAAGCACCAAAGCCGCCGACAACGCCAACCATGATCCGTTTAGCGCCGACAACGGCTGCCACCTTGTCGGCAGACCCGAGGCCGTTCTGGATCGTGAGAATGGGCGCGTCAGGCTTGGCCATCGCGAGGGCAGCGTGAGCGGCAGGTGTCACGCCATCATACTTCGTGGCAATAATGACGAGATCGCAGCCCGTGACATCGGCAGGGTTGGTCGTGGCATCCAGTTTGACAGTGCGATCACCGCTCGCCCCTTCGACGCGCAAGCCTTTAGACTTGATTGCTGCGACATGCTCCGGCCATGTGTCGATGGCCCACACGTCATGTTTGCCGTGGTCTGCCAGAAGCGCGGCGTAGACTGACCCCATGGCGCCAACCCCGATGATCCCGATCTTCATGATGGCGTATCCTCTTTTCGCTGTGTTGTTATGATGAAGCGAAATCATAGCTCGCTCTCTGAGTTCGATCGAGTGCCGGATACGAATAGCAGCTACGAGTCAATGTACGGGTCAGCGAGGAGTCGAATAATCAGCAATTTCAGTACATCAGATATTGACCTCGTCGATCTTTGAATTGCTGCACCTCTGCTTGCCAGCCGGCAATGATATCGGTACCAGACGCGCCCCGATCAAGCGACGTATCAAGTCGCGCCGTGCCTGCAATTTTGCGGAACATATCGAACGTCTCTAGCAGCGGCAGACCTTTCGCACGGCTTGCCTGACGCAGATAGGCAAGCGCGTGGATACCAACTTCCAGCGGGCGATAGGTCGCGATATTGGTCACCGACAGGCGAACGGCGTTTATGCGTTGCCCTTCGAAACGTGGATGCGCCGCGACGTTCGGGATCGACTGCGGGGTGTAGGTTACGGCCTCAAACCGTACACCCGGCAATTGCCGCGCATTGAGATATGACACAGCGGCTTCTGCATCCAACCACGGCGCGCCAAACTGCGAGAATGGAGTCGGCGTCCCGCGGCCTTCGTTGACGAGGGTTTCGCCAACGATGCCGATGCCGGGATAGACAAGTGCTGCATCGAACGTTGGAACATTGGGGCTGGTCGGGAGCCACGGAAGCCGTGCGTCGGGCCAGCGCATTGCACGGCGCCAGTCCTGCAATGGAACCACCACGATTTCAAGCGAAGCAAGACCGCTCAGCCAGCGCTCATCTTTGATCATTCGGGCAAGTTCACCGACTGTCAACCCGTGAACAATCGGGATCGGGTATTGTCCGACGAACGATTTGAAGGCTGGCTCAAGGACGAAGCCGGACACATCCTCACCCCCGATCGGGTTTGGCCTATCGAGCACGATAAACGGAATGCGTTGGGCTGCGGCCGCCTGCATGGCGAGGCCCATGGTCGAGATATAGGTGTAAAAGCGCACACCGACGTCCTGCACGTCGAACACTAGACAATCAACGTCGCGCAACATTGTGGACGTTGGTTTTCGCGTCGCCCCATAAAGGCTGTAGACGGCCACACCGGTTTTGGGATCGCGACCATCGCGGACGGTGGCGCCGGCTTCTACAACGCCGCGAAAGCCGTGTTCAGGGGCAAGAATAGCAGTGAGTCGGAGATCGCTTCGGCGACTCAGGAGATCGGCAAGATGATGGCCGCCGACACGACCGGTTTGATTGGTGATCAACCCAACGCGTTTACCCCTAAGCCGAGCGAATGCGTCAATCGCCAGGGCAGCCGCCCCAGTCGTGACAGCCGCGGCGGCATAGGCCGCATCTGGAGGCAGCACTCCCACGCCTGTTACCCCCAGCCCGCAGATGACGGACCGGCGGCTGATCATGTCCGGCATTCTTGCAGCTACCGTTTCCAGGACGCGTGAGGAACGTCGCTTCATGGGGAGCATTGCCATCTGATCCGTGCCCAAGGTAGTCGCACCTACAGGCGTCGACCCGCATAACACAGATGTCCAGCCCTTACGCCAGCCTTAATATTGCAACCAACCAAGTCAGCAATCGGGCGCGACCGACAGTTGACGAAGGGTGGACCAGTGCCTTATTCCAAATTATTGACTGAACATTCAATCAATGCTCTCGACACAATGCACCGATCGATCCCCGGGTGAGGACAGTACCATGAACTTCCAAGGCAAAACCGTAGTCGTCACAGGCGCTGCGTCAGGCATCGGACTTGCTACAGCAGACGCATTCGCACGGGCTGGCGCCAACGTCATCCTCGCTGACTTATCGGTCGAGAACGGTGAAAGGGAGGCCGCACGACTGCAGGCGGCCGGTGCAAAAGCGGCATTCGTTACGCTCGATGTTGCATCCGATGACGCCATCGCCTCCTTCGCCAAGACGGTACTCGGCCGCGGCGAAGTCAACGTTCTGGTCAACTGCGCTGGCTTTGGCAAAGGCCAGCCGTTCGTCGAAAACGATAGCACGTTCTGGGATCGGGTCGTTGACATCAACTTGATGGGGCCAATCAAGCTGACCCGCGCCCTGCTCGACCCGATGATCGCACGGAAGTCGGGAAAGATCGTCAACGTGGCAAGCGACGCTGGTCGCGTCGGCAGTTCGGGCGAGACTGTTTATTCCGGCGCCAAGGGCGGGCTCATCAGCTTTTCAAAGGGCCTTGCCCGCGAAATGGCGCGCTACCAGATCAACGTCAACTGCGTGTGCCCTGGCCCAACGGAAACGCCGATGCTGATGGCACTGCCGGAGAACCATCTGGAAGCATTCAAGCGCGCCATCCCGCTGCGCCGCTTTGGCAAGCCGACCGATGTCGCAAACGCGATTTTGTTCCTGGCCAGTGATATGTCTGACTACATCACAGGCCAGACACTAAGCGTGTCTGGCGGACTAACCATGTCGTGAGCCGCTGTTGAGCTTTGCACTAAGCGCAGATCCATCGATTTCGCTGAACCGGAAACGAACCCCATGATCCTCAACGAACAGCAAACGATGATCCGCGACATGGCCCGCTCATTCGCAGCCGATCGGTTGGCACCCCATGCCGCGCGATGGGACCGGGAGTCGCACTTCCCGATGCAGGAGTTACGCGATATGGGCAACCTTGGCCTACTCGGCATGAACGTGCCGCCTGAGTGGGGCGGCGCTGGCGCCGACTATGTATCGACCGCCCTGGCGCTCGAGGAGATTGCTGCCGGCGATGCTGCAACCTCGACAGTGATGAGCGGTCACAACTCCGTCGGCTGCATGCCGATCGTCAACTTCGGTAATGACGACCAGAAAAAGCGCTTCCTGCGGCCGATGGCTGAAGGTCGTATGCTGTCGGCGTTCCTGCTCACCGAGGCGCACGGCGGTTCGGATGCCGGCGCGATGACGAGCAAGGCGATGCGCGTTGGCGACCACTACGTACTCAATGGCGCGAAACAATTCATCACCACAGGAAAGAACGCCGACGTCGCACTGATCTTCGCCCGCACCAGCAAGCAAGGTGGCACCAAGGGTATCTCCGCCTTCATCGTGCCGACTGCAACGCCCGGCTACAACGTAGTGCGGGTTGAATCGAAACTTGGCCAACGTGCGTCCGACACCTGCCAAATTGCGTTCAATGATCTGCGCGTGCCGGTGGAGAACCGTCTAGGTGCCGAGGGTGAAGGCTACCGCATTGCATTGTCGAATCTGCAAGGTGGCCGCATCGGTATCGCTGCACAAGCCGTTGGCATAGCCCGGGCAGCCTACGAGGCAGCCCTCGACTACGCCCGTCAACGGGAGGTGTTCGGCAAACCTATCATAGAGCATCAAGCAGTAGGATTTCGCCTTGCTGCAATGGCGACCCGGGTCGAGTGCGCCCGACAAATGGTGCTGCACGCAGCTGCACTGAGTGACGCCAACCAGCCTTCATTGATGGAAGCGTGCATGGCCAAGCTCGTGGCGTCGGAAGCAGCCGAGTGGGTGTGTTCAGAAGCGATCCAGACGATGGGCGGATACGGCTATCTCAACGACTTTCCCGTCGAGCGCCTCTATCGTGATGCCCGCGTGTGCCGCATTTACGAGGGCACCAATGACATCCAGCATCTTGTCATCCTGCGCGAGATGCAGAAGCGCACTTGAGAATGGCCCGATCGTCATACGCATTGGGGCAACCAGAAGGCCCTCACCTAGTCATCACAGTTGGTCGCTCTCAGGCGATCGTCAGGCCGCTATCGACCGTCAAAATGTGACCGGTGGTGCGGGCAGATTCATCGGACGCGAGGAAGAGCGCCGCATTCGCAACGTCCTCCGGTTCAGCAAGCCCGACGAGATGACGAGCGGCGATCTTTTGCATGGTTTCCTGCTTGGCCAGCAGTTCCAGCACCCGAGGCGTCTTGGTGACACAAGGAGCCACCGCGTTGACCCGCACGTTTTGGCCGGCGAACTCGGTCGCCATCGAACGTGTCAGAGCCGAGATCGCACCTTTGGACGCGGTATAGGCGTCCTTACCGGGCCAGCCCATCAATGCAACGACCGACGAGGCGTTGATCACCGAGCCACCACCGGACTTCACAATCTCAGGGATTCCATGGCGGCTTACGAGCCACGTGCCGAGCAGATCCAGCTTGATCGCTCGCCAGAACTCTTCCATCGGTGCTTCCGTCAATGGACCATCATCCATCGTCGAACCCCCGGCATTGTTGTAGAGAATATGTAGTGCGCCGAAGTGAGTAACGGTTTGCGCCACCGCCGCCTTGACGCTCGCCTCATCGGTGACATCGGTGCGGATGAATAGCGCTTTACCACCCTTAGCGACGATTGCATCGGCGGCAGCCTTCCCGCTTGCCGCGTCGAATTCCGCGATTACGACGCTGGCGCCCTCGCGCGCGAAGACCTCCGCAGTGGCGCGACCAATGCCCGTGCCTGAACCAGTGATCAGCGCCACCTTACCTTTAAGTCGAGCCATCAATTTCTCCCGATCGGTGCAGATGTCGTTCAACCTTCAGGTACGGCCCGGCGCCAGGAACCGCCACGGCTCGACCTCTTTGTCGATATCGGTCACGACCTCGACTAGGGCCGGTGCATTGGCCGCAAGCGCTTCCTTCAGCGCGATCTTCAATCCGGCAGCGTCAGTCACGCGCCACGACGGAACGCCGAACGAGCGCGCAAACATCTGGAAGTCGGGATTACGAAGGGCAGAACCGGCATTACGCCCCTCGTAAAGTCGTTTCTGGTCGCGCAATACGTTGCCGTAGGCCGAGTTATTGAACAGCACCGTGACGAGATTGATGCCATGCTGCACGGCGGTCGCAAGTTCGACGCCCCCGAACAGGAAGCCGCCATCTCCCGTGAGCGATATGACGGGCCGGTCCGGATAGGCAACCTTGACGCCGAGAGCCATCGGAAAGCCTGCGCCCAGCGTACCCGAAAATCCCGACGTGACGAGCGACCGTGGCGTATGGAAGGGGAAACCAATCCAGGACACATAGCCGACCTGGGTCATCTCATCGCATAGAATCCCGTTCTCGGGCATCACCTCACGGATCACCTCGATGAACGACATTTGCGGCTGCAACACCTGAATTGCCTCGGCGGCATCCACCTTGGCCTTGGCGATCGCAGCGCTCCGCGTTTTGGATTTGTTGGCGACCACTGCGTCCAGTAGCATCGTCGCCGCCGCGCCTGTGTCTGCGACAATGCCGATGTCAACCTTCAGGCGGCGCATTTCAACCGGATCGATATCGATGCGTGCAACCTGGAGGCCCGGCGGTTGGTGCGGCCACCGTCCTAACGGCGTATCGAGTCTCGTGCCGAAGCCAATCAACAGATCCGTCTCTGGCCACAACCGGTAGCCAGCCGCCACGGTCAAGGCGAGCGGGTGGCGGTCATCCAGGATACCGCGGCCGGTGCGATAGGACAGCACCGGCGCACCCATGCGCTCAGCCAGCGCTTTGATTGCTGACGCAGCATGGATTGCGCCCGTGCCAACCCATATCATTGGTGCTTTGGCTTTAGCGATCAACCCCGCCAGCGCCTCCATCTTTGCCGAATCGGGTAATGGCACAGGGTGCAACGGCAAAGGATCGGCCAACGTCACATCAGCGGTGGCAGAAAACTGGTCCCAGGGCATTTCGAGTGCAACCGGTCCCTGTCGCCCCGAGCACATCTCCTGAAAGGCTCGAGCGACGAGGTGGGGCGCTTGAGTTGGATGCTCGACGCGCTCAGCCCACTTCACGATACTGCGCAAGGTCGCCAACTGGTCCGGCATCTCATGCAACTGCCCGCGACCCTTGCCAATCATGGCGCTCGGCACCTGGCCCGTGAGACACAGGACCGGTGCGTTCAGCCCCCAGGCCGTCACGATCGCCGCCGACGTATTCATGACGCCCGGGCCCGGCACGACGGTATACACCGCGGGCTTGCCAGTGGCGCACGCGTAGCCCAGAGCCATGTAGGCGGTGGTCTGCTCGTGTCGCGCGTTGATGACGCGAATGCGGTTCTCGTTGCGCGCCAGCGCATCGAATAATCCGTAGACCTGCACACCGGGCAAGCCAAAAATAGTGTCGACGCCGTGCCGAAGCAGGCTTTCGACAAGAGCATCACCACCGGTCATTCGGGTCATCGGCTAGGACTTCCTATTGTTAAGAGCGATTGCTCACAGCGAACGCTGCCATGCAATATACCCCGCCACAAGTCGCGACTACACATGGCGGACGCATGGCTGACATCGTATCGGCAATTTTGGTTAGATTGGATATCCGGTTTAACAATCGCCAAACTCGGCTGTCGACGACACGCCGAGCGAAAGAACGCGGTACCCCAAGGATACTCAAATCAGCCTGTCGGCTCACGGCACAAATTAGGAATAATTCACCGAGTGACGTCGTAAAGCGGCGCACGCCGACCCGCTTAGCCCCATCAATTCTGGCGTCCCGCCCATCTCGATCGGCCGGTTCACAGGCGGCATCATGCATGCCAGTGTTCGGCTCGTAATCGGAATTGGGGCGACAAGCATGTACCGGATCGGCGTCGACATCGGTGGAACGTTCACCGACTTTGCTCTTTATGACGCCAGCGGCGGCCGTATGGCGATCCACAAGCGCTTGACGACGCCGCACGACCCGTCTGAGGCCGTGCTGCGGGGCGTCGATACGCTCGTTCAAGAGAATGGCATTCGAATCGACGACGTGGAAGACGTCGTGCACGGCACCACGCTCGTCACCAATGCCGTGATCGAGCGGCACGGTGCCGTGACTGGCATGCTCGTCACAAGCGGCTTCGGCGACATCATGGATATGGGGTTCGAACGCCGCTACGACCTATTCGACCTCAGGATCAAGTATCCTGCCCCCCTCGTACCGCGCCGATTACGCATCGAGGTCAACGAGCGCGTGCGCCATGACGGCAGCGTCGAACGACCGCTGGACGAGACCGCCGTGGCGTCCGCTGCGGCCCAGTTTCAGAAGTTGGGTGTCGAAGCCGTGGCGGTCTGCTTTCTGCACGCCTACGCCAATCCGGCACATGAACAGCGCGCCGCTGATATATTGCGAGCTGCAGCACCCGACCTTGCCATTTCGAACTCAGCCGACGTGTTCCCGAACATGCGCGAGTTCGAGCGATGGACGACGACGACGGTCAATGCATTTACCCAACCGATGTTCGATCGTTACTTGAAACGTCTGGAGGATGAGCTTGGTCGCGCCGGGTTCATGGGGCGATTGTACATCATGGGCTCAAGTGGCGGCACACTAACACCAGACACGGCGCGGCGGTTCCCCGTGCGCGCGCTCGAATCGGGGCCCGCCGCTGGCGCCCTGATGAGTGCCCATCATGGCCGGGCACTGAAGTTGCCCAACCTGCTGTCGTTCGACATGGGCGGCACCACGGCCAAAGGCGCACTCATCCGCGGCGGCGAGGCAGTGAAAAAATACGCCATGGAAGTTGCTCGCGTTCACGAGTTCCGCCAGGGCAGCGGCCTGCCAGTTCGAATACCGGTCATCGATATGATTGAGATTGGTGCCGGAGGCGGATCAATAGCTGGCGTCGATGAGCGTGGATTGTTGCGCGTTGGTCCGCGCAGTGCCGGGGCCAGTCCGGGGCCCGCCTGCTACGGGCAAGGCGGCACACAGCCGACGCTAACCGATGCCAATCTCGTGCTCGGTTATCTCGACGACAGTTTCTTCCTAGGTGGCACCATGAAACTTGATCGCGCCGCTGCCGAGACGGCGATCGCCAGTGGCGTCGGAAGCCCCCTTAACCTCGAAACCATGCGGGCAGCCTGGGGCATTCACGACATCATCTGCGAAGATGTGGCCCGCGCTTTCCGGATCCATGCAACAGAACGCGGCTTCGACTACCGATCGAGCAGCATGGTGGCATTTGGCGGCTCGGGGCCGCTGCACGCGCTTGCTATAGCGCGCAAATTGAAAATTCCGCGCGTGATCTGCCCCGTTGGTGCTGGCGTCATGTCGGCGCTTGGGTTGCTGGTCAGTCCGATTGCGTTCGAGGTTGCGCGATCGCGCCGTGTGCATCTGGACGACATAGATGCCGCCGCATTTGGCACCACGTTCAAGGCACTCGAAGATGAGGCCAGCGGCTACCTCAGCAAAGCTGGTGTTGCCGATGCTGATATGCGTGTCGTCCGACGGCTGGACATGCGCTATCAGGGCCAGGGGCACGAGATCGAGGTCACGTTACCGGCGGCAACCAAGGACGCGGCCACGTGTTTCGCGGACGTGGCTGAGTTATATGCCCAAACCTATGAGCAGGCCTATGCCATTCGTCTCGACGAGCCAGTCGAGATCGTCAACTGGAAGGTCGAGGTGACCGGTCCCGCTCCAGCCCTCGGCGAGGGTCTTGCGGCCAATGCAACGGCGAGCGGAGGTACCGCGTTGAAAGGCACACGCTCCGCCTACGATCCGGTGCAGGGCCGCATGACCGACTGGCCGGTATATGATCGGTATGCGCTCCGACCTGGCATGACGCTGCACGGTCCGGCCTTGATCGAAGAGCGGGAAAGTACGTGCGTCGTGGGCGCCGGCTATTCCGTCACCGTCGACACGCGCCTCAATGTGATCGCTGAACTGGCGAGCTAAAGGAAAACCCGCAATGACAACCCGTTCGTTTGACGCCGTCAGTCTGGGCATCATGTGGGACCGTCTGGTCTCGCTCACCGATGAAATTGTCTCTACGCTGGTGCGCTGCTCCTTCTCGACTATCGTCTACGAGAGCTACGATTTGTCGTGCGTGGTGCTCGATGCAGACGCAAACTCCATCGCCCAGGGAACGTTCGGAATCCCTGTCTTCATCGGCAGTGCGCCGGTCACCCTGCGGCATATGTTGAAGAAGTTCCCTCCAGAGACGTTGAAGCCCGGCGACATTGTGATCACCAACGATCCGTGGCTCGGAACCGGCCATTTGTTCGATATCACCATGATGCGGCCGGTGTTCCGTCGAGGACGCATTGTCGCCTATACCGTCAGCATCACGCACTTGCCCGACATCGGTGGCAGCGGCTTTGGTTCGTCCGCAACTGAAGTCTATCAAGAGGGTCTCCGTCTACCGATCTGCAAGCTGTATGACGCAGGCCGCATCAACGATCTCATGGTCGATATCATCCGCACCAACGTGCGTGTGCCGGAGCAGGTCATGGGTGACATCATGGCCAATGTCAGTTGCAACGAGGTCGGTGGTCGCGAAGTCCTGGGTTTCATGGACGAATACGGGTTGGAAGAATTGACCGAACTGTCTGCGGCCATTCGCAGTCAATCAGAGGCCGCGATGCGGGCCAAGATCAGCGCATTCAAGGACGGCACGTATCGCAACAAGATTGCCGTGGAAGGTTTCGGTGAACCGGCCGAGTTCGTCGTTCGTGTCGACGTCAAGGGCGACAACGTTGCGATCGATTTTACTGGCACGTCAGGCTGCGTGCGGGCCGGAGTAAACGTGCCCTTCTGCTATACGAATGCAATGGGGTTGCATGCCATCAAGTCATTGACGCTGCCATCGATCCCCAACAACGAAGGCTCGGTCGCGCCGATCAAGGTTTCGGCGCCGGTCGGCTGCATTCTGAACGCCCAGCCTCCCTATCCGACCGGTGGCCGACACGCCATGGGCCATTTTGTGACGCCATTGATCTATGGTGCACTAGCGCAAGCCGCACCCGACCGCGTGCAGGCAGATTCCGGCATGATGAACCTGATCACCTTTCAAGGCCAACGCCGCGATGATCGGCCGTTCTCATGCCTGTATTTTGCTGCCGGTGGTTATGGCGCGCTCGATCGCCTGGACGGTTGGTCAACACTGCCGCATCCGTCCAACATGGCGGTGGTACCTGTCGAGATCTGGGAAACGCTGACCAACATGACGGTCGAAAGTAAGCGACTGATCACCGACTCCGGTGGGCCGGGGCGCTGGCGCGGCGGCCTCGGGCAGGAAGTCGTTCTGCGCAACGACACCGGACACCCGTTGACCATGCTCGGCATGGGCAATCGCACTGAGTTTCCGGCGCGCGGACAATGCGGCGGCGGATCCGGATCACTGCGTGTTCATGCGGTTGATGACCGACCGGTCCATGCCAAGGGGCGGATCGAGGTCGCACCAGGCCAGCGCATCACCTTGACAGAGGCTGGCGGTGGCGGCTTTGGCGATCCGGCAACGCGCAACCGAGCGGCACTCGCCGCTGACATAGCTGACGGCTTGGTAAGTGCCGATGCCGCGCGCAACGTCTACCAGTTGCGCGACTAGATCCAACGTTTCGCGATAGATTTATCGCCTCACGTCTCGATTTTACGACGGAAGGAACATTACCCCATGCCATTGACGGTCGCGATGTACGACAAATCCTACGAACACATCGGCCGGCGCCTTGATGCCCTCGGATTGGATATCACCGTTCTTACCTTCAGTCGGGATGGGATGTTCCTCGTCGACGGGCGCAAGGTGGCGCCATGCGACGTCTCGGTCGACTACTTCTGGCTCAGCACCCACATCAATACTGATGGCTTCCGCGATGGCGCATTTGACGTGGTGCTTGGCTGTAAATCCGTTGGTTTGCTGCAGACATTCAATGCCGGACTGGACGCTCCGGTCTACAAGAAGGTCTCTCAGAAGGGGACACGGATCTGCAACAGCAGCGCCCAGGGTGTCGCGATTGCCGAATACGTCCTGGCGCAAGTCTTGAGTGTCGTGCACCCCATCGAACTGCAGCGCGACCTACAGGCCAGGAAGCAGTGGCAGAACACACCCTTCCGTGAACTGTCACAAACCAACTGGCTGATCGTTGGCTTCGGGCCAATCGGGCAGGAGATCGCCAAGCGGGTCAAGGCGTTTGGGGCGACGACTAACGTCATCCGCCGCACGCCCGTATCATCACCGTTCGCCGATACCGTTGGCACGATGGCCGATCTGAAGACGGTGCTTCCCGCAGCCGATGTTATCGTACTGGCGTGCTCGCTCAACGACGATACACGCGGCATGGCCGACGATGCCTTTTTCGCTGGCGTGAAGCCTGGCGCCATACTGATCAACATCGCCCGCGGCGCCATCAGTATTGATGTGGGTGCTGAGCCAGAAGTAGTCGACCGAGACGTCGCATGGCGCCACCTTG
>JANNRP010000202.1:0-26815 GCA_031401535.1 Hyphomicrobiaceae bacterium | reverse complement strand
CGGAAATGGTCAGCACACCATCGCGCCAGAAGGCATCATATTCAGCCTGGGTAAGGGTCAGCATGGTAGACGCATCCTCCGGCAACGGGTGCTACATTAATCCGGGATTACCGCGGTTGCGTCAATCTCGACCAGCCATTCTGGCCGCGCGAGCGCCACCACGACCAGCCCCGTGCAAACTGGATGGACGCCACGGATGTAGTCGCCCATGACGCGATAAACCGGCTCACGATGACGGATGTCGGTCAGATACACCACGAGCTTGGTAATATGCTCCATTTTCGCGCCACACTCGTCGATCAACTGGCGAATGTTCTGCATCACCTTATGTGCCTGCGCCGTTGGATCACCGACGCCGACGTTCTCTGCCGTATCAATATCTTGCGCGCATTGTCCGCGTAAGAACACATAAGCGCCACGAGCGACGACTGCCTGGCACAAGTCATTATCGAGCTTCTGCTCCGGGTAGGTCTTCTTCGTATTAAAGGGGCGGATGCGGGTGTGGATCATGCGTAGACCTTGGTTCAAGAAATCGCGGAACCGTAGGTTGGGTTAGGATGCCATCCAGCATCCGTAACCCAACAATTCATCGGCAACTACTCAGCAGCCTTTAGGCTGGGCTTGGCATCGACGCGATCGGATAGTCCTGCCGCCTTCTTCGCGATTGCCGCGGCGTTCTCCCAATCGAAGTTGCGATGCACGGCTGCCAGATGCGCAAAGTGCGGCGCCTGGGCAAACATTGTGAATGTCAGACGATGTCCGGCATAATCCGAGTTCAGCAGATCGCGCGCATAGGCCAGCAATTTGCGGCGATCGTCAGCCAGCCAGTTGTCATTGATCGAATAGAACTTCTCGAGCCACGGCTTGGTCTCGGGATGGCGGAAGCTCGCAACGTCGGGAGTGACGCAAATCTGGCCGCCGCATAGCTCGCGCGCGATATGCATCATGTTGTGCATCTGCGAGCAGGCAAGCACGCGGCCGGTGTAGAGCAGCGACTGGTTCGGCATCATGAGCCCCGCTGGCGAGCGCTCGGCCGTGGCGATCGCAGCCGTCAAATGGGCGTTGATGCCTTCGCGGTAGCAGGCAAGCTCGGCAAGCTTTTCCTGCACGGCCTGCTGCTTGTCGAGACCGGTCTGGCGCACATTGAGCAGCGCGGCGCCGATCATCATGTCGGCGTACATCTGGCTGCGCTGCACATAGGCAAACGCCGAATACCGATGCAGAGTATTGCGGATGAACGTTGTGGCCTTGGTGTGCCGATAGAACAGCACATTTTCCCAAGGGATTAGCACGTCGTCGAAAATCAAGAGCGTGTCGACTTCGTCGAATTTGTTCGACAGCGGATAATCTTCGGCGGACGCGCGACCGGCAAAGCCGGTGCGGCAGATGAACTTCAGGTTGGGCGAACCCAGATCGCAGATGAAGCCGACCGCGTAGTCACTCATCGCCTCCGCGCCCCAGTTGGCGATCGTCGGCTTGGTGAACGCTTGGTTGGCGTAGGCCGCCGCTGTTTCATACTTCGCACCGCGGACGACGATGCCAGCCGAGGTCTCCTTGACCACATGCAGCAGCATGTCCGGATCCTGGTCCTGCGGCCGCTTCGAGCGATCGCCCTTGGGGTCGGTATTGGCCGAGACGTGGAACGGGTCCTCCTTTTCGACGCGCTCGATATGCCGTTTGATGTTGGCGCTGAACTGCGGATCGACCTCGTTCAACACATCCTGGCCGTCATAGAGTGACCACATCTCACCGACCGTCTCATCGCCAACGCGAGTGACGATACCGCCGATGTCACGCAACACCGCATCGGTCGAGTGACGCTTCGCTTCCCAGTGCTCTTTGGTGAAGGGTAATTGCGGACCGATCGCGTGAATTTCGCCCGAGGTCGCATCGGTCCATGTCATGACATCGCGCGTCGCCGGATCATGCTGCATGTCGTAGATGCGGGCGCGGATATCGACGAGCGGCTTGAACATGGGGTGCGTCGTTACATCGTTGACGCGCTCGCCGTTGACATAGACGAGGCGGCCATCACGGATGCTGTCGCGATACTGCTGGCCGGTGCGGATCATGGGCTGATCATCCTTTGGGGGCCTGTGAAGCGACTATTCGGCATCAACCGCATGCGCTGGCACTACTTCGCCAGCGTCACGGACGCTGCCCCGAAGCCATCAATTTCACCATGCACCTTGAGCGGTGCTGTGACCCAGGTCATGCCGGTTAGGCTGCCCGTGATGACAAACTGTCCGGCGGCAATGGCATAGCCGCGCTCAGCCAATACGCTTGGAAGCGCACCCAGCGGCAGTAGCGGATCACCATTCGGATGCGAACCAGTGCGCGCTGTATTGACCACGCCGTCGAACAACTGTCGGCACGTGGCACCCTTGAAATCTGCATTCGCATTGAACGGCAGCACCGTCCCCGGCACCGCGCCCCGGTTGGAGATCAAATCAGCGATCATCACGGACTTCGACAGTCCATCGAGGCTTTCGAAGCGCGTGTCGCACAGTTCAAGCGTAACCACCGTCGACTCGATGGCGTCGAGCACCTGTGTCCGCGTGGCATTGGCTGGCACGGCACGGCCGAAGCGGAAACCAAACTCCAACTCTATTGCGATCTTCGTGGCTGGCGCAATCGATCGCGTCGCGCCTGTCGCCACCATCAACCCTTCCAAAATGGGCGCAACCATGCTGCCACCTTCAGGAAAATAGGATATCTTGTAGCCAGCCACAGGCTCGCCGAGGCCTGCCACAACTGCCTTTTGGACGGCATATCCCTCTTCATAGTCGCGAGGGGTGCATGCCTCCGGCAACGCCCTCAACCGCTGACCGCTGCGCCGCGCGTCGATTAGTGCCCGAGCCGCGTCCTGAACTCGTGTCGACATCGTACGTCCCCTCTCGGTTGTATCGGTATTGGCCAATGTTAACGCAGTTGCCGCCGATTAGGAATTGCAGGTGATTTCCCCACAGGCCGTTTTCAGGCATAAGCACACCTCACAGCGCTTCGTTTGTCAGGGGAGGGGCCGCCTGCACTAACGAGCGAGCCACTTTTCAGGACTATTGCAATGCCCTCTCTACCACTGATCGCCATCGTCGGCCGACCGAACGTCGGCAAGTCGACACTATACAACCGCATGACCGGAAAGCGCACTGCGCTGGTGTCCGATCTGCCAGGTCTCACCCGTGATCGACGGGAAGGCGAGGCTGAGTTGTGGGGTCACCCGGTACGTGTCGTCGACACGGCCGGCCTCGAGGAAGCGGCGCAGGGCTCCATCGCATCCCGCATGCGCGCTCAGTCCGAAACAGCGATTGCCGAAGCCGACCTCGTTTTATTTGTCATTGACGCCCGCGCCGGCGTGACACCCGCCGACAAGGAATTCGCGCGCATCGTCCGTAACGCCGGTCGGCCATCGATCCTGGTCGCCAACAAATGCGAAGGCTCGAAGGGCACCGAAGGATTTTATGATGCCTATACGCTAGGCCTGGGCGAACCCGTCGCTATCTCGGCCGAACACTCGGAGGGCTTGAGCGACCTCTATGGCGACATGATCAAGGTGCTCGGACTAGACGATGATGCAGGCGACGAAGATCATGAAGCTGATGACCCAGTGTTCTCCGGCGCCGAGATCATCGAGGCCGAAGACCCGACCCGGCCGATCAAGGTTGCAATCGTCGGTCGCCCGAATGCCGGCAAGTCAACGCTCGTCAACGCGCTGCTTGGCGAAGAACGCATGATCACGGGGCCAGAACCGGGCCTCACCCGCGACGCTGTTGCCTCCGACCTGATGTGGGGCGGCCGTGCCATCAAGCTGTTCGATACGGCGGGATTGCGACGCAAATCGAAGGTCGAGGACACCGCCGAGAAGCTCGCCACCAGCGACACCATTCGCGCCATCCGCTTTGCCGAGGTGGTGGTTTTGTTGATCGATGCTGAACGAGGCATCGAACATCAGGATCTGACGATCGCCAACATGGTCGGTGACGAAGGCCGCGCGCTGGTGATTGCGATCAACAAGTGGGACCTGATCGTCGACAAGCAGAAAGTGCTGAAGGAACAGCGCGAGGTTGCCGTCGAGCGCCTTGCACAAATGCCGGGCCTCAGGGTGATCACACTGTCAGCGCTTGGCGAACGCGGCCTCGAAAAACTCATGCCGGAGGTGTTCAGCGCCTATGACACTTGGAACAAGCGGATTTCAACCAATGATCTCAATCGTTGGCTGCGCGAGGCGCTGGAGCGCCATGCACCGCCGGCGACAAGTGGTCGTCGCATCAGACTTCGCTACATGACGCAGGTCTCAGCCCGCCCGCCTACGTTCGTGGCATTCTGCTCCCAGCCGCGCGCGCTGCCCGATTCATATGTGCGCTATCTGGAAAAGAGCCTGCGTCAGACGTTCGACTTCCCAGGCGTCCCAATCCGCTTCAATTTGCGAAAAGGCGGCAATCCCTATGCCGACAAGGATTGAACACTCAGCAAAAAATATTACTTCCGTAACTCCATTGTCATCCCCCTGCGATGCCGAAGCAGGTTAAGACACTTGGGGGAATAAAAAAATTGGGGTTTCGGCATGCGCAACGGCCAGCACAGATTTTGTGCAACAATTATTAGATTAGCTATCGTGGCAGCAATTGCGGCAGGCACCTTATGTGCTTGGACTGCATCAGCACACGCTTACAGCAAGCGCGTGCAGCAGGCGTGCCTTGCTGATTATAAGAACCTGTGCCCATCCTATCGGGTGAACTCGCCTCAGCTCCGTGTTTGCATGGAATCGAAGGCCACTTCGATATCGTGGGGGTGCATCGAAGCACTAATCGACTCTGGCGAAGTAGATCGCAAGCGCGTCCGGCGCTGAAGCAGAAGCCGTGTCCAAGGCAATACGCGACCGGCACATGAAAACGGTTCGAATCAATCAACCGTTCGAGGGATGCCGTGACGATATCGAAGACCGAAGTGCTTTTTTACCACCTCGAGCGTCAGCCGCTTGAAGATGTACTGCCCGTCCTCATCGAGCGTACGCTTGAGCGTCGCTGGCGCGCCGTGATCCAGACCGCCAACGCAGAGCGCGTCGAAGCACTCGACACACTCTTGTGGACCTACAAGGATGATAGCTTCGTCCCGCATGGTACGGCAAAATCTGGAAACGCAGCCCTGCAACCGATTTATCTTACCGCCGACGATGATAATCCAAACAGTGCAACCGTCCGGTTCATGGTCGATGGCGCAACCTTCGAGCGGCCAGCCGAACAAGTCCCATCCTACATGCGTGTCGTCCAACTTTTCGATGGCCAGGATGTGCAGGCATTGCAGCACGCTCGGGCACTGTGGAAGGCCGTGAAGGCAGCAGGTGCCGACGTAACCTATTGGCAGCAGAGTACTATCGGCCGTTGGGAGAAAAAAGCCTGACGGCGCTTCACGTAGCCGTTCTTCGCCCCTGTGGCCGATTGCCGAGGCAACCCTCGCCCCGAGCACTTCTGGCTAACGCGCGCCGCCCTAAATCCGGGTGGCCGACCCTTGGTGTCATTTGACATGCGCTAGAATCCACAACCCTTTGTAGACATTAAGGTTACTCTACCCGGTAAATTCGAAACCTACCGGCTTGGCCTTGACATCAGGCATCTCTAAACTCTCTGGTGATCTGTGAGGAAAAAGTAAGCAGATCGCGCTCGTCTTGCCAGTTTGATGATTATGCGACAGGGCAGCGCTGCGTGAACCAGTTTCGTAATGCTGAAGGGGTGCCATTATGTGCCAGCCGCGTAGATGGGCCTGGGGTCTGCTGCCCTTAGTACTCCTATGGATCACCTCGCTGGTTTTGATGACGCCGACAATCGAAGCGGACCTCGAGTTGCGGACCAGGGCCGCGGTGGCCGCACAGGCACCGTGGGCATCGATTACGTTCGACGGTCGCGACGCGGTCATTGATGGCAAGGCCCCGACAGACACCGCTGGCCGACAAACGGCGACGGCAACACTGGATATCGTCGGCGTTCGACTGGCAACGGACGAAAGCCAGCTCATCCCAGAAATCAAGCCGTTTACCTGGAATGCCAGCCTCAGTGGCAGTACCTTGGCACTCGGCGGTTACGTGGCACCGGACGGCACCCGAGGACAGTTGCTCACTGAAGCGAAACGGGCATTTCCAAACAATCCCGTAGTCGATCAAATGCAGGATGCGCGCGGCGCACCAAGCGGCGCGCTGTCTATGGCCACCGTCGCTTTGGGCCAATTGACGAAACTGCGTAGTGGCTCGGTCAACCTGTCTGACAACGAGTTTTCGATCAAAGGCGCAGCAGCCGATCAAGCGATTACCGCGGCAGCTACTTTGGCGGCAGGGCGGCTTCCACAGCCCATGAAACTGCGAACAGCGGAAATTGTGTCGTTGACAACCGCTGCTCCAACCGTGGCAGCGGCGGCGGCTACCCCAGCACCGCCAAAACAGCCCGTCGTGCCCGTCGAACGGCCTTATATCTGGCAAGCAGCCAAGACAGGTGACACCGTGATCCTCAGCGGCTCAACACCATCGGACGCTGCCCGTGCGGCCGCGAACATTGCCGCTCGAACCACAAGCAAGAGTGGCAAGGTCGTCGATCAGATGAAGAATGCGTCGGGCCTGCCCGCCGGTGTTGATTACATGGCGGTCACAGCATTCGTAGCGACCCAACTCGCGCATTTGCGCAACGGCACCGCTCGGATTGTTGACGGTCAGTTGACGATCAGCGGAGAGGCGTTCGATGCAGTGGCCTACAAGGAAGCCATGTCCGCAATAGGCGGCAACATGCCGGGCGGCCTCAAGCTCGCGCAATCAGCAATCCTGCCACCGCGCGTCACTGATTATGGTTGGAGCGCTAATCGTGACGGTCAAGCGTTGAGCATTGCCGGTCACTACCCGGATGAAGCGACGCGACAGACCATGGCGTTGGCCTTGGAGCAGCGTTTCCCTGGATTTAAGATCATCGATGGTACAACAATTGCCAGCGGTGCGCCGCACGGTTTCGCACCGGCAATGGCCATGGGGCTCGATCAACTGTCCCGTCTCGACAAGGGCTCGGCAACGATCGCTGGCGGACGCTTGACGGTCATCGGCATGGCGCCCAACTCGTCTGTCGCAACCGAGGTCAAGGATGCATTGGCAAAACTGGCCGGAGGCATGACGGCTGAGGCGAAACTGACATTCCCCGATCCACCGGTTCAGCCTCCAGTGGCGCTGCCTGCGGTGACGGCAGTCCCGGCACCAGTTGCCGCCCCCATCCCGTCTCCGCCTGTAACATCGACAGCTTCGGCAACCGTGCCACCCGTTGTTTCTGCTCCGCCACCTCCTGCTGTGAAACCGCCAGTTATTGCCGCACCTTCGGTCCCCACGGCCGCAAAGCCGACTGCTGCGCCTGCGATCGTTGCGATCTCTCCATCAGTCACAGATGCAGCCTGCACAACGGATCTTGCCGCTACTGTGCAGCAGGATCGCATCAGCTTCTTATCGTCCAGCGCGGATATTGCCGCAGTGTCGGTTGCCGTGGTTAGCCGGATAGCCGACGTGCTGAAACGCTGCCCAGACCTAAAAATCGAGATCTCCGGCCATACCGACAGCACAGGGTCGTCTGCATCCAACGAAACCCTGTCGAAGCAACGCGCGGATAAGGTTGCGTCCGAAATCGTGAAGGCCGGAGTGAATGCCGCCAGATTGACAACCGCGGGGCACGGCTCGGCGCGTCCCGTCGCCAGCAACGATACAGTCGCTGGCAAGGCCCAGAACCGGCGGATCGAATTCACGCCGGTACAGAAGTAGTCGGTCGCCTAGCGAGGAAGCAATAGCATGGGATACTTGATCGCCAACTTCTGGCTACCAATCACAATCGCCGCTGTACTCGGACTTTGTGTAGGATGGGCCACCTGTCGCAAAGGCGATACGTCATGGCGTGCAAGCTGGCTGCCATTTGGCATTATTGCGTTTGTTGCCGGCCTGTTTTTGGCAATCCAAATGGTGATGCTGGGTCGTCTCGGACTGTGGCTTGACGTTGGACTACTTCTGTTGGCCGCCTACTTTGTCAGCTGCTGTGCCGGGTGTATTGCGCGATGGGCGATGCTGGGCGAAGGCAACGATGCCGATGCACACGTTGCCGATGACTATACCGGCAAGGTCGCTGCGATCGGAACCAGCGAATTCTCTGCGGGCCAAACCTCGACGACATGGCTCAACTCGGAAGCCAGCCGGGCAGCTCTGCGGCGGACCTATGCGCTTGTCCCATCTTCGACCGACTACACGATGACGGTCGCCGGTATCAACACCTTGGCGGCCGACGCAATTGCGCGCGCCTACGCAGCCGCCAATGCGCATTTGACCGGTCGCCCCGCACCCGCGCCGCGCGCCGATTACGTTCACAAGGTCGCGGCGATCAACACGACTGCTCAAAGTGCCCCAACGAAGCCGATTGCCACGGTAGTGAAAGCGGGCATCGTTAATCCGGACGCCGCATCGTTCGCAGCTGAAGCTCCTGCGGCGGCTGCGACCAATCCGCCGGTTGCCCATCCCAACAGCGTCCAATTGGCCGCAGTTACGACACCGCCGACACTGGCTGAAATGCAGTTGATGCAGGCCGAGATTACAACCTACGGCATCAAGCCATTGCTCTTCGACGCTCCGATGGGCGGCAAGCGGGACGAGTTGTCGCTGATATGGGGCATTGCGGAGAAACTCGAAACCCGAATGAACGATCTGGGCATCTGGCATTTCAACCAGATCGCTGACTGGACGCCTCACAATGTGACCTGGTTCGAAACTACGATCGAAGGGTTCAAAGGCCGCGTTGAGCGCGATAAATGGATTGAGCAATGCAAGAAACTTGGCACGGGTTGGCGACCCGACAGTGACATAGGCGAACGGCCTAAATTTTGAGCCCAAACCTGCTGACGCCGGTCAGGTCATTCATTAACAAATAGCTATGTTAACCCGGAATCAGAGTTGGCAGAACATCCGGTTAGGCGTAGAGGTTCGCGTAGTGGTCCGTGTACCGTTGCTTTGTTTCGAGTTGATGATGCCGCATATGCGCGAAATCCTGGTGGCGGGGCGCCAATCCTTTGGCAACATGCCATCCTGGTCATGGTCGATTGCGGCGGCGCCGCGCATACTGGCGTATCCAACACTGATTATTGGCTTGATCACGTTGATTGCCCTGACGGTGACAAGTGTCGTCCAGCATGCCAGTTCACCGCTTCAAGCTCTTATGGCATACGATGACGAACCGACACCGGCGCGCATACACCAGTTGCCAACGTCGGCAGTTCTCGAAGGCGATTCCTGGTCACAGGGCATAAAAACTCAAAAATTCTGGAACGGTCGCAGCAGCTCCAATGATGCGAGCCGTAGCAATCTGCAGGGCCCTCTATCATCAGATCCCTGGCAACTGCCGGGGCTGGATATCGGCAATCTGCCCTTTGGTGATGCAGCATGGTACTCAACGCGCCGCGGCAAAACGCATCGCACCGTGTGTGTGCGGCTGTGCGACGGCTATTTCTGGCCGATCAGCTTTGCGACGACTGGCGATAATTTCGGGCGCGATCAAGACGTGTGCGAGCGCAGTTGCGGGTCACCAGCAAAACTTTTCGTGTATGAAAACCCAGGCCAAGAGCCCGAGGACATGGTCGACGTTAAGGGTCAACCGTACTCCAAAATGAAATCAGCGTTCTTGTTCCGCTCGAAGTTTGATGCGTCGTGTAAATGTAACCCGCACCCCTGGGAACAGGAAGCGATGAACCGCCACAAGCAATATGCGGCGCTCGATTTACAGACAAAACTCAAGTCAAAATCTCCTGACGCCCAGGAGCCACCGGCAGCTAAGCAAACTAAAGCGGTAACCGGCAAAGCGGCCCGTGCTGCAGCCCGAGGATCACGGCCTGCTCCGGCCGAGCCCGTCGTGGCCGGTCGGCGTGCTTCATTAGAGCTCGATTTAAGTTCTCCAGCCAATATATTGGCATCAGGATTGTCCGGACCATCGGTGCGCGTTGCCGTTCTCAATGCGTCCGTTACTCAGTCGCCAAATGTGCGTTCCCAGTTAACACCAGGACCTGTGATTGTTGCACCTGGACTGCCAAAAGGCCGGTCCTTAGAAACCGCTTTGAATGCTGCAATTGAAAGGCCCGCCAATATGGAATTGGATAAGGTCGCCAACGGTGCGGCAGTCGGCGCGCTTCCCGTGTTGGCAGAGCCTGCCAAGGTGGCGATGATCATTTCACCAACCAGCCGTCAACAAATCATGAAGATCGGCGCGACGCCCCCCTCATCTCAGGCACGACCGAGCAATGATTGGCGCGGCAAGGCTTTTGAAGCTCGCTGAGCATTTTCTCAGTTTTGGTTCAGAGAAAATTACCTGATCTACGTGCATAAACGGTATGTCCACTTTGTATTGTTCGGCGTGCCAGGTCATAATCGTAATGCGTCGCTATATTTCGCTGTTGCCGCGCCATCGGCAACTCATCGCATGCCTCGTATTCGCGAGTATCGCGACCGGGTTCATGCCGCTTTCGAATTTGCCTGAAGCAATGGCGCAGTCATTTTTTGAAACGTTGTTCGGTGGGCCGAAACCATCGTATGGCCCCCCGAACGGATATCGCGCGCCACAGCGCCTGCTGCCTCCAGGGGGGATCAATTACGGGCAACCCTATATGACTAGTCCGCTTCAACCCTACGTTCGTGATCAGGACGATCTGACGAGCCCGCAGGTCGAGCGCGGCACCAAGTTCAAGACCGTTTGCGTTCGGATGTGCGATGGCTACTACTGGCCAGTCAGCTTTTCGACGACCCGTCAACGCTTCTATCGCGACGGCGGCGTCTGCCAGTCGAGTTGTGGCTCCGACGCCAAGTTGTTCTACGTTCCAAGCAGTAGTGGCCGGATCGAAGACGCGCAGGACTTGAGTGGTTTGGCCTATAGTCGAACCCCCAATGCCTTCCGCTATCGAAAAGCCCTCGTTGACGGCTGCGCCTGCCGTCCCGAGCCATGGTCCGAGGCAGAAATGAATCGCCACCGCACCTATGCGCAACAGGAAGAGGCTACTCAAACCACCAAGATCACCGCAGCCGTCCCCGCTGCCAAATCAACAGCGGACGCCGCCGTCAATGCGGCCAACGCCACTCCACCGGATAAACTCCGCAACGCAACCGACGATACGATCAGCGATACGCCGAAGCCATCAAAGACAAGTGTAACCGGTGAGGATAAGCCTGAGCGGCTTCTCCGAACACAACGGCGGACCGCCCAAATCCCGACGCTGCAGCCACGCTACCGGGAACCAACGTCCCAGGGACAGCGAAAGGCACGACCGGCAATTGCATCGGTTGGCTCAGTCAATGCACCACTGTTTGGCAGTGGATTTGGCGGTCAGCCGAAATACACATGGCCCGGTGACGCGCCCGCTCGCGTGCGCTGATTGGGCTCGGTGACGCGCGGCGCTGTCCGCTACAATACCTGTTCAAGGAAAGCGCGCGTTCGCGGCTCGCGCGGATTTGCCAGCACGGCGGACGGCGGCCCATGTTCAACAATGCGCCCGCCATCGGTAAAATAGATCGTATCGGCGACTTCGCGGGCAAACCCCATCTCGTGCGTAACAAGGATGCACGTCATCCCTTCCGCCGCCAGTTCTCGGATGGTCAACAGCACGTCCTTCTTGGTTTCCGGATCGAGCGCAGCCGTAACCTCGTCGAACAGCATGACATCCGGGTTCATCGCCAACGAGCGGGCAATAGCGACACGCTGCTGCTGGCCGCCCGACAATTCACCTGGATAGGCACTGTCCTTGCCCGCCAATCGCACTTTGGCCAGCAGCCTTTGTGCCCGCGCCTCGACCTCATCCTTGGCTTCACGCAACACGGTGACTGGCGCCATCATAATATTCTCTAAAGCAGTCTTATGCGGGAACAGATTGTACTGCTGGAACACGATACCGACTTTGCGGCGCAGCGCGAGCTTATCAAGTTTCGGGGCGTTGACTTCGATACCATCGACCTTGATCGAACCTGTTGTCACAGGTACTAGCCCGTTGATGCACCGGAGGATTGTCGATTTCCCTGATCCGGACGGGCCGATGATGCAGACCGTCTCACTGCGCCTGACGTCAAATGAGATACCATCGAGCACAGTGGTCGTACCGAACACTTTGTGCACGTCCTTCAAAGCAACGATCGGCGGCGCACTGCTCATGTCAGCCTTTCACGTTGTAGCGGCGTTCAAGCGACTGGGTCCAGCGGGCGATCGGGTAGCAATAAAGAAAAAAGCACAGCAGCGCGAAACCATAAAGTGGCGCCAGCAGCGCCGGGCGCGAGCCTTCGGCGGCCAGCACTTCGTTGGTCAGGGTAATCATCTCCGACACGCCGACCACCGATGCATTCACCGTCGACATCGTTATCAGCGAATAGAGGTTCATCCACGGCGGCAGCATCCGCTTGGTACATTGCGGCAATATAATCTGTGCCAGCGTCTGACGCCTTGAGAAACCAAGGCTTTCCGCCGATTCCCACTGGCTGGTCGGTACCGACTGAATCGCGCCCCGTACGATCTCGGATACGTTCGCCATTACCGGCAGGGCAAAACCAAGTATCGCCTTCGACCAGTCAGGCAGCGGGATGGTTACGCCGAATATCGTCATCTTGAATGGCAGCAGGAACATGCACAGGAACAGCAGTACTAGCCACGGCGAGTTGCGGAAGAACTGCGTAACGACCCAAGCAAACCCGCGCAGCATAGTAATCCGCGAGGTCTGCATGACACCGAGCGGGACACCAGCCAGGGTGCCAATCGCCATGGCGAACGCCGAGATCACCAGATTGAACGCGAATCCTTTGAGCAGCAGCGGCGCCCAGATCCACAGAACCTCGATCGCCGTCCGTTGACCGTTCGCCGTGACCGCGGCACTCGCCGTCGTCGCACATGCAAACAGCAAGCACACGACGATCAGCGCGCGCGCGTCGACCGGCGCCGTTATCGGTCCCTTGGGCACCAGAAGCCACAAAGCGACCGATGGCTGGGGCGGCTCCTTTGGTGGCAACATCACGCGCATAACGTCATGCTCCCGTACCGAAGCCGGGCACGCGCAAGCGGCGTTCGAGTGCACTCATGCCCCAGGCGAACGACGTCGCCATCACCACGTAAATCACCAGCACGGTCAACATCATCTCGCGCACGTTCGTTGCGTCAGCCCATATCTGCTTGGCCGAGTACATGAGCTCGGGCACGGCGATGGCATATGCAAGGTTCGTCGTCTTGATCAGGTTGACAAGATTATTGGACAGCGATGGCAAACAGGTCCGGATCGCCAGTGGCAGGACAATCTGCGAATAGGTCTGCCAGCGCGAAAAGCCGAGTGACTCGGCGGCTTCGATCGTCGATTTCGACACGGCTTCAATGCCGGATCGAAAAATCTCGATATTGAAGGCACCGGCAAACAGCGACAACGAAATCACGGCCCACTGCACGCTCGACAGCAGTGGCTCCGTGCCGCCCGCGCCATCGGAAAACCGTGGCAGCAAATAGCCCAGACCGAAATAGAAGAAGTAGATCTGCACCAGCGGCGGCGTATTGCGGAACAGCGAGATGAAGCCATCGACGATCAGCCGGAGCCCCCTGAATCGCGAGCCTTGCAGCCACGCCCCTGCAATCCCAATGATGATACTGAGGATGATCGTCAGAACCGCAAGTTCGATCGTCAGCCACAGCCCTTTGAGCATGCGGGCACGATCGAAGTCGTCGTAAAGGTAAGTGAGATTGATGCCCGTCGTGTCGTAAAGTCGACGAGCCCAATCCGCGATCGCTGTCATGCCGCCGTGTGCCCCAATTCAGCTCATCTGTCCGGCATAGTGGAGCGGAAGTCTCCAGGCGGCAAGGGTCGCAGGAAGCTACTTCGGCGCGAGACGGACGGCGCCATCGAGGCGGATCGCCGTGCCGTTGAGCATGATATTCTCGGCAATATGCACCGCGAGTTGCCCATATTCCGATGGATGTCCCAACCGCGACGGGAACGGCACGGTTGCGGCAAGCGACGCCCGCGCATCCTCAGGCAGGCCATCAAACATCGGTGTGTGAAAAAGGCCGGGCAGGATTGCGCAGACACGGATGCCGTCACGGGCCAGATCGCGTGCAACGGGCAGCATCATCGCGGCAACACCGCCTTTCGATGCAGCATAAGCGACTTGCCCCATTTGTCCGTCTTCGGCCGCCACCGACGCCGTCGAGACTATGACGCCACGCTCACCGTCAGGTTTCAACGGTGTCAGCGTCAGCATACCTGCCGCACATTTTGCGATCATCGTGAAGGTGCCGATAAGGTTGACCTGAATCACTTTGGTGAACGTTGCGAGATCGTGCGCCTCTACGCCACCAGTCTCCTTGACACGCCGTGCAATGCGCTTGCCGACCGCGATACCAGCGCAATTGACCAGGATGCGCTCCTGCCCGTGCACGGCACGAGCAGCCGCTAGCGCCGCATCGACACTCGCCTCGTTCGTCACATCGCATTTGGCAAACATGCCGCCCAATTCCTTGGCGAGGCTCGTACCGCCAGCCTCGTTCAAGTCGAAGATCGCGACCCGCACGCCCTTAGCCGCCAATGCCCTGGCCGTCGCCGCACCCAAGCCCGAGGCTGCTCCGGTCACTACAGCCGCCACGTCTGATCCGAGTTGCATCACGCGCTCTCCATGAACGTTCCAGTTAGGCCTGTCATAGGAACACGTGCGCGTTGCGTAAAGCGTCGACCGTGCCGGTGACATTGCAGGTTGCGTTTGCCGCGAAGTCCGGCTTGTCTGTGCTCCACGAAACATACCTATCATCAGGAACGCGCGCGTCATGGCACACAATGGCTTTATCGATCTCTATAGCGATACACAAACGCGACCGTCCGCCGGGATGCGGCGCGCAATGGCGGACGCCGAGGTCGGCGACGAACAGCGTCGCGAGGACCCAACCACGAAGCGGCTCGAAGAACGCACGGCAGAGTTGCTTGGCAAGGAGGCGGCTGTTTTTCTACCATCCGGCACCATGTGCAACCAAATCGCGATCGCGGTGCATTGCCAAGCGGGTGACGAAGTCTACGCGGCCGACAATGCCCATATATTCTTCTCGGAAGCGGGCGGAGTTGCTTCCCTGGCTCGCGCGCAAACATGGCCGATCAAATCGGACCGGGGGCTATTCACGGCGGCCAACCTCACCGCGGCCTTGCGCGATCCAGCCAACAGGTATCAACCGCGTTCACGCCTCGTCAGCATCGAGCAGACCGCAAATATGGGCGGCGGTCGGGTCTGGCCGCTGGCGCAATTGAACGAGGTCGCGGCGGTCGCACATGCGGCTGGACTTGCCGTACACATGGATGGCGCCCGTCTTATGAATGCGGTGGTTGCCTCGGGCGTATCGGCCAAGGCGTTCAGCGAGCACTGCGACACCACCTGGATCGATCTGTCGAAAGGCCTCGGTTGTCCGGTCGGCGGGGTATTGGCTGGATCGAAGGAATTCATTCATCAGGCGTGGCGCTGGAAGCAACGCATCGGCGGCGCGCTTCGCCAATCCGGAATCGTTGCCGCTGCCGGGCTCTATGCGCTCGATCATAACATTACGGAATTGGCTACAGATCATGCAAATGCCCAAGCCCTTGCTGGCAAGCTCGCAACCATTCCCGGCGTCAAGCTCTCGAATCCAAAGCCGGAAAGCAACATCGTGTTTTTTGAAGTGACTGCACCCGGCCGCACCGGCGTGAGCATTTGCGCCGATCTGCTCAAGCACAACGTGCGCATGGGCTCGTTCGGCGGCACCAGCGGCAGGGTCCGCTGTGTCACGCATCTCGATATCTCAACCACCGATATTGATCGGGTAGCGACGGCGCTCGCGACGGTGATGAAAGGCTAGCGATGGCCGACAGTCTCGCACGGGGTGCTGATGTAACGGGCGGGGCGGCGATCGCCGACGCTCTGATTGCAAACGGCGTCGACACCGTGTTCGGACTGCCCGGCGCGCAGATGTATCCATTGTTCGACGCGCTGCAACAGCGCAGCGATCGGCTACGGACGGTTGGCGCACGACATGAACAGGCCTGCGGGTACATGGCGTTCGGCTATGCCCGTTCGACCGGCCGACCAGGCGTTTACGCAGTAGTGCCCGGTCCGGGTGTGCTCAATACAACAGCGGCACTGTGCACAGCGCTTGGCACGAACACGCCGGTGCTGTGCATCACCGGACAAGTGCCAACAGCGTTCATGGGGCGCGGGCGTGGCCACCTGCACGAGCTGCCGGATCAGCTCGGGACATTACGAACATTGACCAAATGGGCCGCCCGGATAGAACGCGCAGCCGATGCCCCGGCCGTCCTAAACGAAGCATTTCGACAGATGCTGTCGGGCAGACCGGGCCCTGTCGCCATAGAAATGGCGTGGGACACCATGGCGCAAACTGGATTTGTCGTGCCGCTGCCAAGGGCAATAATCCCGGTGCCATTGCCGCCGTCGCCGCACGAGATCCTGGCAGCGGCAAATGTGCTGCTCAACGCAAAGCATCCCATGATTCTGGTCGGCAGCGGCGCACAACACGCGCGTGCCGCGGTCCGTGCATTGGCGGAAGAACTCGGTGCCCCGGTCGCTGCCTTCCGAGGTGGCCGAGGTGTCGTGTCTGAAGATCACGAACTTGGGCTCTCGTCTTATGCTGCGCGCTTGCTATGGCCGGACACCGGCGTGCTGATCGGCATCGGCTCGCGCCTGGAAATGCCGTACATGCGATGGACCGGCATGATGACATTGATCGATCGTCCAACGGCGCCGCCGCACCTGATCCGCATTGATATCGATCCGACGGAAGTGCGCCGCCTCGTTCCCCATGCTGGCATCGTCGCTGATGCAGAAGCTGGTACGCTCGCATTGCTTGAAGCGGTGCGCCGTACCAAACGTACATCGACCAAGTCAGCCCGCCCACGTATCGCTACAGCCAAGTCCGATGCTCGCAAGGCTATCGAAATAGTCCAACCCCAATTGGATTATCTGGATGTCATTCGCGATTACCTGCCGCGTAACGGATTCTTCGTGCCGGAACTTTCGCAAGTCGGATTCACGTCCTACTTTGGCTTTCCCGTTTACGAGCCGCGCACCTGCGTGTCGGAGGGCTTTCAGGGCACGCTCGGGTTCGGGTTCCCAACCGCACTCGGCGTCAAGATTGCTCATCCCAACCTGCCCGTGATTTCGGTGACAGGCGATGGCGGCTTCATGTTTGCAGTTCAGGAATTGGCAACCGCTGCCCAAGAAGGCATCGCACTAATCACCATTCTGTTTAACAACGGCTCATACGGTAACGTGCTACGCGATCAACGCACCGGCTTCGGCAATCGCATAATTGGTGCGGTGTTAGAAAATCCGGATTTCATGACACTCGCTCGGGCTTTTGGCATTGAGGCGCACCGCGTCAACTCGCCTGAAACGCTACGGTCAATTCTCACCCAAGCGATAACGACAACCAAGCCGGTGCTGATTGAGGTTACGATCACGCAGGGATCTGAGGCTTCACCGTGGGAATTCATTCACCCAAAAGCGTGATGCCGTTGGCGACTAGCGCCGCCGCGCCTCCAAGCAAATCTGTGTCATGAACAAATGGTCGTACCGACCACCGGTCAGTTTGGAAAGGAACTCGGTGCGCGGCGAAAATGGCGTTACCGGATCGACACGCACGACATTGTAGCCGGCCCGTTCGAACATCGCAGCGTAGGTATCCGGTGTAAACCAGCGCATATGAGTGCGATCAAAAACACCTTGATCGGCAAGATTAAAGCGGCCCTGCGCCAACTCACGCAGCACGCGCCAATGAGATACATTCGGCGAGCTAGCGAGCACCATGGCGTCGGGCCGCATGAAGGGGTGGAGCCGTTCCAACACCGCCCACGGCTCAATCAGATGTTCCAACACCTCGGATAAAATCAAGGCATCGAACGAGCATGGTGCCCAGGGCAGTTCAATTTTTTCGATGTCTCCGACTAACACGCGATCCAGCGCGCCTTGTGCCTCCTGCGCCGCACTTTCGAACAACTCGACACCGCTGTATCGCCCAGCGCGTCCGCTCGCCAATGCAAGCGCGCCGGTTGCACCCGTGCCGCAACCTATCTCAAGGACGTGAGCTGACGCGTCGCGCGGCAACCGGTCGACGAAATCACGGCGGGCACCGGAAAAGTAGCTGGCTTGCTTGGCCTTATAGAAGCGGGCGAGGCCAGCATCGGCATTGGCTTCTGGCGACAAGCTGTTGACGGTCACGATGCGCAACGCTCCTGGGACTTTGGTTCGTTAGTTCACCCGTCGCTCCTTACTCCGAAGCTCTGAACAGGCAGCTAACACCGGTTCGATTGTACAGTCGTGTCGCAACCTCGAACCCTGCGGCGTTAACCACGTTTTAACGCGGCGCGGTGTTGAGTGTAGCCAAGGCGGGGGATTCTCAGTGTTGGGTCCTTTCGCCGCTCAGTTTCTCAAAAAACGTTGATGAGCTTATGTCGTTGCGTAGCTCGCCTCCAACTCTACACCTCCTGCAGTTCGCAGCCTTGATGGCGGCGGCAAGCCTGGCGGCATGCGCTGAAAGCAGCATCACGCCGTCCGCCCAGATCAGTGGCGCCACCAAGACCGTCGAACTGAGCCGAGTCTATCGGCTGGGCGTCGGCGACAAGGTCAAGCTCACCGTGTTTGGCGAGCAAGAATTATCCGGCACCTATGAGGTCAATGCCAGCGGCAACGTGCCTTTGCCTTTGATTGGCGAACTGTCGGCCCAAGGCCGCGGCATCAACGATTTTCGCGACGCGGTGAGGCAGAAGCTCTCTCAGGGATACCTGACGAATCCGAAGGTTTCGGTCGAGATCGTCAATTTTAGACCGATCTATATTCATGGCGAAGTGCGCAGTGGCGGCGAATTCCCGTTCAAGAACGGCCTTAAGCTGCGCGATGCGATCGCTGTGGCTGGCGGCTACACCTACCGCGCCAACGAGGCCTTCGTAATCCTGGTACGGGAAGGCGCCGCGCAGCAGGTCAAGGTCGCGATGCCGGGCGACATCGACGTTTTGCCCGGCGACAACATCCGCATTCCAGAACGGTTTTTTTGATGCCAGCGGTCAAACCTTGGCCGTCGAGGCGGTGTCGACACCGACGCCCATCGCGCCACCGTCTGCAAAGGCGCATCGCTCGCACCGTGGCAGTGCTGGCCTTGTCGTGCGGGTTCGTCAGTCGCAGTCTGGCGCTTGATCTTGGAGATGACAATCTTGCGTTGAACTCGACGATCGCACGTCAGGAATGGCTCAAGACGTGGGATAATGCCAAGCTCTACGGCGCCGAACGCATCGCCGACCGTAATCGTAAATTGTTTCTACCCGATGGCGTGCGAGCGGGTAACTATTTGCTGTTCCCCACCATCGGCACCGCGGTGCTGTTCGACGATAACATCTATGCGACCAACAAGAACCGTGTGTCGGACGTACGTTTCGAGCTTGTGCCCGTGGTGCGCGCCAAATCGCAATTGCCGCGTCACATCCTTGATTTCGCCGTTGGTGCCAAGCTCACGAAGTACGCCAAGCATGACGAACTCGACACCAACGATGCAACCTTCACCGCCGATGGCGCCCTGCATTTCGACCACGCCCACACGCTCGCCGTAAGCGTGCTTTCCGCGTTGGAGCATGAAGATCGCGCCGCACCAGAGGCGCCACGCAATGCGGTCGAAAAAACGCAGGTATTCCACAATCGCGCCATCGTCGGTTTGAAGCGCGACTCCGGCCGCATGTATGCCAACTTTAGCGCCAAGGTCGAACGTTGGGATTTTGAGGACGTGAAGGCTCGCAATGGCAGCACAATCGACCAGGATGGACGCGACACGCAAATTCTTTCCGCTCAAACCCTGTTCGGATATCGCTTATCTCCGGGCTTCGAGTTGCAGACCAAACTGCGCACGTTGCGACAGACCTACTCTGGCAGCCCGGCGCTCGACTTTACCGCAACCGGCTACGAAGCCGTTGCGGGTGTCGCAGCTCAACTCAATCCCCTGCTGAGGTGGCGGCTGCTTGGCGGGTATGGCATCCGCGATTACGACAACGCCAAGTTGACCACTGCGGGCCACAGCCTGCTCGAAGCCGAGGTGCAGTGGCTGCCGACCCAACTTATGACCATCTATGCAACGGCGCGGCGTGCCTACTCGGAAGGCATATCCGACGACGGCGTCGGCGGCAGAATCGACAATGAGTTGAGTGTAAAGGTCGATTACGAGGTGCTTAGAAACCTGGTGTTCACTTTAGGAGGTGAATATCGCGAGTCTGAGTTCCTGGGCGACAGCCGCCGCGACCGGGTCACTACGGGACGGGTTGGTTTCGACTATCATCACACGAAGAACTGGCTGTTTTCGATGAATTTCGAGCATCAAAACCAGCAATCCAACGTGGACGAAGACAACCTGACGCGGAACAGGCTTTGGTTTGGAACCAAATTACGGTTCTGATCGATTGTTTGGGCACGCACGGCGACAATTCGTTGCAAGAGATTAGTGGGTGAATGTCTAATCGCGAAACCAGTGACGAGACCGGCGAAGAACGCGGCAGCGCGTTCAGCCTGGGTGACGTCATGGCCGCTATTAGACAGCGCATTGCATTGATCGTTGCCACGACGACTTCCATCACGGTCGTCGCAGCGGTGGTCGTTTGGTCATTGCCCAATCGTTACGAAGGCGTCGCAAGCGTTCAAATCGACCAGCGCAGCAAGGATATCTCCAACGTCAAGAACGTCATTTCCGACCTGAAGGCCGATGCGGCGACGGTCGATAGCGAAGTTGAAGTCATCAAGTCGCGGCAAATTCTTGCCCGCGTGATCGACCAGCTGTCGCTGCGCAGCGATGCCGAGTTCACAGCGACATCATCCGTGCAACGGTTAGCCGTTTGGTTGGGATGGTCGAAGGCGCCGTTTAAGCTGGTCGAGCGGACGCAGCCGTCATCGATCGGCGACATCATCGCCACCACAGGTGAACCTGAACGTGACGAAGTCGCACGCGTCGTCGAGCAGCGGCTGAAAGTTGCCCGGGTCCGCAACACCTTGTTATTGGAGATCCGATTCTGGTCTGCAGATCCGATAAAGGCCGCGCGTGTTGTCAATGCGATTGCAGATACTTACTTGAAAATGCAGATCGAAATGAAGACGCGCGCGATGCAAGACGCAAGCGGACGCCTGCAGGAAACACTTGGCAGTTTGCGTGAAAAGGTCGTGATGGCCGAGCGCGCCGTTGAACGCTTCAAATCGGAGCACGACATCTTTGACGCCGACGGGCACTTGCTGGTTGACCGTCAACTTGCCCGCGAAATGGAATCCCTCGTCATCGCCCGCAACAAGACCGGAACTGCGAAAGCCCGCTACGAGCAAGCGCGCCGGATGATCGTGGACGGCGAAGGCAATGAATCACTGGCTGATGTTCTGCAGAGCAATACCGTTCGCTTGCTGCGAGACGAGTTGACCAAGGCGTTGCGTCGTCAGGCGGAGGCACAGACCAAGTACGGTCCCAAACATCCCGAGATGCAAAAAATTGCCGCCGACGTTGGCAAGGCTCAGTCGGAGCTGGGAAGCGAAACGTCGAAAATCATCAAGAACCTCAAATCCGAGTTCGAGGTTTCGGGCGAAGGCGAACGGCAGCAAAACGCCCGCCTCAACATACTGAAGGACCAAATCGCCAATAGTCGCGAAACGCAATGGCAGCTGCGTGAAATGGAACGGGAATCGCTCGCCTCCAAGCAGTTGTACGAGGCGCTGCTAGCCCGCAATAAACAAACCGTCGAAACCCAGGGCATGCAATTGGCCGATGCCCGTCTTGTCGAGGCGGCTGATGTTCCCCTTTACCCCATTGCCCCAAAGCGTAAACAGCTCGTAGCTTTTGCGGCGGCCGCCGGCCTCTTTCTGGGCCTTGGCCTGGCCTTGCTACTGGAACTCGGTGGCGGCGGATTCTCACGGGCGGCCGACGTCGAGCGTATACTCGAATTGCCGCTTCTGGGTTCGGTGCCTCTGCAGGATGCCGACGCGATAAGCGGGCTCGATGCATTGAAGGCGATCCGTCTGATCATGGCGGAACCGAGAGGTTCATTCGCCGAGGCGATCCGCGGCATCAGATACGAGATCGAATGCCGGGTCCATCGCAGCACGCCAACGGTGATCCTAGTCGCGTCGAGCCTGCCAAATGAAGGCCGCACGGTGATCGCCTCCAATCTGGCCCTGCAATATGCCAGTAGCGGTCGCCGAACGTTGCTTGTCGATGCCGACTTGCGTCGCGCCGAACTCAGTCATCAGTTGGGTTTGGATGGCGCCATCGGGCTCGGTGATCTGTTGGCTCAACACGACGATATCGATGCTGCGATCGTTTGCGACCGGGCATCAGGCTTGTTTGTACTGCCCGCCGCCAGTAATCCTGACCTGAACCTAAATGCTCCAGAATTGCTTGATAATCAGCGCTTCGGACAGCTCCTGGAGCACCTCAAGACCAAATTCGAGATCATCATTTTGGATGCACCGCCATTGCTGCCGGTCATCGATGCACGGATAATTGCCGATCAAGCAGACAGCATCGTATTTGTAGCGGCTTGGCGCCGCACGCCACGTGAGATCGGGCGAAACGCATTGAAGACGTTGGGTTCCAATGGCGACAAGATTGTCGGCGTAGTCGTCAATCAGGTCAGCCCAGCAGCCATTACCCGGGCATCAGGTATCATTTCTGGCAGCTATGAAATGTTGCAGCCAAGAGCTGCTGTCAAGCCGCGGCAGGCAGCTTGAGTGGCCGCAAAGATACTTTCAAATTTACAACCCTGTTCAGCCAATCTTTATCCAGATCGGCTTTACTCATAGCAATCGTGGGAGTGCGGTTGGTGCGCAGATAGCTGGCCAGCCGGAGTGCGTATGGAGTAACAATGTCAGCGTCCGCAATCGCCGAAAACACTCCGACAGATGCGGCGATGCCAGCCTTCAGCTTCGACGCCAGCACGCCGAGTACTCGCTGGTCACGCCAAGTTGCCGCCGATATTGTAGGACTGTGCGACGCGGGCGCGGTTGCTGTAGGCGCCATTCTTCCAGCCGCGATCTATGCCCACTACGGCGAACTGGCCGTGAATTGGCAACAAATCGTCCAGATTGGATTACTCAGCGCCATCATAGTTTGTTTTTGTTTGCGTAGCTGGGGCCTTTATGACACCGGCGCGATACACGAATTCCCGATCAAACCCAGCAATTTGTTCGGAGCGCTGGCAGTTGCATTCGTTGCTGTTCACGGCGTCGCACTGCCGCTCGCACCGCATCAGTTCCATGCTGCCGTCTGGTATGCCGTCTGGTTCACCGCGAGTTTTACGCTTCTGTTGATGGTGCGGATGTCGGCACGCGCGCTGCTCGCACGTTTGACAGCCAGTGGTCGCTTCGACACACGCGTCGCAGTATTCGGAGCCGGTGTCATTGCACGTCGGGTTTATGATCACTTATCCGATCCAAAGCTCGGCATCAGCTTCGTCGGTGTGTTCGATGACCGCATCGGAGAGGATCGCTTAAACCCCGCCGGATTGACGGTCTGCGGGCGACTGGATGACCTGATCACCGCGGGCCGTGCCGGTCGGGTCGATCAGATCGTAATTGCGCTTCCCCAGTCGGCCGATCGCCGCGCCGCCGAAATCGCGAAAAAATTGGAACAATTGCCAGTGAGCCTGCATGTAGTCACACACATCGCGTCGGATGTGGTTGATGTCGGACCAGCACATCGCGTATCGAGCATCGGGCCGGTCGGACTGTTGGACGTCAAGCGCAAGCCGCTGTCGGAATGGTCGGCCTTCCTGAAGCGTATGGAGGACTACCTCGTCGGTAGCTTGATGTTGATCCTGGCTGCCCCCGTGATGGCATTGATCGCAGCTGCAATCAAACTTGATAGTGCGGGCCCAGTGCTATTTCGCCAACGTCGTCGCGGCCTTAACCAGCACGTGTTCGAAGTGCTGAAGTTCCGCACCATGACAGTGATGGAGGATGGCACCGACGTACGTCAGGCGACCAGGGACGATCCCCGTATCACGCGTGTGGGTCATTTCTTGCGTCGCTCCAGCCTCGATGAGTTGCCGCAGTTCATCAACGTGCTCAAAGGTGAAATGTCACTCGTCGGCCCCCGTCCGCATGCGCTGGTCCACGATGAGCATTGGGGTGAGTTGCTTGAGTCCTATGCCAACCGGCATCAGGTCAAACCCGGCATCACCGGCTACGCCCAGGTCACGGGATGGCGCGGTGAAACCGAGACGGCTGACAAGATGAAGTCGCGGGTGGAGCATGACCTTGAGTATATCGCCAACTGGTCGTTAGGCCTTGATTTCAAGATCCTCGCACAAACGCTGAGGGCCGTAGTTCGAGGCGATAACGCCAAATAGGATAGCCATATCATCAGGCGCCTGTCGATCCGTGCGACCTGACGACGTCAAAACCCGAATAGGATTCAATTGATCCTTTTTTCGTGACGTTTCGCTAACGAAGTTCTCACGCATTCCCAGGTAAAAGGGATCGAGCTTCCAAAGCAGGCCAACAGGATGTCGTCGATCTCCGCCATGCGTGCACCCTGGCCAGTCATCGTACTGGTCATTGGTCTGCTATGCCCGACCGAGTTGTCGATCTATCTCGGCGGCTTGCGCCTGCCACCCTACCGCATCGCCCTTTTGATCCTGCTGCCACTCGCCGTGCTGCGGATCCTATCCCAGCGCGACGTCCGCCTGCATTCTTTCGACATCATGATGATTGGCTACAATGTTTGGACGATAGCGACGTTCATGCATCATGGCACGCAGCTGATCGGCCCCAATCTTACGCCCTCGGACGGACTGGTCTACGGCGGCTCGCTCGCGGTCGACGGCATGGCCGGTTATCTTGTCGCCCGTGCATGGGTCCGCGACGTGACCCAATTTCGTGCCGTTGTTGCGTTCCTGTTCGTCAGCGTTGTTATAACAGGTCTCATCGCACTGCCTGAGTTGCTGTTGGGGCAACATTTCGTCCACGACATCTTGCAATCGCTAACCGGCTATGTGCATCCACGCGACACGGAAACCAGACTGGGTCTGACCCGCGCCTACGGCACCTTCGATCATCCGATCCATCTCGGCACCTTTTGCGCTAGCGTCATGGCGCTGGTCTGGTTCAACGCCAGCACAAGTGCGACACGATGGGGGCAGGCAGCCACCATGCTGGGCTCAGCGTTTACAGCGCTGTCCTCAGCACCGCTGCTCGTATTCTTTGTGCAATTGGGGCTGATCGGCTGGGACCGGGTGACGCGCGGAACACGCAAGCGCGCCACTATGACTTTGGCAGCGTTAGCCTTGCTCTATCTTGCAGCTTCACTGGTTATGACCCGCACACCGATGGCCTTCATAGCAACCGGGCTGACGCTCGACAGCTGGACCGGCTATTATCGACTGATGATCTGGGAAAGCGGCCTCGAAAATGTGTGGACCAATCCCTGGGCTGGACTTGGCCTTGCCGACTGGGACCGTCCCGCCTGGATGGTGTCCAGCACGATCGACGCGTTCTGGCTGGTGATCGCCATGCGTTGCGGCATCCCCGCGTTCCTGCTGCTGATACTCAGCATTGGCCTGCTGTTGCGCGGCGTTGTGCGGCGCGGTTGCAAGAACAAGGATCGGTTGATCCGCAACTTTGCTCTCGGCTGGATTATCGCCGTAATCGCTCTCGCGCTGGCCGGTTGCACCGTCCACTACTGGAACGCGCTGTATGCCTATTTTTTCTTCGTGATCGGTCTCGCAGGCTGGATCGCCGACCCGAAACGGGTGAAATCAGGCGTGAACAAAATACCGGCCAAGCTCACTATGCAATTGTCGACAGCGGTAGCAGGGCCTTGGCCAACAACAGCCGCCATCCCCCACACTTACGCACGCGCTAGTGGACGGTGAAGCTCGGCCACGCGAACGCATATATCGCGGTCATATCTGCCTCGGGCGCTTTCTCTGTCCCATGCACGATGTGGGCAACCGCATGACCGCTATCTGACCGATAGTTCGAAAACGCTGTCGATGCCGTCGCAACGGCGGCGAGGGCATTCAACTGCGTCATCGGCCAAAAAAACGCATCCCAGGAAATTTTGGACGGCTCGGCTGGTCGATACGTCGGCACGCTAGGAAACCAGCCAGTCGATGCTGACGGTTGAACGGCGGCCATGGCTGTTGCGACCGAGGCAATCGTCGACCAGGGAATGTGGAAAGCCGACGTGCCAAAGCCGCCAGTAAAGGGCGCGGTAAGGTTGCTCCCAAAGCCAGCCCAGGGATTGAACCAAGCCGCGGCAACGGAATTGCCGCCAAAGGTCTGAAACGGCGTGGGAACACCCCAGGCGCTAAGATCAAAAGGGTTGGGAGCTGGCGGACGATACCAAGACTTTGGCGTCGGATCAGTCTTGGGCTCGACCAGCGGCGACCAAAACGATGCCGACGCTTGCAGTACGTCTTGCGCCCAATTGGCCTGCGGTTGGTATCCGTCCATGTCAAAAAGCTCCTCAAAATCTGAAAGGCAACCGCCATTTTACTGAACAATAGTAAATATAGTGCAGCGCAGCAAACTTTATTGCAGAGCAAAATTAAATAAGCACTCCGCGTTGACTGAAAAGCTGTTGATCACCCCGAGCGCACACGCTGCAGCCCCGCTCCAGCCGCTGCCAATGCCAGAGCCATCGGCACCGCGAATTGTAGCTGCAGGCCAGTGGTTGCACTCAACAGTCCGCCCACCAGTGAGGGGAACACAAATAGAAGTCCGGACACTAGAAACAGGACCGTTTCGATCCAGTTACTGCGTTTGAACAGC
>JANNRP010000201.1:0-2523 GCA_031401535.1 Hyphomicrobiaceae bacterium | reverse complement strand
GCCAGCTTCTCGTGCGCGATAGCCACCGCCGCTGCTGTTGCCGCCACCGCTGCGTGCGCCCTGGCGCCCGCCGCGATCGTTGTTGAACCGGCGACCATCAGTGCGCTCGCCGTCGGTATCGCTGCGGCCACCCGGACCGTCATTGGCAATGGTGGCGTCGTTGCGGCGATCGGTTGCCGGAATCACCTGCCGCGTCGTCTTTTCGATATCCTTCAGCAGGCCACGCTCATCGCTGGCGCACAACGAAATCGCGATACCCTCGGCGCCCGCACGAGCCGTACGGCCGATGCGGTGGACGTAGGATTCGGGAACGTTTGGCAGCTCGAAGTTCACCACGTGCGTCACGAGATCGATGTCGATACCGCGTGCCGCTATATCGGTTGCGACCAACGCACGGATGCGCGAGGCCTTGAACTGGGCGAGCGCGTCTTCACGCTGGCGCTGGCTCTTATTGCCGTGAATAGCGGAACAGCGAATACCCGCCTTGTCGAGAAAACCAGCTACCCGGTCTGCGCCGCGCTTGGTACGCGTGAAGATCAGGGTGCGCGACATCGCTGGATCGGCCATCAGTTCGGTCAACAAGGTCTTCTTCTTACCGGCCTCAATATGGATCACGCGCTGCGAAACACGTTCAGCGGTGGTCGCAGTCGGAGCGACCGACACACGCGCCGGATTGATCAGCAGCTCGTCGGCGAGCTTGCCGATTTCGCGCGGCATGGTGGCCGAGAAGAACAGGTTCTGGCGGCGCGCCGACAGTTTCTGCACAATCTTGCGGATCGGGATCACGAATCCCAGGTCGAGCATCTGATCGGCTTCGTCGAGAACGAATATCTCGGTGCCTTCGAGTTGGACGTTACGCTCCATCATGTGGTCGATGAGGCGTCCGGGGGTTGCCACCAGCACGTCGACGCCGGGCGCCATGGCCTGGATCTGCGGACGATGGGCAACGCCGCCAAACACCACTGCGACCTTGATGCCAAGATGGCGGCCGTAGGTGCGGAAGCTTTCGGCGATCTGCGAGGCGAGCTCGCGCGTCGGCGACAGGATCAGCGCGCGGCAGCCCTTGCGCAGCGGCGCTTTTTTGTCAGCCGCAAGCCGATGCATGATCGGCAGCGCGAATGCTGCGGTCTTGCCAGTGCCGGTCTGGGCGATGCCGAGCAGATCGCGGCCTTCCATGACGAAGGGGATCGCCTGGGTCTGGATCGGGGTTGGAATGGTATAGCCTTCACCCTCAAGCGCTTTGAGGAGGGCTGCATTCAAGTTGAGTTCGGTGAACGTGGTCAAGACAAGTCTCTTTCGTGAGGTGCCGCACAAGGAGCGTGCCGGACGCACAAGCGTACCGGCGCTGACGCACCGTAAAGGGCGCGCGGCGTTGCTGGGTGACACCCCGCGTGGCCTGGGAGTCGGTTTGAAAACTTCCGAAGGCGCTCAACAGGAAGGCGTGCGGGCCAGCTTGGTAAAACACACCAAGACTTGCGGCTACACGTCTTTCACGCGGCTGGAGCGCTGAAAGCCGCTTTGGAGGCGGTGACGGTGGATCTCATGTTGCGCCGCACAAGTCAAGCGGCAATTGTATGGCAAACACCCTCATCGAGATCGCGCGATGTCCTTGATCTTTATAACGTCGGCCTTTTCCGCCGACGCCAGGGTTTTCACATCGGAGACCGAGCTTACTGCGGTCGCCATCCTCGCCGGAGACGTCATCCCCGAAAAGGCGAGGTGAAAACCCGGGTGTTGGATAGGTTGGTCCAGCATTCCCGGTATAATTTCGGGCGGGAACTAGAGCCCTTGGCCGCCTACTTCCGCTCGCGGCACTCGGCCCAGCCGATCAGCAGGCCGACGATGAACATGGCGATCGCGAAGAACGGAAGGTAGCGGACTTCCTTGCCGAATTCCCGGATGGCCGCATCGGACAGGGAAAGCGCGCTGGCCGCCGTGACCAGTGCGAATCCGACGGCGATGCCGGTGGAGTTCTGAAAGTCGGCATCCTTCGGCAGCCGATGATAGTAGAGCCGCACACACCACAGGCCGAGGATGGCGGGTGAGCCGATGACACAGGCGAACACGCAGCATAGAATGAATATGCCCATTACTGCCGCGCCGCCCGGTCCTGGTTGAGTTGGAACAGCCGCTCCAGAATCACCTCATCGGAGAGCCCGTTGCCCCAGTCGGTCCACCCGTAGGCTGAGGCGACGGCCCTGTCGAGGTCGCGGTGGGCGTGGTCGAGCCACGCCGGCCGGTCGTTGTAGAGGTTGGTCAGCGTGCGTTTCTTGAGGACGAGGGCTGCCTTGTCGTCGATGGGCAGGATTCGGTCCGGGTAGCCGGGCACCACCTCGGGAACGCGCATGACGAGATCGGCCGGGTTGAGCCACGCCTCGCGCAGTTTGGACCTCCCCCGATTCAGTGGAGAGCCATTCGCTCTTGCTTGTTGCCTGACAGGAACGCCGTCTCGAACGTCACTGGGCTGACGTAGCCTAGGCTCGAATGTCGCCTGCGCGGGTTATAGAACCCTTCGATGTATTG
>JANNRP010000200.1:0-10237 GCA_031401535.1 Hyphomicrobiaceae bacterium | reverse complement strand
GAGCGTTTTGTCGAGCTGTTCAGCCAAATGAACCCCGCACCGGGACCGGCTGCGACCAGCGAACAGGATCTTGTCACCATTGCCGACGTGGTATCCGACCGTATCGCCGGTCAACTGTCGGTGCTGCAACAGTCATTCCAGCCAAGCGTCAGCGGTGCATCGGCCGCCGGTACCGACGAGTTGCGGCTGTTGATCGAGAATTTCGTTGCCGATCAGCGCGAGGGTACCGATCACACGTCGAGCATGCTCGACACCATGCAGCAGGCGATGATCCGTTTGCTGGATCGTATGGACGCCATTGAAAACACCGGAAATATCCATCTCACGGGTATGCACGCGAGTGTGAGCCATGCCACTCCCAGTCGCGATGCTGTTCACGTAGCGGCCGACTATCAGGGGTATGTCGAAGCGCCAGAATCGTTCGGGTCGCCGGAATCCGCCCGGCAAAAGGTGCAAATGGAATCGGCGCCAACGCTCCGTGGCGAGCGGTTCGCTGGCCCGCAGATGGATGGCACACTGGATCAGGCGGCCGCGTCGACGCTACATCGGGCTTCAGAAGCCACCAGCGGCAATGCAAAGCAGGATTTTGCTGCCGCTGCCCGCCGGGCCGCCCGCGCCGCAGCAAGCCAGAAGGTCGGCGATGAACTGGCGGTCGATAGCGCGCAAGCCAAAGTGAGCCGGCAAGCTGCTCTCCCCAAAGTCGGGCCCGCTGCCGCTGCGCCGCGTTCGCGCGTGCCGCTCATGGTTGCCGGTGTGGCGCTGGTCGCCGCTGTCGGCATCCTCGCAGCATCGGTCGGGCTCAATCGTGGTTTGCCGTTCAAGCTCAATGCGAAGCAGGTCGACGTCGAACGTCAAATCGGCAATGCGAAGGCCACACCGTTGGCGTTGGAGGACGAGTCTGCAGGTTCGATCGTAGAACGCGCACCGGGAACGACCCTCAACGGCAAAATGGATGCAGGTCCGTTGTCTGCTCCAAACAGCGGCGCGGCGCGGCAAAGTGGCGATAGGAGCGGCATGGCCCGGTCGGCACCCGGTGCCGCCGTCAACGGCATGAGCGACCAGTTGGAGACAGAGGGGCCTGCGCCCATGCTGCAGCAGGATGCGGCACTTCCAGGTCAAGGCACCGCGCGCGTGTCGCTCGCCTCGTCTGACGGCGTGTCGCTGGGCATCAGCGTGATGCAACCGGAAGCGCAACCGACCGGGCAAGCCATCGCCCGTGCTCAGCAGCAGCGCAATATGGCGAATTTGTCGAGCCGTCTCGGTGCGGCGCAACCCGTGCAAGGTGCGGTGCCCGCTGCGCTGATGCCTGATCGCGGACCAGTCGACGCCGCAGGGGGTGTCGGCGGCCAGGGCCGGACAGTCAATGAGTTGCCGCCCGTTGGCGTCGGCCCGATGTCACTACGTAGTGCGGCTGCCAATGGCGATCCGTCGGCCGAATTCGAAGTGGCGGCGCGATTTGCCGAAGGTCGCGGCATCACGCAAGACTTCAAGCAAGCCGTTGTCTGGTATCAGCGCTCAGCGCAGCGCGGCTTTGCGCCCTCTCAGTATCGTCTCGGCACTCTATTTGAACGTGGCATCGGCACCAAGGCCGACGCAGCGCGTGCCAAGATCTGGTATGGCCGTGCGGCCGATCAGGGCAACGTCAAGGCTATGCACAATCTGGCAGTGCTCAGCGCAGGGCGCGACCAGTCAACGCCTGATTATGAAACTGCCGTAAAGTGGTTCACCGCGGCCGCCAACCTCGGGCTTGCCGACAGCCAGTTTAATCTGGGCGTGTTGCACGAAAGCGGGCTTGGCCTGCCGCGCGACAACAAGCAGGCCTACCATTGGCTCTCTCTGGCCGCCCGCAATGGCGACAAGGAAGCAGCCCGTCGTCGCGAGGCCGTTCGCGTGAAGCTTGACGAGGCGGAGGTCAATCAACTGGATGCTACCGTTGCATCGTGGCAGGCCCAGCCCGTGCAAATGATGGTCAATGATGCGCGGGCAGCCGGTGATGCCTGGAAGCGGCGTCAATCAGTTGGTCAACCTGGCTGATTTGCCTGTCTTTTCGGCTTGAGTGGTAGCTGAAGCCGCCACTTAACCCGACCATCAGCACATGCACCTAGCGAATTTACATTGACCGCGTTTGCCTGTGTAGGCTTTATCGGCTGAGGTTTGACTACTCTCACCCCCTGTATCGGTCGAACGTTGCAAAAGCTTGATGCCCCTCGGTTTGGTGCGTCGAGCCCATGCCGGAGTTCCGGCATCGATCGCTATTGACGGGCGAGGGTCCCAGATGCCCGCCAGCCCTGATCGTATCATCGGCCAATGAACTTCTATCTGCCGATTGCCGAGATGTCCGCGAACGTGTTCGTGTTTCTCGGCATGGGCGGCGCGGTAGGGTTCCTGTCCGGCATGTTTGGGGTTGGTGGCGGGTTTTTGATGACGCCGCTGCTGATCTTTTCTGGAATTCCACCAGCAGTTGCCGTCGGCACCGAGGCAGCTCAGATCGTCGCATCGTCTGTCTCGGGCGCCATCGCCCAATGGCGCCGCAACAACATCGACATGATGATGGGCACCGTATTGCTCAGTGGCGGTATTGTCGGATCGGTACTGGGCGTGCAAGCAGTGAAAGAACTGCGTAACATCGGCCAGTTCGATGTCGTCGTCGCTATCAGCTATGTCACGTTTCTCGGCGCCATTGGTTCACTGATGCTGATCGAGAGCATCAATACCATGCGCAAGACCAAGTCCGGTGCGGCTACTCCATTGCGCGACGGGGAGCACCATTCCTGGATCCATCGATTGCCACTGAAAATGCGGTTCAAGCGCTCGAAGCTCTACATCAGCGCAATACCACCGTTTGTGATCGGGGCCTTTGTCGGTGTCCTGGCCGCAATCATGGGCGTCGGCGGCGGATTCGTCATGGTGCCGGCGATGATCTATCTATTGCGTGTGCCGACGAACGTTGTGGTCGGCACATCGCTGTTCCAGATCGTGTTTGTCACAGCGGCGACGACCATCCTGCACGCCACACAGAATAAGACCGTCGATGTTGTGCTGGCGCTGATTTTAATGGTCGGTGGTGTGATCGGTGCGCAGTTCGGTGCCGTCGCCGGTCAACGGCTGAAGGGAGAGCAATTGCGTTTTCTTCTAGCGGCCTTAGTGCTCCTTGTTTGTCTACGCATCGCCTGGAGCCTCATAGCCGCACCCGACGAATTCTACTCACTCGCGCTAGCGTTCGGGAGCCAAGGATGAGGGCTGGCTGTCAGATCGGGCGATGGCTCCGTGGTCTTATCGGGATCGCAGCTATTGCGGCTGCTGCATCAGCGATGCTGTCGACGCCAGGAAATGCACAACAGACGAAGGCGGAGACGAAGCCTGCAGCCAAATCACGCCCGACCAATCCCAAGCAGACGCCGCCCCTGGCTCCCGATGTGACGGCGCCGCCTGCGGCGGTTGTGCCGAAAACGACGACAGACACGCGGGAAACCGTGCAGGCGGACGTCTCGACACGCAGTGTCGGCATTACATCCAGCTTCACGGGTACGGAAATCGTTATTTTCGGAGCGGTCGACAATAGCCGTCAATCGAGTGCCGAATCTGGATTGTACGACGTCGTCATCGTGCTTGAAGGCACACCGACCAAGCTGGTGTCCCGCCGCAAGAGCAACGTTGCCGGAATTTGGATCAATACTCAGTCGCTGACCTTTGAAAGTGTGCCAAGCTACTATGCGATCGCTTCGACACGACCGCTCGACGAGTTGGCCGATCCGCTGCTGCTGCGCGAAAACGATATTGGCTTCGAGCAGGTGCGGATGGCGCCGATCCGTGGCTGGGAGACGGGGCTTAACACCGCCGATCTCGCCGATTTCAAGACTGCGGTCATTCGCCTGAAGCAAAAGGACGGGCTCTACAAAGAGGAGCAATACGGCGTCGTCTTCATTGGTCGCAGTTTGTTTCGCGCGTCGATCGAGTTGCCAGCCAACGTGCCGGTGGGACCGCTCGTCGCAAAAGTCTATCTATTACGGGAGGGAGCATTGCTCTCGACCTATACTGCGCGCGTCAAGCTTGAACGCGAGGGATTGGAGCGGGTGCTGCACAGCTTTGCCTTCGATCACCCGTTCTTCTACGGCGTGTTCACAGTCGCGGTCGCGGTCGCGGCCGGGCTACTCGCCTCGACCATGTTCCGCCGCGCCAGTCACTGACATCGGTTGATGGCTCTCCGCCAAAGGTCGCAACCCATTCGTTAAGGCTCAACATCTTTGTCGCGACCATTGTTTGCGCCGTTTCAGGGAAACGTCTATAGCCTCGGCAGCAGGCACCGGTGTCGTAATGGCAACCGTGGGCCTCAAGGAGTGGTTCGATGAGCCTCAAGGTAAATTCGGATATGGATTCGAACGAGAAAGACGAAAGCGGCTGGTGGGAGTCGGCGAAAATTATTGTCCAGGCGCTGGCACTGGCTATATTTGTTAGAATATTTTTCTATCAACCGTTCAATATTCCTTCGAGCTCGATGAAGGATACGCTGCTGGTTGGTGACTACCTGTTCGTGTCTAAGCTGTCCTATGGCTATAGCCGTCATTCGTTCCCGTACGGTGGCACACTATTGGGTGCCCGTATGTTCGACGGTCGCCTGTTCGCCAGCCTGCCGAAGCGTGGCGACGTCGCGGTGTTCAAGCTGCCCAGCGACACATCGCTCGACTACATCAAGCGGGTGATTGGCCTGCCGGGCGATGAGGTCCAGATGCAGAACGGCGTTCTGTATCTGAACGGTAAAGCCATCCCGAAGCGACTCGTCGGTACTTTTGATACATGGGAGAACGGGCGGCAGGCGCGCGGCATCGAGGTCTACGAGGAGACATTGCCGGGTGGTCTCAAGTACAAAGTGCTCGACTCGCAGCGGAATGGCGACAACGATAATACCGGCATCTTCAAAGTACCAGCCGGCCATTATTTCATGATGGGTGACAACCGCGACAACTCTGCGGATAGCCGTGAGCCAAGGTCCGGCGTTGGCTTCGTCCCCTTTGAGAACATGGTGGGCCGTGCCGAAATTGTCTTCTTTTCTGGCGCCTTTGACGAACCACAGGCATTCCGCTTGCTGACGCCGTGGCGCTGGCCGTTCGATATCCGGTGGTCGCGATTCTTCAATCTCGTACGGTGATCGCCCTGCTGCGTGCGCGCAAGGTCACCGATCTGGAGAAAGCCATTGCCTATGGCTTCAAAGATAGGGCTTTGCTGACGCAGGCGCTGACCCATTCTAGCATGCGGGTCAGCAATGCCCCGCGAACGGACAACGAGCGGCTGGAGTTTCTCGGCGACCGCGTTCTGGGCTTGGCAGTCGCCGAGATGCTGAATGCACGCTTGCCGAGCGTCTCCGAGGGTGAACTTGCGCGGAATTTCAATCGCCTCGTTCGTGGCGGCACCTGCGCCGCTATCGGGCGGAGCATTGGCCTTGGCGCGCATTTGGTCTTGAGCAGCAGCGAAGCCGATAACGGCGGTCGGGACAAAGAGACGATTTTGGCCGATGCTATGGAAGCGGTGCTGGGAGCTGTGTTCCTAGAGGCCGGTTTTGATCGGGCGCGCAAGATCGTCACCACATTGTGGGGGCCCATGCTTGACAGTCGACCGCGCGTTGCAGCTGACCCGAAGTCGGCTTTGCAGGAGTGGGCTCAGGGGCGGGGCTTCGCTCTTCCGCGCTATGTCGAGGTTGCCCGCAAGGGGCCGGACCACGCGCCGAAATTTGTGGCCGAAGTCCGCATCGAAGGCTGTGAACCTGGCCTCGGTGAGGGACCATCTAAACGACATGCCGAACAGGCGGCGGCGTCTGCCGTGCTGAAGGCGCAAGGTGTGTGGAGTGAGATCGAGCCATGAAAGAACCCAAAGCGGCCGCAAATGCCGTCGGCAACATGCCCGCTGCAGGACCGGACACCCGGTGTGGGTTCGTTGCCGTGATCGGGGCGCCAAATGCTGGTAAATCGACGCTCGTCAATCGCATCGTCGGTAGCAAAGTCTCGATTGTCAGCCACAAAGTGCAAACCACCCGCATGCCGATACGCGGCATCGCAGCGTCGGGACAGAGTCAGCTGATCTTCATCGATACGCCGGGCATCTTCGAGCCGAAGCGTCGTCTCGACCGGGCCATGGTCAAATCGGCTTGGAGCGGGGCGGGTGATGCCGATATCGTGGTGCTGATGGTAGATGCCGCGCGCGGCCTCGACGATGACGTATCGCGAATTCTCGACAAGCTCGGTTCATCGAACGGTGCGCGGCTCCTGGTCTTGAACAAGATCGATCGTCTCGAGGACAAGGATCGGCTGCTCAAACTTACCGCCGAGATCACGGCGCGGCAGAAATTCGATCGCATCTTCATGATCGCGGCACTCGGTGGTGATGGCGTGGCTGATCTGACGACGTACCTAGCCGCTCACGTGCCGCCCGGACCGTGGCACTATCCGGAAGACGAGATTTCCGATTTACCGATGCGGATGCTTGCCTCGGAAATTACCCGCGAGAAGATCCTGCATCGCCTGCACGATGAATTACCTTACGCGATCACGGTCGAGACTTTGTCGTGGAAGAAGTTGCGCAACGGTGGCGTTCGGATCGAGCAGAACATCTTCGTGGAGCGCGACAGCCAGAAAAAGATCGTGCTCGGCAAGGGCGGTGCAACGGTCAAGGAAATCTCGATGGCGTCGCGCATCGAATTGGCCAAGCTGCTGGAGCACAAGGTTGATCTGTTCCTGTTCGTCAAAGTGCGCGACAATTGGGGCAACGACCCCGAGCGTTATCAGGAGATGGGTCTTGAGTTTCCCAAGGAGTGAGGTGCGCAGATGCTGCAATCCTTGCTTAGACCTGTTGGTCGGAATGCGCTGGGTGTCGGCGTTATAGTTCTTCTGATGGGGGATGCAGCACAGTCGGCAGTGCGCGTGTGTCTGCCACCTGTGGCCGGCGGGCCGGTCCGAGCTGCGACACTGACCCAGGCGCAGCAATTGGCGATCGAGGCATGGTTCAACGCCGCCAAGCTCAACGGTGATCGGTTCACCAGCTGGCGCATAGCGAATTCAAAGTCGCTGCTCTGCTCGCCAACGACAGAAGCTGGTGTTATGTGTGCGGCCCGGGCATCTCCGTGCATGATCCAGCAAGCACCTGGTCAGCAAAATCCGGCGCAAAAGCAACCGTCGCCCCCAACATTGCCCAAGGTGTTGAAACCGGCCCCGAAGCAACTCAACATCTAACGGGCTTCGGATATAGTTGGTCTCATGGAGTGGACGGACGAAGGCATTATCCTGTCGGTCAGGGCGCATGGCGAGACGGCAGCGGTCGTCGAGTTTTTGACACGCAGTCACGGTCGCTGTGCTGCGCTGGTTCATGGCGGCCGCTCCAGGAGGCTGCGGCCGACCTTGCAAATTGGCAATCACGTGGATGCAACCTGGAAAGGTCGGCTGGCCGAGCACCTGGGCCATGCCACGATCGAGCTGAGGCGTGGCTACGCGGCAGCCGCCATGCAGGATCCCTTGGCGCTGGCCGGATTGAGTTCCCTAACAGCGCTGTGCCGATTGATCCCTGAGCGCGATCCGCATCCCAACCTCTACGAGATTACGCTGTTTGTGCTGGGTTTCCTCGATGATGCAAGCGTCTGGCCAGCCTTGTATGTTCGTTGGGAAATCGCACTCCTGGGCGAACTCGGCTTCGGCCTCGATCTTGCCACGTGCGCGGCAACGGGTGTGCGGTTCAACTTGCTCTATGTATCGCCGAAATCGGGGCGCGCCGTATCTGGCGAAGCAGGTGAGCCCTATAAGGATCGGCTGCTGGCGTTGCCGTCGTTTCTCACAACGGAGCGACCTGCAGAAATTACCTTCGATGCCGTCCTGTCGGGCTTGGCGCTGACGCGCCATTTTCTCGACGCGCGCGTGTTTATTCCTCGCGAACTGGCAATGCCCGATGTCCGAATTCGGCTGCCCGGGCTGCTACAGCGCAGCAATTCTGCTATTGATTGAGGGAGCCGCGTACCACTGGCGTGGGTGTGGTGGACGTCACATCAATGATCACGCCACTGGTCGTCGATCCTTTGAGCGTAAAGAGATCGCCATTGCGCGCCTCATAGGTCCCCTTCAGCGCCTTGCCAGTAAACTGCGAACCAGCTCGCTCGAATACGATGGGCGCTGGCTGGCAAGCGGTGTGCGTTATGATGTTGCGCGGCCTGATTTCGTGGGTTTCAGCACCAAACTTGTAGACTACCGGGTCGGTCAGCCCGTTCTGGATCTTAAACTCGTATTTCAAAGCTTCTGGTCGGCCAAACAGTTGCACCGACAGGTATTTTTCCTCGCCGCGTGCTTTGGCGACGCCCACGCCGATCTCTGTCACATAGGGGGCGACAAGGTTCTTCCGGTGGCCGGGCGAGTTCTTCCATCCCTCGACGGCATCGCGCGCCAGTTGCCGGGTCTCAAATCCACGGCTGTCGAGATTGAGGGCGAGATTTTCCGATACTTGGCAGTAGGCATATCCTGCGGTTTTTGCACGGTCCGAGTGCTGCCGCCCATCTGCCGTATGCGAAAACAGATTGGATTTGGCGAGAAATTCAGCATAGGCGCGTGCAGCCGCAGTCAGTTTGACGTTCAGTTTGACGGGCGCGAGTTTCTGCTCGGCACGAAAAATGTTGGTCAACTCGATAATTGCGAGTTCAACCTTGGGAACGTCGGGGGTCAGTTCGGCCATGGGCTGAAAGGTATCGTTTCATAATGTTGGCGACGCACTGGACCAGTACAGACGCCAACAATGTGAAAAAAACGGGGCCGTCCGCAATCACAAAAAGTGATTACTTGCAGGCACGCTGGCGGGCGATGCAGTAGGTCAGGACGCCCGGCGTACATTTCACGGCCACAGCGCCCGACGGTGTGGCACCCATTCCGGCAATTGAGTTCTTCAGGGCAGCGCCCGCCATGAACTTCGCCAGATCTTCGGTGACCATGGTGGCTTCGCCGCCCGCCATCACGCATTTTCCCTTGGCGAGGGCGGGAGTTGCCATGCTTAAAACCAATGTCGCGCAAACGGCTGCGCATCTCGTCAAGCGTGTCATGATCGTCTCCTATTGTTCTGTTCCTCAGAGCGTTATGGCATGGATAGCGTGCGTTTCGCTGTAGCAATTAACCATAATTTTTACCAACCGTACCGATTTCGCCACGCATAGTACGCGGCGAGCGCAACAACGGCACTGTTGCATGGCACGCGTGCATGTGCGCCGCTCCGTCAGCACGATGGGTATGCTAGTGGTTAAGAAAACACACTGGGACGGAACGCGACCATGGTTGATGCCCGCGCCGGGGATGGCACCTCTACGACGATCGATCCTGGGATTGACGGGCCGCCTGCGTGGCGGCGTCTATTTGCGTCGCTGATGCTCGCCACAATTGGTGGCATAGGTCTGTGGTCGGTCGTGGTGGCTCTGCCAACGGTACAGGCGGAGTTCGGTGTGCAGCGCGGTACGGCGTCATTGCCTTATACGATGACGATGATGGGCATCGCTGTCGGCGGCATCCTGATGGGGCGGCTCGCGGACCGGGTCGGTATCGTCACGCCCTTGATCATAGGTACACTGGCTCTGGGCGGCGGTTTCATTCTGGCGGCGCAGACGACATCGCTGTTGCAGTTCATCCTCGTGCAGGGCCTTGTTATCGGTCTCGTCGGCACCTCGGCGACGTTCGGTCCGCTGATCGCGGATGTCTCGCACTGGTTCCGCCGTCGCCGGGGCATCGCTGTTGCAATATGCGCCAGCGGCAATTATCTCGCCGGTGCGGTTTGGCCGCCGATCCTGCAGGCTGGTATCACGCAGATCGGTTGGCGCCAGACCAGTGTCTATATCGGTGTGTTTTGTATTTGCACCATGCTGCCTCTTATCCTGTTGTTGCGGCGGCCGTCACCGGTCGGCGTTGGCGGCGCCGCTGGGACCGGTGCACCTGTCGAGGCTGAACCGTCCAATGCGTCCACGCTGTCGCCAGGCACACTGCAAGCGTTGCTGGTGATCGCAGGTCTGGCATGTTGTGTCGCGATGTCGATGCCACAAGTGCATATCGTCGCCTACTGCAGCGATCTAGGATTCGGTGCGGCGCGCGGTGCAGAAATGCTATCCGTGATGCTGGGCCTGGGCGTCGTCAGTCGCATCGCGTCCGGCTGGATCGCGGACCGCATCGGCGGCGTCAAGACGCTGCTGCTAGGATCGGGCCTGCAATGCCTCACCTTGATGCTCTATTTGCCT
>JANNRP010000199.1:0-10503 GCA_031401535.1 Hyphomicrobiaceae bacterium | reverse complement strand
GATGCTTGTCTGGTCATTCGGCCCACAAGACACCGTGCCGATCATGGCGATCGCTGCGCTGATGGCGAACGTCTCGCGGGCCGCCGTCTGGTGGCGTGAAATCGACTGGAAGGTGAATGCGGTCTACTGCGCGACGGCGGTTCCGGCCGCAATGATTGGCGCTCGCACGTTGCTGTCGCTCAATCCACGTATGATCGAGGCGACACTCGGAATTTTCCTGCTGCTCTCGGTGCCGGGGCGCCGCTGGTTGTTCGAACAGGGGTTCCAGATGACCCTGCGCGGTATGGCCATCGTCGGAGCTGGGATAGGCTTTCTGACCGGCTTGGTAGCCTCGACAGGACCGATCAACACGCCATTCTTTCTGGCATATGGATTGACGAAAGGCCGGTTCATCGCGACGGAAGCAGTTGGTTCTGCGGCGATTTCGGGGACCAAGGCAATCATCTTCCATGCCTTTGGAGCAATGTCGCCGACCACGGCAGCACGCGGTCTTGCCGTCGGATGCGCGTTGATGATTGGCTCGTGGTTATCGAAACGCATCCTGATGGGGATGGATGCACAGCGTTTTCGGATTGTCATTGAGTTGATGATGATTGCCGCTGGCCTTATCATGCTGGGCGGCGCACTGCTCGCCGCCCCGAAACCGGCATAGGGTTGATCACTTATCGAGTATCTCGGCTAGCTTGGTATCAAGCACGGAAATCTGGTCGAGATAAGCGCCCTTGATGCAGCGCACGTCACGACCGCAGGCATCGCGATAACCCAGGAAGCGACGCTGTTCACTGCGCAACTGAACGCGATCGCGTGTGTTGTATTCCGCCCAAAGGCGGCCATAGATCCGCGCCATCTGGTCGTCGAGAGAACTGAGATTGGCGTGGGCGCAGATCGTGTTCTCGGCCGTAGTGCTGGCGCTGCGGCAGGAGAAATCAGTGGCGAGGGCCGATGTTCCACCACTGGCCAGTGCTGCCGTAAATGCTAGTGACAGGCCTGAAAAGATCTTGAACTTCAATATATTGGTAGTCATGTCAGACTCCCGTTGTTGATGGGAAAAGGATGGCGGGCGGTTGTCGGAAAGTTGAGTCCACTAGAGGTCAGCCAACGGCAACATCCGATAGCCGACACTGCGGCGGTCGAGAAAATTCCGGTACTTTCCGACATGTTGGGATCGGCATACACTCGCCCCCGATCGTAAAGTTATTGAGGGGCTGCATGTCCGTGTCCGAGCGCAATCCGGCTGTTGCCCGTATCTCTAAGGCGATGATTGAGAAGAAAATCACGCAGGCCGAACTGGCTGATGCTGCCGATTGCCACGAAAAGACCGTGCAAAACCTGATGAATGGCCGCGTCGTGCGCGATCAGACGTTGTTCGATGTTTGCATGGTTCTGGGCCTGGACTTCGACGAGATCAAGCAGGCTTGGAATGGGACGGCGGTCCACAAGGTTTCCGAGCGTGACGAACCGGGCAAGCCCGGCATGGGCACCGATGTCGCCCCGCTTTACATGGGTGCCTACAACCGTCTTGCGGTCGATCACTATGTCGGCGAGTACTTGACGATCCGGCCAGCGTTCTCGGTGCCACACATGATCATCGCCTATAGCACGTTGATCACCTGGGACAGTGGTTGGCCGAGTCTGCTGTTTGTGGAGCAGAACCGGCCTGATGCGCCATTCTCGCACCGCGGTCGGCTCTATGTTCCAGCCTCATCCATGTACATTCATCTGGTGTCGCTGACGAAGGGCGCGATGCGCAATGTCATTGTCTCCCAGCAGGATCAGGCAGGTCAGATGCGCGGGCTGATTACGACGCTGAATAAAAACCGGGCGCAGTATGTACCAGTCGCTGCCCCCATCATCTATTGCAAGCGTACCGATTTCTCGGGCGTGGAGTTTGGCGAAATCCCAAGCACCCACGCAGCCTATGCAGGCTATCGGCAATTGCTGGACGAAACCGTCGAACAAGGCTATGCGCGGCTCGTGGGTTGAGCGGGACCGAGCGCAAAATGCGCTCTTCTCTACTCTTGAATGTCCCCAGATGGTGGCTCGCCTTCGCCATCTGCTGCGCTGTCCGCTTCCGATCCATCGTCGCGGATGCGTTCCACAGAGACGACTTTCTCGGTGCTGTCGGTCTTGAAGATGCGTACGCCTTGTGTGTTTCGGCCAGCAATGCGCACGTCCTTGACCGGGCACCGGATCAGCTGGCCCCCATCGGTGACGAGCATGAGCTGGTCGCTGTCCTCGATCGGGAAGGACGCGACGAGCTGCCCGTTCCGATCATTGACAACCATGGCGGCGATGCCCTTCCCCCCCCGTCCCGACAGGCGGAAATCGTAGGACGACGAGCGCTTCCCGTAGCCGCGTTCCGACACTGTGAGCACGAATTGCTCGGTGCTGGCCAACTCGGCGATGCGCTCCGTCGTGAGCACAGTCTCGCCCTCGATTGCCTCCTCGGCGTCGGCCTCCGGCTCGGCGGCCACTTCGCCGTCCTCGGCGTTGGCTTCGGCGTTAAGCGCACGCCGTAGCGCTGTCGCGTGCTTGGTATAGGCGCTGCGTTCCGCGGGTGTCGCATCGACATGAGTGAGGATGGCCATCGCAATTACTGTATTACCCTCGGCGAGCCTGATGCCGCGCACACCATCTGAATCCCGGCCTTTGAACAGCCTCACGTCCTCAGCTGAAAAGCGGATGCACTGACCGTCAGCTGTTGCCAACATGACGTCTTGGGCTGTCGAGCAGATTGCGACATCGATGATCTGGTCGCCCTCGTCGAGTTTCATCGCGATTTTACCGTTGCGATTGATGCTCTCGAAGTCGCCCAGCGAATTGCGCCTGACGTTGCCGTTGCGGGTCGCAAACATCAGTTCGAGTTCAGCCCAGCTCTTAGGGTCCTCCGGCAGCGTGAGGATTGACGTAATCACTTCGCCCTGAGTCAGCGGCAGCAGGTTGATCAGCGCCTTGCCCTGGGACTGTGGCGTGCCGATCGGCAAGCGCCAGACTTTCATCCGGTAGCACATGCCGCGCGACGAGAAGAACAGCACTGGGGTATGGGTTGACGCCATGAACAGCCGCGTGACGACATCTTCCTCGCGCGTCGACATGCCGGACCGGCCCTTGCCGCCGCGCCGCTGTGCCCGATAGGTCGATAGTGGCACGCGCTTGATGTAGCCCTTTAGGCTAACCGTCACGACCATATCCTCACGCTGGATCAGATCCTCATCCTCGACTTCACCTTCGATGTCGATGATTTCGGTCTGCCGTGGCGTCGCGTACTGCGTCTTGATCGAGCTCAGCTCGCTTTTGATGATGTCGACGATGCGGACACGCGACGACAGGATATCGAGGAATTCCTTGATTTCGCCAGCGATCTTCATCAAGTCGTCGCCGATTTCGTCGCGCCCGAGAGCTGTCAGGCGCTGCAATCGCAGATCGAGGATCGCCTGTGCCTGCTCGGCCGACAGCTTCATGGTGCCGTCGGCGCTCAAGCGGCTCTTCGGATCAGCAATCAGCTCCATCAACGGGGCCATATCCTTGGCTGGCCAATCGCGCGTCATCAGCTGTTCTTTGGCTTCGGAGGGCGATGGCGCGCGCCGGATCAGGTTGATCACGTCGTCGATATTGGCGACTGCGATCCCCAAGCCAACCAGCACGTGGGCGCGGTCACGCGACTTGTTAAGCAGGAACTTGGTGCGCCGTGACACGACTTCCTCGCGGAAGGCGGTGAAGGCGCTGATCATGTCCTTGAGGTTGAGTTGCTCGGGGCGACCGCCGGTGATGGCCAGCATGTTGGCGCCGAACGTCGTTTGCAGGTCGGAAAAGCGCCAGAGCTGGTTGAGCACCACGTCGGCGACCGCATCACGCTTCAATTCGATGACGATGCGCATGCCTTCGCGGTTACTCTCGTCCCATAGGTCGGAGATGCCCTCGATCCGCTTTTCACGCACGAGGTCAGCAATTTTCTCCTGCAGAACTTTCTTGTTCACCTGATAGGGAATCGCCGTCACGATGAGCGCTTCGCGGTCCTTGCGGATATCTTCGGTGTGGACTTTGGCGCGCATGATGATTGACCCGCGGCCCTTGTGGTAGGCTGACAGGATGCCGCCGCGCCCGAGGATCATGGCGCCAGTCGGAAAGTCGGGGCCGGGCACGATCTGGCACAACTCGTCGATCGAAATTTCCGGGTTCTCGAGGTGCGCAAGGCACGCGTCTATAACTTCGCCCAGGTTGTGTGGCGGAATATTCGTTGCCATGCCGACGGCTATTCCGCCGGCACCATTGACGAGCAAGTTCGGGAACTTGGCCGGCATTACGCTCGGTTCGCGCAACGTGCCGTCATAGTTCTCGCGATAGTCGACGGTGTCCTTATCGAGATCGTCAAGCAGCGTGGTCGCGACCTTGGCGAGGCGGCACTCGGTGTACCGATCAGCGGCGGGAGGGTCGCCATCGACCGAGCCGAAGTTGCCCTGGCCGTCGACCAGCGGCACGCGCATCGAGAAGTCCTGCGCCATGCGGACCAGTGCGTCGTAGATCGCGAGGTTGCCGTGGGGATGGTATTTGCCCATGACTTCGCCCACGACGCGCGCGCATTTAACATGCTTTTTATTGGGCTCGAGGCCAAGCTCGCTCATGCCGAACAGAATGCGCCGGTGCACGGGCTTCAAACCATCCCGAACGTCAGGCAATGCACGCGATACGATAACGCTCATGGCGTAGTCGAGATAGCTCTTGCGCATTTCATCTGTGATCAGCACGGGCCGCACATCACCGCCACTGCCTGGGCCAGATGTCGGCGGGGTCTTGGGCGGGTCGACCGGTGGTGGCGACTGGTCGTTTTCGTGTATTGAGTTGATCACTGATAGGGTATCCCGATTGAGTCCAACGCCCACACGACATCGCGCGAATGCTGCATCAGCAAGCGCGGTGCGGGCTGAAATGGTGAAATAGCCTACTCCAGTGCCCCCCTTTCGGCAAATCGAGGCGGCTCTAAGGGGGCGGTTGTCCCCAAATTCAGACTGGTCTCTGGATCTGTTCATAAAACTTGCAGGTTGGCGGCTTGAAGATACCCTCAATGCGACTTGAACCCGTCACTGAAGCGGCCTATCCCCGAGGGCGTCGCGCGTGCGGTTCAAGCCGCCCCGTGCCAACTTGATCCATGACGCTCATCGAGCGGCATCAATCCAACGAGGGTATTGCACTATGAACAAGACACTTCTCAGCCTCATCGCGGCCGCAGCCGTAGTGGCCTCGATCCCGGTCAGCGCTCAGCAGAAGGCTCCTGACGCGGCCCCGACGGCTGCCGTCTCCAAGGTCTCTATTCCGAGCGGTGTTTTCTACAAGGGGCAGCAAGTTGACCAGTTCAGTGTCAAGGAACGCCTGCTCGGCGCCAAAGTCGTCAACAAGGCTGGTGAGCCAGTCGGTGATATCGAAGACGTTATCATGGCGGCGGGCGCCAACCGGATCGATGGAGTCATTATCGGTGTCGGCGGCGTCCTGGGCGTTGGCGAAAAGAAAATCGGCGTTCAGTTCAAGGCGCTGACGATCGCCACCAAGGATGGCAAACGCATAGTCACTCTCGACACCACCAAGGAAGTGCTTGCGGCAGTGCAGGCCTACAAGTATGCCGAGCCGCCAAAGACTTTGCTGCAGAAGGCGACCGAGGCCACCAAGGATGCCGCCAAGAAGGCTTCAGACGCGACCAAGGGTGCCGTAGAAAAGGCCAAGGAAGCCGTCAAGAGCAAAACCGAAGCACCGAAGCCTGTGCAGTAAGCATTTTTCGAATAATACCATTGTCAATCGAGCCCTTCTGCCCTTGCGGCGGAAGGGCTTTTTTGTGGGCCGCCCTGTGCGTCGGCCGCCGCCGATGCGTCCAATTGAGCGTGTTACCATCACGAAGTGTAAACCGTCCCAACAGCCAAAATGGGCGTGTTAACCAGCTGGAATGTCCGGCTGCGCCATTAATTGCGACACGTGTGACGAGGCTTTCTGAAGATCGGGCTCGTCCGTTGGGTGGATATGCGGATGTTGTCGATAGGGCGAGCACTATTGCTGGTCTGCGTGATGCTGGTCGCTGGACCGCTGTTGCTGCTGGTTTTGCATTTGCCAGCGGCCGCGTTCAGCGCTGAAAGCATTGCGCGATTGCTGCCGAGTATCATTGTTGCCGCCTTGCTGATTGCAGCATTGGTCGCAATTCGGGTCGGCGTCATAATTACCGGCCCGATCACCTCTCTACATCATGCGGTGCAACGTATGTCGGCCGATGATCTGACTGTCCGCGCGCCGTTGCCCGATCGCTTTGCCCCCCGTGAGCTGCACCAGCTAACGGTGATGTTCAATGAAATGGCGTCCAATGTTTCGCGTTCCCGTGCGCAGGTGGAGCGGGCTAACGCGTCGCAATCGGAATTTGTCCGCACGGTCACTCATGAATTGCGGTCACCGCTGAATGCAATCATCGGCTTCTCTGAACTTTTGACCGGTCGCAACGCGGCGCGCCTGTCACCTGAGGCACGTGACAGCTACCTGCGTGACATCAATGCTGGGGCGCGGCATTTGCAGTCACTCGTGAACGATCTTCTGGATTTGGCCAAGGCCGAAGCTGGTCAATATGTCCTGGTCGAGGACGAGGTCTGGCTTGAAGACATCATGCTGCGTGCGGCTCGTTTCATCGAGCCTGAAGCGCGGGAGCGTCAGATATCGGTTACCGTCACATTGGCAGGCGATGCTGTTTGCATCCTTGGCGATGAGCGGGCGCTATTCCAGGTGCTTTTGAACCTTGTCAGCAATGCCGTGCGGTATGGCCGGATCGGCGGGGTCGTCAACATTGTATGCGAAGGTGTGGACGATCGTGGTTGCGTGATCGCCGTCCGCGACGATGGACCGGGTATCAGTGCTGAGGATCTGGAGCGCGTGATGCTACCGTTCCAGAGGGCATGCGGTGCCACTACCGGTCCCACGGTCGGCAGCGGGCTTGGCCTGCCGATTGTCAAGAAGCTCGTGGAATTGCACGGCGGCAGTTTTACACTATCAAGCACGTTCGGGAGCGGCACTACGGCGGCGGCACGATTGCCATCGTCGAGGGTGCGGCGCCAACGATCGAATGCAAGCGACACGGCGGATTGCCCGCATGTGGCCAAAGCGGCCTGAATCAGATTATCCCGATTCGCGGCGTCGGTTTGGCGACTAGGACTTGCCAAATTCTCAATGCCGTTCCACAACAGTGCCGTTCCGAGGGGGGCCGGCAGCAGCTGGCTGAGATGGCGCTGGTGCGGCGCTGCCACTCTTAGGACCTGATCCGGATAATGCCGGCGAAGGGACGGACATGGGCATACCACACGATATGCAAACCGCGAGTGCGGAGCAATTGCGGCAGGTTTTCGAGACCGCTAACATTCTCTTGGTTGATCATGAGCCGCTGGTGGCTAACGCCATTGCAGCAGTCTTGCAGCGCTATGGCGCATCCGCGATCGACCGGGCTACGACTGCCGATGAGGCGCTGGATGCCTTGGGCTACACGTCACGTCCCTACAATCTCGTCATGCTGCGTGCCGGGCTGCCGCATCAGGACGCGGTCAAGGTGCTGCGCGTGCTGACCCGCCAGAAAGCCCAATTGCGCGTGACGCTACATGGCGCCGACGATCTGACCGAGCTGCGCGAACCGCAGTGGTACGAGGGCATCGCCCGCTGCATAGAAATATCAGGGTTACCCGGCATCGTGCGTGGCTCTGCCATCGTGCTCGCCTCCGACGCCACCATTGCCAATATCATCGCTAGTAACCGCGTGCCCGAAACCATGTCGGCGGACTGCGCCGATGCCATCTACGGCGCGCCGCCAGGCACACACGCCAAACGCCAACTCAATCGCTGAACACAACGAACGTATAGGAGAACCGCCATGAACAAGATGACCCGCGCCAAGGATCTGATGTTGCCCGAGGTGACGACGGGCCCCATTACCGGCAGCGCCAAGGTATACGACGCTCCGGCTGGGCATGCCGATGTGCTGGTGCCGTTCCGTGAAATCACGCTCCAGGCCGAGGCCAAGGAGCCGCCATTCCGCGTTTACGATCCGTCCGGTCCCTATACCGACAGCTCAGTGACCATCGACGTTGAGAAGGGACTGCCGCGGATTCGCGAAAGCTGGATCAAGGCGCGCGGCGGGGTCGAGGCGTATGTCGGCCGCGATATCCGGCCCGAGGACAACGGCAACGTATCCGGCAAGGCGCTGGCGCGCGATTTCCCGAACAAGCCGATGCCGTTGCGGGCGTCCGGAGATGGGCCCGTCACGCAGCTCGAGTTCGCCCGTGCCGGCATCATCACCAAGGAGATGATCTACATCGCGCACCGCGAGAACCTGGGTCGGACGGAAGCGCTCGCTCGCGCCAAGGCCGCGATCAAGGACGGGGAGAGCTTCGGCGCGGCGATCCCCGAACACATCACGCCGGAGTTCGTGCGCGACGAGGTTGCCCGCGGCCGCGCCGTGATCCCGGCCAATATCAACCACGCCGAAGTCGAGCCGATGATCATCGGCCGCAACTTCCTGGTGAAGATCAACGCCAACATCGGCAATTCGGCGGTCACGTCCTCGGTCGAGGAGGAGGTCGACAAGATGGTGTGGTCGATCCGCTGGGGCGCGGACACGGTGATGGACCTGTCGACGGGCCGCAATATCCACAACACGCGCGAGTGGATCCTGCGCAATTCACCGGTGCCGATCGGCACGGTGCCGATCTATCAGGCGCTGGAAAAGTGCGATGGCGACCCCGTCAAGCTGACGTGGGAGCTTTACCGCGACACGCTGATCGAGCAGTGCGAGCAGGGTGTTGATTACTTCACGATCCACGCCGGCGTGCGTTTGGCTTACGTGCCGATGACCGCCCATCGCGTGACGGGCATCGTGTCGCGCGGCGGCTCGATCATGGCCAAGTGGTGCTTGGCCCACCACAAGGAGAGCTTCCTCTACACGCACTTCGCCGACATTTGCGACATCATGCGCAAGTATGACGTGACGTTCTCGCTGGGCGACGGCTTGCGTCCGGGATCACAGGCTGACGCCAACGATCGTGCCCAGTTCGCCGAGTTGGAAACCTTGGGCGAGTTGACCCAGATCGCCTGGAGCAAAGGCTGCCAGGTGATGATCGAAGGGCCGGGCCACGTCGCCATGCATAAGATCAAGATTAACATGGACAAACAGTTGAAGGAGTGCGGCGAAGCCCCCTTCTACACGCTCGGACCGCTGACAACCGACATCGCTCCTGGCTACGACCACATCACCAGCGGCATCGGGGCGGCCATGATCGGTTGGTTCGGCTGCGCCATGCTCTGTTACGTGACCCCAAAGGAACATCTGGGGTTGCCTAACCGCGACGACGTCAAGGTCGGCGTCATCACTTATCGAATCGCCGCGCACGCGGCCGATCTCGCCAAGGGTCATCCGGCGGCGCAGTTGCGCGATGACGCGATCTCACGTGCCCGCTTCGACTTCCGCTGGGAGGATCAGTTCAACCTCGGCCTCGATCCCGATACCGCACGCAGCTACCACGACGAGACGTTGCCGAAGGACGCCCACAAGGTCGCACACTTCTGTTCGATGTGCGGCCCGAAGTTCTGCTCGATGAAGATCACCCAGGATGTGCGGGATTATGCCAAGACGCTGAATGATCAAGAACAGGGAATGGAGGCGATGTCCGCCAAGTTTAAAGAAATGGGGGGTAAGGTTTATGTCGATGCGGACGCGGCAAAAGCGGTTGCGGTGAAGGAGAGCAATAAGGGGTTGGGGTGAGATCAAGTAGATCAAGTACGGGCTAGGAGAGGTTTCATGTGTGTCGTGCTGCTGGTTGTTTTGTCGCTGCTTATGACAAGTCTGTCAGCATTTGCCCAAACATTGGAACAGCAAGAGCGAAACAAAGCGGTTGAGAAGGCCTTTCGCGACCTCGATCGGGCGAAGTCTTATTTTGAGTCGGCGTCAAAGGAGGCAAAGTTTCAGTGCATAGCCTCGATAGGCGATGAACGCTTTTGCGAGTGCATCGTTCGCAATATGCCTGGAGGAATCAACTTCGTGGACTATGTTGGCTTAGTTTCTCAATCAAAGCAGGAGCTCAGATATCACAGCACAAGCATAGATGAGCGCCGATTGATCGACACCGCACGCCTTGCTCGAGAAACTTGCGCAAAGCGTAGATAACAATCAGAACAAAGGCCATTCGCTTGCACGGACAGAAATTAATGACCAAGCTCGAAGAAATCGAGAGCGCCATTACCCAGCTACCGGCGGACGAACTGGCGAAGCTGCGTGACTGGTTCGAGCAATTTGCCAGTCAGCAATGGGACGCGCAGATCGAGCGCGACGCAAAGGCTGGCAAATTAGACCGCATCGCTGAAAAGGCACGCGAGGACCACAAGGCAGGTCGGTCCAGACCGCTGTGAAGCATTTCGCGAACCAGGACTTCTGGCAGGCTTACGACTCCTTGCCGGCAACCGTGCGTTTGCTTGCTGACAAGAACTACCAGTTACTGA